>CAMDOZ010000021.1 GCA_945903705.1 Fidelibacterota bacterium | reverse complement strand
GGGTTTCGAAGTTCGATTTATGCATAGAAATCAGCGCTCGCGGCATGGACAGCGCTTCGCAATCCTGGATTACCGGGACGGGCCCGGTAATGACGAAAAAACAGAAATCAGCCGCCACACTTCGCGTCCTATCTGTAAGCGCGGAAACCCGCCATTCCTCCTCCACTGCTTCACAGTTTCGGCGGATGGGCAGTGGCATCCGCCGAAGCCTCGGCGAAGGCGGACCCGTCGGGCTTGAAAAGTGAGCTCGGGGATTAGATAACCGACGGGATGACAAGTGAATCCATGACGGGAACACCGCAGGCGCTCTTTGCGGCCGCAACAGCCGCCCAGAGGTCCGGCGAATTGGCGAAGGCGGCGGGGCTCTACCGAAAAATCCTCGCGACCAGCCGGCGCTATCCGGATGTCCTGCATCAGCTAGGTGTGGTCGAACATCTCGAAGGCCGCCAAGCCGAAGCCGCAAGCCTCATCCGCGAGGCGATCGCGCTCGACGCCGCACAGCCCGTCTACCACAACAATCTCGCCTCCGCGTTGATCGACCTCGGCGATTTTGCCGCTGCGCGCGCCGCGTCGCAGCGCGCCATCGCGCTCAAGCCCGACTACGCCCCGGCGTTTTCCAATCTCGGAACGGCGCTGTTGCGCGCCGGCGAACTTGTGGCCGCCGGCGACGCCTTCCGGCGCGCGATCGCGCTGAACCCCGAGAACGCCGTCGCCCACTACTGGCTCGGCCGCGCGCTGCAGGATCAGGAGCGCTTCGCAGAAGCCGTGAACGCCTACCGTGCGGTGATTACCCTCGCCCCCGGCTTCGCCGACGCGCACTGCAACCTCGGCTTTGTCCTGATGATGTCCGGGCGCCCCACTGAAGGCGCCAAGCACTGCCGGGAGGCCATAGCCCTCAGCCCCGCCTACGTCGACGCGCATAACAATCTCGGATACATCCTCCAGGCTCTGGGCGACTTCGACGGCGCGCGGCTGAGCTACGAACAGGCCCTCGCGCACGATCCGCGCTATGCCGCCGCCTATAACAACATGGGCAATCTTCACAAGGATCTTGGCGCGCTCACCCTCGCGGCGGACGCGTATCGCAAAGCCATCGAGCTTCAGCCGGACTATGCCCGCGCCCATTTCAATCTTGCCGACGTCAAGACCTTCAAGACGCGCGACGAGGACTTCGCCGCCGTCGCCGCGCAGCTTGACCGGACCGGCCTTGCGCCCGCGCAGGCGCGCTATCTGCATTTCGCCATGGGCAAGGCACTTGACGATATCGGTGCGCATGACGAAGCCTTCGCGCACATCCGCGACGGCAATACCCTGACGCGGACGAGCGTGCCCTATGACGAGTGCGGCACCCTCGGTTATCTCGAGGACATGGCGCGCGCTTACGATGCGCCGACGATGCAACGCCTGTCCGGCGCCGGTTCGCCCTCGCCCACACCTGTGTTCATCGTCGGAATGCCGCGGTCTGGAACCACCCTTGTCGAACAGATCCTCGCATCCCATTCGACTGTCCACGGCGGTGGAGAGCGCCTGGACTTCGATGCGGCGATTGCGGCCATTCTGCCGCCGGGCACACCCGCGGCGCGGGTCGCGGCGCTTGATGCCAAACAGCTGCGCGCCCTAGGTGAGGCTTACGTGAGCCGCCTTCCTCCACGTCCGACCGGCCGATCGCTGGTTACCGACAAGATGCCTGCCAACTTCATGCACACGGGGCTGATCCACTTGGCCCTACCGCACGCGAAAATCATTCATGTGGTGCGCGACCCGGCCGACACCTGCATCTCATGCTACTTCAAGCTCTTCGACGTCGGGCAGGACTTCACCTACGACCTCGCCGAGCTCGGCCGCTATTACGTCGGCTACAGGCGCCTCATGGATCACTGGCACGCGGTCATGCCGGACCTGATCCTCGAGGTATCCTACGAGAAGCTTGTCGGCGACATGGAGAACGAAACGCGCCGGCTCCTCGCCTTTTGCGGCCTCGCATGGGAACCCGCCTGTCTAGATTTTCACAAGACGGCGCGCGCGATTCAGACCGCGAGCGCAACCCAGGTCCGAAAACCCGTGTACACAAGCTCCATCGGCCGCTGGAAACACTTTGAGCGCCACATCAATCCCCTCCTCAGCGAGCTGGGCAAACTGTAGGATCGGCTGATGCGAATTCTCGCAAGCCTCGCCCTTTGCGCTACCGTCTGCTTCGTCTCCGCACCCGTCTGGAGCGCGGCGGTCGCCGACAATAGCGCCGATGTCTCGGTGGCCGCGCCCGCCTACCCCAAGGACATGGGCCCGATCGTCGCCATCGACGGAGGCCATCTGAATTTCCACACTCACGAGGGACGTTTTGCGCCGTTCGGCCGGCTGATGTCCAACGACGGATTCCGCGTGAGACCCCTCACCGGCGCTTTCACGCCGGAGGCTCTCTCAGGCGTCTCCATCCTGGTGATCGCCAACGCCCTCAATCCGGTGAATTTGAATCGATGGACGCTGCCCACGCCGTCGGCCTTCACGCCCGGCGAGATCGAAGCCGTAAAGACTTTCGTTGCGAACGGCGGATCGCTTTTGCTGATCGCGGACCACATGCCCTGGGGCGGCGCCGTCGCCGATCTCGCGAAGGCCTTCGACGTCACGTTTTTCAACGGCTTTGCTTTTTATGTTCCCGAGCCCGAGGCTCCGGATTTTTTCGCGCTGGACGACGGAACGCTCGGGCAAGACCGTATCTCGCTTGGCCGTCTGCCGACCACTAACGTGACTCGCGTTGCCACGTTTACCGGCACCGCATTCCGCGCGCCGGACAACGCTCGTCCGCTCCTGACTCTGTCCAACGACTACGTGATGCTGACCCCGCAAACAGCGTGGGAATTTCCCCCTGAGACTCCGCGCCTTCCCGCTGGCGGCATGTTGCAGGGTGCGGCTCTCTTACACGGAAAAGGCCGCCTCGCTGTTTTCGGCGAGGCGGCCATGTTCACCGCTCAGGTAGAGGAAACCGATCCCAAGCTACGGACGGGATTTTCGGCGCCGGGCGCCGATCAGAACAAGCAATTCGTCCTGAACGTCACCCACTGGCTCGCAGGTCTGCTCGGCCCTTAGAGCGAGATGCCTAGGTCGCCGAAGCTGCTCACTCGATCGACCCCTCTCCCGCTTGCGGGAGAGGAAGGGGCCCACGGGAGCGAAGCGACCGTGGGAAGGTGAGGGTAAGTCGTTGCGAACTGAATCTTTTCCGCGTGCTGCAATCGGCCCTCATCCTCCCACCTCGCGGCTTCGCCGCCGCGGCGGGGCCCTCCCGCGCTTACACCTGCGGTGTGACTGAAAGCCCGGGCTGACAGCGCGAACTGAGTTCCTTCCGCGCCCGCAAGCGGGAGAAGGTCTCTTGCGCAAGTGAGCCGACCTAAAGTCATTCCACCCTAGTTTCCCGATTTTGTATCGACGCGCTCGAGCTTGCCGGCGTTGACATGCTGGAACATGCCGGTCGCGCGGCCGCTGCCGTCGACCGCGAACACATAACGGTTCGACTGGCCGAACCCGGCTTCCAGTTCAATCGGCTTGTCGAGCGTGAAGGTGTGCGGCCCCGACGGGCGATAAGTTCCGCGTCCGTCGATGATGAGCCCGCCGTCCCCGCTGTCCTTCACTTCCGTCAAGGTCGGGTTGGGGTTGTTGCCGATATTGCGCGTGATGTTGCCGTACTGGCCGATGTAAGGCGCGAGGTTGACCTTCGCGTCTTTCTGATACGGCAAGGCGCCCAGGAAGTGGCTGAGCACCAGGTCGCGGATCCCCGAGTGCGACATCTGCGGAAACGCTTTTCCTTCGAACTTCACGCCACCGGCCTTGGGGATTTCCATGTTCGGATTCGGAGCGCCGCCGCCGGCAAGCGTCACGAAGATCCCCACCTTCGAGTCATTGAACAGATAGAACTTCGAGTAATGCTGCAGGCTGCCGTACTGCTCGTTCATATGTTCGCCGTTCCAGTCATACGTGAAGAAGTGCATGCCGAAGCCGCTGGAGCCCGGATTGTTCTGGCGATACTGGGTGTGAACGAGATCCCACGTCTTCTGGTCCTTTAGCAGGGCTTTTCCCGAGCCGCTCGCTCCCGTGATATTGGCGATCAGCCATTTCGACATATCGGCGGCGGTCGAAATGTTGCTGCCGGCCGCGGCCAGATGCGGCGACAGCGTCGGATACGGACGCGGAACCGCAACGCCGCCTTCGACATAAGCATACTGCACCGCCATATTCGGCGACGGCTTGTCGTCGATCGCGAGTACGGTGTTGGCCATGCCGAGCGGCTTATAGATATTGTCCCGCAGGTGGTCCGCAAGTCCCTTGCCCGTGATGTCTTCGATCATGAAGCCCAGCACGCCCGAGCAAATATTGCAGTAAACGGAAACCGTATCCCGCTTGCGCGCATAGTCCGGGATGACTCCCGACTTCAGAATTTCGGCCGACAGCGGTTGCTTGATTGTTTCCGGCGAGAAGTCGAGATTCTTGCCGTTGCCCGCGAAGCCGCCGCGATGGGTCAAGAGATCCCAGATCAGCACATCTTCACCGTTATTCTTCGGCAGTTGTATGCGCTTCAGATATTTGTTCACCGGATCGTTGAGCGAAGCGATTTGTCCGCGCTCGAGCAGCTGCGCGATCGCAACGCCGATGAACTGCTTCGTCGTCGAGGCAATGCGGGTCTGCGTCACGTTCGGGTCGAACGGCTTTTTGGTGGCTTCGTCCTGATAGCCGTAGCCCTTCATGAACAGGACCTTGTCGCCCTGAATCACGGTGATGCCGAGGCCGGAGACCCGGTGCTCCGCGACGATCTTCGTGAAGACTTCATCCGCCCATTTCTGGATTGCGGCCGGTTGCAGCTTCGCTGCCGGCACTTCGGCGGCCGCGGTTGAAATACCGCCGGCGGCGAACGCCACCGCCAGAACAAAGCGCCTCAGGACCTGTGAATGTTTCGCCATGAGCCCTCTCCCTCGCCTGTTATTTAGCCCGCTTGTAATTTAGAAAGGCGGTCCGGATTTTCCGAACCGCCCCTCGTTGTCTCAGCTAACTCACATCTTGAAGTTAATGCCCGCGCGGAACACACGACCCAAGCAATCATAAAGGCCGGCGTTGCAAGGCATCGTGGAGTGCGACGTACCCGCAGGACCCTGAGCGACGATCGCGGGATCCTTGTCCATCAAATTGCGGATGTTGAAGAACATGTCCGCTTCGGCCGTATCGCTGCGCATGAACGCATAGCGCAGCGTGAGATCGAAGTACATTCCGCCCGGCAGGCTATTGATGTTCTGCGTCACGTTGGCCGTGGTCGATATCGGGCAACCCGTCGTGCACTCGATATTCGTGACGTTGTAGAAGCCGGCGTTAAAACCGCGTGCCGTGAGGGCCGCGCGGAACGGATCTCCGTCGTAGACCATTGATGCCGTGTACTTCCACTTTCTGACGTTGCCGCCGACGGTGTTCACGATACCGATGCCGCTGCCGTTGTCCTGCAGCTGCTTGATGTAACGCGTGGCGAGGAAACGTAAGGAGAGGCTGCCGCCCATGCTGTCGAACACGTCGGACAGGGGCATGCGATAGCTGGCTTCGAGGTCGATCCCGCGATTCAATTGCTGAATGAAGTTCTCGGGAACGATGTTGACGCGCGAAAGTACGCGCACGCCGTCGATGGTCACGAACTCCAGTCGCGAGCACCAGACGGTTTCCCCGTTGAAGCAGCGGTCGGGAATCTCCTGGCGTCCGACTGAACCAATCACGCCTGCGATGTCGATGTTGAAATAGTCCGCCGAAGCGCTGAACCCGGGAAGGAAGGTCGGTTGGAACACGACGCCGATCCCGGTCGTGTCCGCTTTCTCAGGCTCCAAGCCGGGATTGCCGCTGGTGCATCCTTGGACGTTGGTGGGGACGCCCTGACGGAACGGATCGTTCACGAGGTTCCCGACGCAGTTGCCGGTCTGGTACAATTCTTGGTTATGCGGCGCACGGATATCGCGTGACCGGGTGATCCGGAAACGGACGTCGTCGACCGGACTGTAGCTGGCGCCTGCCTTCCAGGTGACAACGAAGCCCGAGGTCGAATAGTCGGTCGCGCGTACCGCGCCGTTGAATTCCAGAAGCTTCGCCCAGGATTCGTCCACCGCCAGCGGGATCACGGTTTCGAGGAAGCCTTCCGTCACCGAGTATCTGCCGTGGACCACGAGCGCATTGCCGACGAAGGAATCGTTGATGAGGTTACGCGGCCCATTGATTCCGCCAACCTTCTCGACGCGATGCTCGGCGCCGAACGCCAGCGACACCGGGCCGGCCCACAGCTCGAAAGGTGTGCCCGAGACCGAGGCTGCCCCCACCTGCTGCTTGTAGGATTCATAAGCGTACGACCAGCCGGCGATATAGTCGGCCGCCGCTTGGGTGTTCACGCCCACGCCGAACACGTTCCACGGCACGCAGCCATTGCCTGGGCTCGTCAGCGTCGAGCGGCAGACGATTTGGCCATTCGAGCCGCGCACCGCGTCGAGGGCCAGGCGGTAGGTCGAATTCCAGCGGTCGTAGAAGCTCTTGCGGTGGCCGGCGGAGCCCAGCTGATAGTAGGCGTCCCACGTCCAGTTACTATCGAAGGCGTCGAAATCGCCTTTGGCGCCAACGACATAGCGGCGCACCGTGCGCCGCGCATCCTGCACGAGTTTAATCGGCAGATCCGAGTAGAAACTGCCCATCGTTAGAGTCGTAACGCCGGCCGTAACCATGGCCGTCCTGACAACTTCCGGCATAAACGCGTTGTCGCGTTGGACTGTCAGATCGCCGGACGCGAAGTGGTTACAGCAGGTCGAATAGCTCTTCGACCGCGCGTAGCCGAACTGCGCAAAGATCTCGAAGCTGTCCGTCACGTCATAACTCGCGCGCGTGAAGAAGTTATGGCGATAGTCCTCGGGATCGAGATCCGCGCCGTCGGCGGCGAGGTTATTGGCCTGCCATTCGCCGCCCCCTGCCATCCAAGGATTGAGGACGACCGGTCCGTATTGGAAGTTATAAGGCGTGCCGCCGGGCCCGAAGGCGATCCCTTTGAGCGGCCCCGCGGTGATGATGCCGCCCGGAGTCATCGAGATCATCGACGCTTTATCGACCACGAGGCGTTGCGGCACGGTGCGGGTTTGGCCGGCGGCGGTGCCGTAGGCCGGGTTATTGATGATATGCCATCCCTGCTTCGCCCAGTCGCGCGGCGCGCCATGGATGCCGTAGTTATTGGCGATCTCGCCCGAGAGCAGCAGGTGCCCGCGACCGCTCGCGAACGGCAAGCCTGCGGATAGCGCCGCGTTCCAGTTCGGTCCGTCACCATGGCCGGTGATGCCTCCTTGGATTTCACCTTTGATGCCGGTGAATTCGCGGTCGAGCACGAAGTTGATGACGCCGGCGAGCGCGTCGGAACCGTATGCCGCCGAGGCGCCGCCCGTCACCACGTCCACGCGGCTGATGAGCTGCTGCGGGAAGGTGTTGACGTCCACCTGTCCTGTCGCCTGGGAACCCACCGTGCGCTGCCCATCGAGCAGGATCAGGGTGCGCGCGCTGCCGAGGCTGCGGGCCTGCGGGGTGTTGAGGCCGACGCCGCCGGCCGTCATGCTCGTACGCGCAGTCTGCGGCGTGGTATTGCCCACAAGCGCCGGGAGGCTGTTCACGTAGTCTGCGATATTGGCGGTCGCCGCGTCCTGGATTTCCTCGATGCCGATCACCGACACCGGCGTCGGGGCTTCATAGCCGTCGCGCACAACGCGCGTCCCGGTCACGATGATTTCGTCGACGGCGACGGGCGCCGGGGCCGGCGCAGCTTGCGCGAGTTGGATCGGCGCAAGGTCGGTTTCCGCGGCGGCGATCTGCACCAGGTTTGACCTGGGTTGGCGGTCGCGCAGAACGATCACGGCGCCGCTGTCGGCGGCGACTTCGAGGTTGGTGCCTTTGATCAGGACGTTGAGGGCCTGGCGCACATCGTGCGACCCGCGCAGCGCCGGAAGGCGGACACCGCTGAGTTTGTCGGCGGGCGCCACCACTTGGATCCCCGCCTGCTGGGCGAAGGCGGGAATCGCCCGCACGGCGTCCTGCGATCTGAGATCGAAGCTCACTTCTTCAGCAGCGACCTGGTGTGCAAGGCCCGCGGTGAATGTAAGCGCGGCGATGGCGGCTGAGCAGCGAAGGCTGGTCTTGAACGATGTGCGGATCATGCGGTGTCCCCCGATGTTATCCAGCGCGCAGATCCCCACGATCTGCGCGACCCCTCTTGGGCTAGATGTGCGGCGCAGAATAATCCGCCGCTTCGTACACGATTTTGGGGCAATTTTATTGCAAGGACCCGGCTGAGTCCCAGATGTTTGATGGAAAGCCTCGCGAAATGCGGGAATCGTTGAGGTGACCGTACATGTTATTAAGCGGTGCTAAAGCCGGCTGCTGCGCTGCACTCTATGCACTCTATAATGAATCCAGCTTGTGGCGATTTGGGTGGGCCTCTAAACAGGCTTTCGCCGTCCGAACGGTCGAACGGTTTTCGCTATTCGTTGCGGCAATAGGGGCGGCGGCGTATCCGAAAGCGCTAGAGCGTGTCCAGGAAAAGTGGAAACCGGTTTTCCGTCCGGACACGCGACAATTCAAAGAGTTAGAGCGGGATGGCGATTCAACGAAAACCCATCCCGCTCCAAACCGAGAAGAAGAAAGCTCCAGAACCTATGACCGTACGAATAGAAGCGAAGAAGCCTCAGTTTGAGCTTCTCCCGTTCACGACGGCAAAGAACCCCGCCAAAAACTACATCTTCAATCTGCTGTACTACGTGGTGCAGGAAGCCGCGCCCGCGCGCGCGCTCGATGCGGGGGCAGGAGAACTACGGAACCGCTGGATGTTTCCCGAAGCCTACTTCGGAATCACGCTTCACGAAGCCCAATATTGGCAGGGCATCGCGCGCAACAAGAAGGCGCCCCTTCGCCCGACGGGAGAAACCCAAGTCTATGTGATGCGCCTGGAAAGCGACTTTTCATTCCTGGGCCCGATGGACCTCGTGGTCTGTACACATACCATCTACTATGTGGCGGATCGCGCCGACGTTATTGCCCGGCTCGTTGATCGTATTCGCGCGGGCGGCGCGCTTTTTCTCCATGACAAAATGGAAGGCCTCGACGTCGCATTGCGGGTGCTGGAGCCGCTCTTCGAAGACGTTCAGCTTATCTATTGCGCGGCCGACGGCGTGGACATGCCGACGTTCGACGGAAGGATGGCCGAAGTCATGTCGCTCTCCAAGCTCGAGATGAGCATGCCGAACCGGCCCGAAGGCCACGGCCAGTTCTGCATCATCGGGCGGAGAAAAATTGGACCGGCCGGCCCGCAATCACCGATGCCGGATGTCATCAGCAACCAGGGCCTCAATACCTTGACGTCGGAAATCCCCTTCCTTCCTGGCGCCGCTGCCCTTCCGGAAACCGACGGCGACAGCGACTGAGGCATTACGAAGCGGCTGAGCGCCTGTCTCGCCTGCGCGCAGGCGTCTTACGCTTGAATGAAAGTGAGGGGGCACATTGGCCCCCTCACAACTCTCGCGTTACATCTGGAACCGGACACCGACCCGGAAGAACCGTCCCAGCGTATCGTAGAGGCCTGAGTTCACGGCGCTTGCGGCGTACGGGAAGCCGCCCGGACCCGAGGCGACGACCGGCGGATCCTTGTTGAAGAGATTGCTGATGGACAGGAATGCGGTCGCTTCCTGACCGTCGTCGTTTTCTAGGAACGTGTAGTTCACGCCCATATCGACATAGAACGCTCCCTCGATGGTGTTAGCGTTAATGGTCGGCATGGCGGTGGTCGAGACCGGGCAGCCCGTTGTGCACGCGATGTAGCGATAGTTGCCCGACGCGTAGTACCCGCTCGAGATGCTCTTGGTCGAAAAATTGACCGTGACCGGGTCGAGCGAATAGCTGATCGACGACGTCCAGATCCACTTCGGCGGACCGTTGCCGCTGTTGTTGCCGACGGTATCGTAAGCTGGGTTGATGCCGTCGTTCGAGTAGTTCTCGAGATAGCGGGTCGCCAGCACGCGCAACGACAGATCGCCGGCGAGGCCGTCGGAGAAGTCCGAGAGATTGCGGCGGTAGCTGGCTTCAAGGTCGTAGCCGCGCGACTGCTGCTCCGCAAAGTTAAACGGCTGATTGCGGATCTGCAGGATCACGTTCGCGCCCGTCGCATTCTGTCCGCGGATGATCGCGGGGCAGTACTGGGTTTGGCCCTGGAAGCAGAAGTCGACGATCGACTGGGCGCCGAGGCCCTGGATGCCGTCCTTGATCTTGATGTTGTAGTAGTCCGCGGACGCCGTGAATCCCTCGAGGAACGACGGTGCAATCACGAAACCGACCCCCGTGGTGTTGGCCTTTTCAGGCGTCAGCGCCGGGTTGCCGACCGCGAGGCCCTGATAGGTGATGACCTGACCGCCGTTGAATGGATCGGTGACGTTGTTGGTGTTCGCCGTGCCCGCCGCATAGAGGTCGTTCAGGTTCGGGGCGCGGATGTCGCGCGACTGTGTGAAACGGAAACGGATGTCGTCGATCGGCTGCCAGGTCGCGCCCACCTTCCAGGTGACCACGAAGCCCGAGTTGGAGTAGTCGGTCGCGCGCACTGCGGCGTTGAGGTCGAGGGCCTGCGCGAAGCTCGCATCTTTCGCCAGCGGCACGACGGTTTCGAGGAAACCTTCCGTGACGCTGTATTTACCGAAGGTGGGCAGATAGTTGCCCGCGAACCAGCCGCCGGTTGGAAGCAGCGAGACAGGGTCGGCAAGGCCGGCCACCTTCTCGATGCGGTGTTCGGCGCCCACGGCCACCGACACGGGCCCCGCCCAGATGTCGAACGGCTCGCCGTTCACGGTCGCGGCGAACACGTCCTGGGTGAAGTGCTGCGAGCGATAAGGATGCCCCGGGCGCGCCATGATGTAGTTGATGGACGCTTCCGAGTTCACGTCGATGCCGAACACGTTGTAAGGCACGCAGCCCGGAGCGTCGTTGGTCGTGACCGCGTCGGTGTTCACGCGGCACGCAATGGTGCCGCTCGCCGTACGGACCGCGTCGATCGCCGCGCCGAATTCGAATTTGGCGGTCACGTTGTGCCCGTTTTCCGAGGTGCGCGAGATGCCGTGCTGGAAGTAGGCATCCCAGGTCCACTCGCTGTCCATCGCGTCGAAGGCGCCATTGAGGCCGGCCACGTAGCGGTCCACGCGCCGCTTGTTGTCGAACACGATGGTCGGGGTGTCGATATTGTTGGTGCCGAGGGTGAAATTAGTGATCTGCGCGGTCGGATTAGCGGCGTTGAAAGTTGCGATCCGCTGGCGTACCGATTCCGGAATGAAAGCGTTGTCGGCGCGCATGATCAAGTTGCCGATATTGAACTGCTTGAGGGCGAGGCCCTTCGAGCGCGCATGGCCCCATTGCCACTGGGCGAAAGCTTCGACGTTGTCGCTGAGATCGTAGCTCGCGCGCATAAAGACGCCGTTACGCTGGATGCGCTGATCGAGCGTGAGGAAGTCGGTCATCATGGTCATGGCCGCATCGCCGCCCTGCATGAACGGAGCGCCGATGATCGGACCGTAGTTGAACTGCGCCGGCGTGCCGCCCGGGCCGAAGTAAATGCCTTTGAGCGGCCCACTGACGATCAAGCCGCCCGGCGTCGCGTTCGCAAGCCCGGCATTACCCAGCAGCAGTCGCTGTGGCACGGACGTCGAAAGTCCGGCCGCAGTGCCGTAGGCCGGGTTGTTCATGATGATCCAGTCGCGATCGTTCCATTCGCGCGGCACCGGTTCCCAGATGCCATGTCTGTATGAGGTTTCGCCGGAGATCAGCACATGGCCGCGGTCATTGGCGAAGGGGAACCCGCCCGAGAGGGCCATCTTGCCGTAGGGGTCGTCGCCGTAGGTGGTGATGCCGCCCGCCACTTCGCCCTTGATGCCGGTGAATTCCTTGTCGAGCACGAAGTTCACGACGCCCGAGAGCGCGTCGGAGCCATAGGCAGCGCTGGCGCCGCCGGTCACGATGTCGACGCGGGTGATGAGCTGCTGCGGAAAGTCGTTCACGTCCACAAGCCCGGTGATGGTCGACGGCACCGAGCGCTGGCCGTCGAGCAGCACGAGCGTGCGGTTCCCGCCGATGTTGCGAAGGTTCAAGGTGTTGAGACCCGCCTGCCCGTTCGAGAACGAGAGGTTCGAGGTCTGCGGCGTCGCACTGCCCACCATCGACGGCAGGTCGTTGACGAGGTCGGCGATATTTTCCGGCGAGAGCGCTTGCAGCTGCTCTTCGCCGAGCACGGTCAGCGGTGTCGGCGCTTCGTAGCCGTCGCGCACGATGCGCGTACCGGTCACCACGATTTCATCGACCGCGGCCGGCGCGGGCGCTGTCTGTGCGCTCACCGGCGTGCTGAGTCCGGCGGCCACGCCGAGAACAACGGCCACGGCGGCCGAGCCGCGCAGTTGGGATCTGAATGAGTGATTCGACATGGAATTTCCCCCTAAAGTCTGACCGGCGAAGGAATCTCCCGGACCCCCTCGTCTCCCCGGTCTTGTGTCATCCGGCGCCGCGGTACCCCCGGGAGCGTGTCCATCGGACACGCGACACCCCAAAGCCATCCGTGGCTTCCGTTCTCAGTGCTAGATGGATCAGCCCTCGGAATCCGCCCGATAAATCGCCCGCCCGGTCGATTAAAGCGATTGTGCGCCGCAGCATGTGGCCCAACGGACACGCTCTTATACGATACGAGCGAAATTATCTCAGAGATATTTCGCGGACTCGCTCTGGCCCGCACTCCGCTTCCCGGCGCGAAAATTTCTCTGAGATAATTTCGCGGGCAGCACACTCCACCGCCCACTCTATATACGCACCCTACTCCGCGTACAGCCGCACAAACCCCGGCCCCGTCTCCACCTTCAAGCCCAAGCTCCCCGCCACGGCATGCGAAAAGCCCGCGGGATTGTCCGCCTCGAAGAGACCCGTGATGGTCGTAGTGGCGATCGCCGCGTCATCGATGACGATGCGCGTTTCAGAATAACGCGAGAACTCCGCCGCCGCGGTCGCAAGGCTCACACCCTCGAACGCGATCATGCCCTGGCGCCAGGCGGTCTCGCGCGCAACCGTCGCCGCACTCACCGCCGCCTTGGTCAGCCGCGCACCGACGCCGATCCCATGCGCGGTCACGCGTGTATTGGCGGCCGCGCGCACCAACGAGCTCGGCTGCGTGCGGTAGACCACGTCCACCATGCCTTCCTGCACCAGCACTTCCGGCGGCCGGCCCTCGATATTGCGCACCATGAAACTTGTGCCCACGGCGCGCACCTCGAGATCGCCCGCCACCACCGACAACGGACGCTCCTGATCCTTGGCCACCGAGAACATCACTTCGCCCTCGCGAAGTTCAACACTTCGTCGGTCGCCGGTGTAGTCGACGTCCACGCGCGAATGGGTGTTGAGGGTCAAGGTCGATTCATCGGTGAGCGAGACCAGTTTGACCTCGCCTTTTTTCGACAGGTAAACCTGCGCCGGCGTCTTTGGGAAAAGTCGGTCGTAAAGTCCGGGGCCGAACACCGCCGCGCCGGCGACCGAGGCCGCAACCGCGGCGCCTCCCGCCAGCAGCGCGCGGCGCGACGGCGCCGGAAGTGCGGTCGGAACCGGCGGCGCCCACATCGGCGCCTCTGCGAAAGCTTCGCCGGTGAAATGGGCGCCGAGCGCACGCGCCCGGTCGAGGTAAGCAAAGGCCGATTGCGCGCGCGCTAACGCCCCTTGATGTCGCACGTCCGCCGCCAGCCACGCCGACAGGCGCTCGGCCTCGGCGGCGTTCAGGGCGCCGCGATCCAACCGCGCGACCCAATCGGCCCCGCTCGCATCGATCGGGTTGCCGGTCAGGTCATCAGGTGTATCGGAACTCTGGCTCACGGCTCAAAACTCTTGTTCGGGCTTTCAGCCGCATTTCCTATAGGATTATTCAGAATCCTTATCGCGGCGGCGCGGCGCCTCTTCATCCTCTAGAGACTTGGCCCCGCGTTTTCCGCCCCGGCCGAAGGTCGCCAGCAGCGCCCGGATCCCCTGGGACACCCGTTTTTCCACGGAGTTTTCGCTAATCCCAAGGCGTTCGGCGGTCTCCCGCTGCGAGAGCCCATGGACGCGCCGGAGCAGGAACACCTCCCGGACTTTGGCGGGAAGGTCGCTCAAGACCCGCGCGACATTTTCTAACTCGTCCCGGTCCTGGGCCACCTGCTCGGGCGACGGCGTATCGCTGAGCGCCCCTTGAAGTTCGAGGTCCGAAGCTCTGCGGATCGAAACGATCTTGGACCGGCGCAGGTGCGCAAGGATCAGCGAGTGCGCCGTCTGGAAGGCGTAAGAGCGTGGATTGCGGATCTGATCGACGGACGCCAGCGCCGCCAGGATCGCATAGGTCTCCTGGACCACATCGTCCACCTCGATGCCGAGGGCGTACTTCTGCCGCAGCCACGCCCGCAACGCCGCTTCGTGCGGAAGCACGTTCCGCGCCAGCCACGCCGCCCGATCCTGTGTGATGCCGACCATGCCTACGGAGCCCCCGCCCCCAGATCGATCCACCGCTCCAGTTTCATCTCCTGCACCAGATACGCGCGGTCCTCGGCCACGTGACTCCTCCCGCCCGACGCGCGCGAGAAATTCACCACCGCGCGAACTCCAGACGTCGGAATCTCGATCGGCAGACCTACGCTCGGATGTACATTCACAAATCCGCTGCGCCCGATGATCTTGCGCCGTGAGAGATACCCCACCGGCCTCTGGCTGCACGCCCACAGCATGCCGTGCACCTGCGGCCGCAGCGTCTCGTCGTAGAGATCGGCGACCGACATCCCCGTGGGATCGAAGGCGGCACTCTCCACCAGCTGCGTGCCGAAGAAGCGGATCTTGGTCTTGTCCGGCCCATAAATGTCGCAGACGGCCATATAAGGCGCGAGGTCCGGCGGCATCGAATCGAAGAAATCGGAAAGCTGCGGCAGATGCCCCGTCTTCGGCAGCGAGTTCCAATAGGCGACAAAAGCGCCGATCGGCCCCGGCATTTCCCCTGCTCGCGTTGCGGTGATCGGATCCATCGTACCCCCAACCCAGAAAACCAGATTTCGGGGCCTTAAGCGAGGACCGGAGCGAAAATTATATCAGATATATTTCGCGGACTCGGTTTGGCCCCGAACGCATTGCCCAGCGCGAAAATTTATCTGATATAATTTTCGCGGGCCCAGCACTGCGACGCCAATATTTCCCGAGAATTTCCCGCCCTTCCCCCCTATATTCTGCGCCCCTCGGCCTGGAACCCTTCATGACCTCCCCCGCCGCCGCACCCCCCGCCTTCACCGGCTACCAGAAGTTCGTGGTCGGCATGCTGGCTTTCCTCCAGTTCACCATCATCCTCGACTTCATGATCATGTCGCCCTTGAGCGCCATCGTGCTCCCGGCGCTTGCCATCACGCCGCAGCAGTTCGGCATCGTCGTCTCCGCCTATGCCTTCGCCGCCGGCATCTCGAGCTTCCTCGCCGCCGGCTACGCCGACCGCTTCGATCGCAAGCGCATGCTCCTCTTCTTCTACACCGGCTTCATGATCGGCACGCTTCTGTGCGGCCTCGCCCAAACCTTCGAGCTCCTGCTGGCCGCGCGCATCGTCACCGGCCTCTTCGCCGGAGTCATCGGCTCGGTGATCATGGCCATCGCCACCGATCTCTTTCCCATGGAAAAACGCGGCCGCGTCATGGGCCTCATCGGCACGGCCTTTGCCGCGAGCCAGGTCCTCGGCCTGCCCGCCGGCCTCTACATCTCCAATGCCTGGGACTGGCATGCGCCCTTCTTCGTCATCGTCGGCATCGGAACGGCGGTGGGCGTGGTCATCACCTTCGTCATGCGTCCGGTGGATGCGCATCTCACCCTTCACACCGAGCACAACGCCTTCGCGCATCTCTGGGCGACCATCACCGAACCCAAGCACTTCCTCGCCTTCGGCGCGCTCACATTGCTTGCGACAGGCGGCTATATGCTGATGCCCCTCGGCGCCGCCTTCACGGTCAACAATCTGAAGATCGACATCGCGGATCTGCCGCGGGTCTATCTCGCCACCGGCATCTGCATGATCTTCATGGGCCCGCTCGCCGGCCGCGCCAGCGACAAGTACGGGAAGTTCCCCGTCTTCCTGTTCGGCACGATCCTCACCATCGCCATCGTGCTCATCTACACGAACTTAGGCGCGACGCCTCTGCTCACCGTCGTCATCCTCAACGTGCTGCTCTTCTCGGGCATCTTCATGCGCATGGTGCCCAGTCAAGCCCTCATGAGCGGCGTGCCTGAACCAGCCAAGCGCGGCAGTTTCAACGCCGTCAGCGGCTGCCTGCAGCAGATCGCCGGCGGCGTCTGCGCCTTCCTCGCCGGCGCCATCGCGATCCAAGCCCCCGACGGCCACCTCGAGCGCTACCCCATCATCGGCTACGTCGTGACGGGCGCCGCGTTCATCACGCTCTTCTTCATGTGGCGCATCCACAAGCAAGTGCCGGCGAAATAGCGGGGCACGAAGCGAAAATTATCTCAGAGATAATTTCGCGGTCTTCGGCGGACGCCGCGTTTGCGAAATTATCTCTGAGATAATTTTCGCGCTCTCACGCGCAGCGCCAGAATCCCCCCCAACACTCCAACGTGCACATAGGCCACCATCGGATCAAACGCCGTCATCACCCAGTGCACAAACGTCAGCACCGCCGCCGCATACACCCACCGGTGCAGCCCCTTCCACCTCCGCCCCAACCTCCGCACCACTCGGTCGTTACTCGTCGCCGCCAGCGGCACAAAAATCACGAAGGCGATCCACCCCGCGAGCATCCCCCATTCCAGCGCCTCCCCCGCCACCCGCGCCCACGGCTGGCGCGCGAGATAGACCCCCACATGCAGCGCCGCATATATAAAGGAGGCCACCCCGAAATACCGGCGCCTTTGTAACAGCCACGTCGGCCAGCGCCGCCCGGGGAACAGCAGCCTGAGCGGCGTCAGCGCCAAAGTAAAAAGCAGCAGCCACGCCGCGAGATCGCCGGTCCAATGGATGAATCCTCCATAGACCATCTCGCCATTCGCATAAGCGAACAGCATGTAACATGCCGGTAACGCGAGCCCGAACCACAGGGCGGCTCTGGAGGAGAGAACACGCATGCTTTAGTCTTCATCCCGGCGGTTGTTCACTTGCACAAAGGATAAAGGCATGAACACCAAAGTCATCTCCCTAATCGCAGTGTCTCTTCTCTTTGCGGCGCCCGCGTCCGCACAAGTCGGCAAGAATTCCGGCAACATCGCCTATCTCGATGTGGCCGCCGAAGCCGATCTCGCCAAATTGCCGAGCCTGACGCCGGCCCTCGCGAAGGACATCGTCGCCAAGCGCCCCTTCGCCAACGCCACCGCGCTTGACGCGGCGCTCACCGGCCTCAACGCCGACCAGAAGAAGGCGCTCTATGAGAAGGCCTTCCTCCCCATCAATCTCAACACCGCCAGTGAAGCCGAGGTCATGGTCATCCCGGGCATGACGAAGCGCATGGCCCACGAGTTCGAGGAGTATCGCCCCTACACCTCCCTCGAGCAGTTCCGCAAAGAGATGGGCAAATACGTCGACGCCAAGGAAGTCGCGCGCCTCGAGCAATACGTCTTCATTCCCATCAACCTCAACACCGCGAGCGCCGAGGTGATCGCCACCATCCCCGGCATGACCAAGCGCATGGTCCACGAGTTCGAGGAATACCGCCCCTACCAGAACATCGAACAGTTCCGGAAGGAGATCGGGAAGTACGTCGATAAGAATGAAGTCGCCAGATTTGAGAGATACGTAACTCTCAAATAGCGCGGCACGCTTTTCGTTTTCTCGTCATCCCGGCGAAGGCCGGGATCCATTCATCAGCTAACACTGCTGCTCGGTGGATCCCGCTTGCGCGCGAAGGCGCGCAAACCCATAGACCGGCGGGCCGAAGGCCCGCTGGCGCCGGGATGACAGCCGAGCGCACTCGGCTGTCACTTCCCACTCTCATCCACCACAACCCCATCCGCATCCACCACCGTCACCTTCCCCAGCCCTTGCCTCTCAAACGTCGGGATGATCTTCGCCTTGTCGCCCACGATCACCCACATCACCTCCGCCGGCCGCACCATCTTCGCCGCCACCGCCGCGACCTCCGCCGGCGTCGTCGCCCGCACCCGGTCCGCGAAAGTCGTCCAGTAATCGTCCGGCAGTCCGCGATAGTCGAGCGTCCGGATCGCCCCGTTCACCGCGCCCAACGTCTCCCACCGGCCGGCGAGCGCTAACGTCGTATCGTTCTTCACCTGCGCGAGTTCCTCCTCCGTCATCGGCCGCGTCGATCTCAGCTCCGCGAACTCGCGCCGCAGCTCCAGCACACTCTCGGCCGTCTTGTCCGTCTGCACAGGCGCCACCACATTATAAAGCCTTGGCCCCCGGCCGTCGTAAGCGCTCGCACTCCGCACCCCGTAGGACCATCCCTTCGCCTCCCGCAGATTCATATTGAGCCGCGAGGTGAACGTCCCGCCGAACGCATCGTTGAACAGGGAAAGCGCAAGCTCGTCCTCCGCGCTCCACCGGGGCGCCGGCGCCGCCGCCATGATCACCGACTGCTGCGCCCCCGGCCGGTCGATCACATAGATCCCCGGCTTCGACGCCACCGCATCGGGAACCGCCTTGCGCTCCACCGTCCCCTTCGCCCACCCGGCGAAGGCCTTCTCGATCTTCGGCCTGATCTCCGCCAGCGTCGTATCGCCGACGACAATCAACGTCGCATGATCCGGCGTGAACCAGCGCCGGTGATACGCCGTCGCATGCTCCCGCGTGAACGCGCTCAAGGACGCCTCGGTGGTGATCCGCCCGTAAGGGTGATCAGCGCCCCACAGCATCGGACGCAGCGCCCGGGCGCCCATGGCCTGCGGCTCGCGGCGCGAACGCTCCACGCCGACGATCGCCTGTTTGCGTTCGCGCTCCAGATCCTCTGCGCGGAAGGCCGGGTTCAGCGTCACGTCCGCGAACAAGGCCAGCGACGGATCCAGCGTCGCCGATAAGGTGCTTAAAGAGACCGACGCCCGCTCGTCGTCGCCGCTCACCGAAAGCTCCGCGCCTAGGCCCCTCAGCTCGTCGCTGATCTGTAGCCCGATGCGCGACACTGTCCCCTCGTCCAACAGCCCGACGGTCAAGCTCGCCGACCCCGCCGGCATCAAAGCTTCCGCCGCGCTATACCCCGTCTCCAGCGACAATGTGAGATCCACCATCGGTGCATCGCGCCGCGACGCCACGATCAGCTTGAGCCCGTTCGCGAGGCTCGCCCGCTCCACCGCCGGCAACCCTTTCGCCGTGGTCGCCACCGGCCCCGGCATCTTGCTGCGATCCAAGCCCGCACTCGCCACCGCGGTAGGAGGCCGCGGCAGCGCCGTCAGCACATACACACCATCGCTCAGCCACCGCCGCGCCGCATCGCGCACGTCGACCGGCGTCGCCGCCATCTCCATGTCGAACCCGCGCCGCCACGCCGTGGGGTCGCCATAAAGGCTCTCGGCCTGTACGAGAAGCGACGCCTTGCGCGAAGCACTCTCCAGCCGCCGCGCGAGATCGCCCGCGCGCGAGGTCCGCGCCCGCGCGAGCTCCGCCGGCGTCGGGCCCTCCCGCATCAGGCGCGCGAGCTCCTCGTCCATGGCCGCCTCGATTTTCGCGAGGTCGGCTTCCGGCTTCGCGTCCACCGTCATAGTGAACTGGCTGCCGATCTCGCTCTGGTCCACATAGGCGTAAGCATTGGTCGCGATCTGTTCGTCATGCACCAGGCGCTTATAAAGCCGCGAGGTTCGCCCGCCCGTCAGCGCATCCGCCGCCAGACCCAGCATCACCGTGTCCCGCGCGCCGCTCTCCGGCACGTTCCAGATCTTTGTGATCCGCGGCTGCGCCACCAGGTCGTGGAACTGCTCGCGCTGCTCGCCGCTGCGTTTCGCGGGCCAGGCCTTCGCGCGTGCCACCGGCGGCCCCGGCGGAATGTCGCCGAACGCGCGCTCGACCTTCGCCAGCGCTTCCGCCGGCGTCACATCGCCCGACAGCACCAGGATCGCATTCGACGGCCCATACCAATCGCGGAACCATCCGCGCACATCCTCGAGCTTCGCCGCGTCCAGGTCCTCCATGGAACCGATGGTGGAATGGGCATAAGGATGCCCCGCAGGATACGTGGCCTTCACGGTCATCTCGTAGGAGCGTCCATAGGGCGCATTCTCGCCCTGGCGCTTTTCGTTCTGCACCACGCCCCGCTGCTCATCGAGCTTCGCCTGGCTCACCGCGCCGATGAAGTGCCCCATGCGGTCGGACTCGAGCCACAAAATGGAATCAAGCGCGCCCTTCGGCACCGTCTGGAAATAATTCGTGCGGTCGCCGTTGGTGGTGCCGTTGATGTTGGTCGCGCCCAGCGCCCGCACCGGCTTGAACCAGTCCGTATCAGCGTGCTCGGTCCCGTTGAACATCAGATGTTCGAACAGATGCGCGAAGCCCGAGCGCCCCGGCGGCTCATCCCGCGAGCCCACCTTGTACCAGACCTGCACCGCCACAATCGGCGCCTTCCGGTCCTCATGCACAATCAGCGTCAGCCCATTCTTGAGCGTATACTTCGTCGCCGGAATCTCCAGCTTGAGATCCTTCAGCGGTGTTTGCGCGCATACCGGTGCGGCAACCAATAACGCCGCCAAGACTAAGAACGCCTTCATGTCGCCTCCACAAATCGGAGCGGAAATTATATCAGAGATAATTTCGCGTTAGTCGGCGGATGCCGGGTTTGCGAAATTATCTCTGATATAATTTCCGCGGGCTATATCTCCCGCCTGTTACACACCCTTCACCTTCCGCGCCCGCTCCCCCGTCCGTCCCGCCAAATCCCCCAAATTCACCTTCAACTGCTCCAGCGCAAACCCCACCGCGAACGTCCGCCCCACCACGTCCCCCGCGAGCCCCCGCGTCAACCCCTGCTCCCTGACCTCATTCACCTCCAGCGCGTAGCGCCCGATCGCCTCCGCCACTGGCGTCATCACCGGCGGCGCACACCTCTCCTCCAGCGCCCGCCCCAACCCGATGAAATAAATCCTGATCGCTTCCAACGCCCCCGCCAGCGCCGCCGCCAGGCGTCCATGATATGTCTCCGGAAACGGCTCGGCGCTCGCCCGCCCCAGCATGATGATATCCGCGCGTAACCTTCGCAGCGTCCTCAGGATCGGCTCCGGATCCGGCGCCCCCGACAGAAAACTCGACCGCTCGCGCTTGGCCTCCTTCACCGCGAGGTCCAGTTTCTCCAGCTCATCCAGCGCCACATCGTGCGCGCGGGTATATTCCGCGTCGAACGCCGCCCCATGCCCCGGCCGCCCGAACTCCACGATCATCGGCAAAATCGCCGCGAGCGTTTCCAGCGTCCGCGCCGCCGTCTGATTGAGAATCTGCGCCGCCCGCGCCGGCAGCACGAACAGCGACACCGCGAGCCCGATGAACCCGCCGACGCAAATTTCCACCAGCCGATTGAGCGCCGCATCCAACGGCGACAGCTGCGTCACCGGCGCGATCAGCACAATGATCACCCCCGTCACCGGCGCGAACCGGAACGTCGGCCGCACGGCGGCAAGAAACGCGAGCGGCAACAACGCCGCCCCCAGCGCCGCCGCCTTGGTCACCAGATCGGACTCCGGCACCAACGTACTCACCAGCGCCGCGTAAGCGCCCCCGCCGATCGTCCCCATCAGCCAGTCGCCGGCCGCCTTGACGGATCCCCCCACACTCGCTTGGCTAACAAGCACCGCCGTAAACACCGCCCAATACGCCTGCGGCAAGGCCAAGGTCTCTCCAACCCCAAACGCGATGAGGGCAGCGACGGTAACGCGCACGGCGTGACGTAATTCACCCCGGTGCTTTTCCCGCGCGTTACGTATTTTTTCGATGAAGCTCATTGGAGCGGAAATTATATCAGAGATAATTTCGCGGTCTTCGGCAGCGCCGCTTTTGCGAAATTATCTCTGATATAATTTCCGCGGGCCCCAAAGAATAAAGGGGCCAGGCTCCCACCTGACCCCTCCATCGTTTTCAATTTTCGCGTTCCCTTACTTCTGCCCCCCAGCCGCCTGCGCCACACTCGCCTTATACGCCACCGGCGCCACCCTCATCTTGCTCGCCTGCTCATAGGCATACCCCATCGCCAACAATTCGCCCTCCGACCACGCCGGCCCAATCAGCGAGATCCCCACCGGCAATCCATTCACCATCCCCATCGGCACACTCAAATTCGGATACCCCGCCAGCGCCGCGATACTGAACCCCGAGCCCGGCGCCTTACCGTTGTCCTTGGGAATCCGGTTCGGCTGTTTCTCGGCGTTGGGCTTCATGACGTCCGCCACGTCGCGCGTCGGCAGCACCACTGCGGTCACATTGAAGTCGCGGAACACCTTGTCGAATCCGTCGACGGCGGTTCTTTGTTTCACCAGGTCACGCATCTTCACATACTCCGGATCCGCGCGTCCCGTCGTGCGGCTCTCGGCGTATTCTAGAAGCCCGCTGTCCCACGCCTGCTCGCGCGGATCGGCCTTGTTGAAGGCGATCAGCTCGGCCACCGTCCGCACCTTCACCGCGTCCGGCGCGTTCTTCATGTAGGCGGCGAAGTCCTCACGGAAATCAAAGGACATGATCGCCAGCTGTTCGAAACGGTGATCGGGGAACTGCCCGGCCGGAATCTCCACCAGCTCCGCCCCTTGCGCTGCCATCACTGCAAGTGCTGCGTCGAACACGGGCTTCACGGTCTCGGCCGTCGTGCCGAAGTCGCGCACGACGCCCAGGCGCTTTCCTTTCAAGGCGTCCGTCGACAACAGCGCCGCATAATCCTTCTTCGCCGCGTCTGCTCCTTGTGTCGCCGGATCCGCCGGATCCGAACCCGCCATCACGGTCAGCAACATGGCCGCATCCCGCACGCTCCGCGTCATCGGCCCCGTCGTATCCATGGTGGCGCTGATGGGCACTACACCCGTACGCGACACCAGCGCGATGGTCGGGCGCAGGCCCACCACCGCGTTGAACGACGACGGCCCGATGATCGATCCCGTCGTATCGCTGCCGATATTCGCCGCGGCGAAACTTGCCGCCGTCGTCGCCCCGCCGCCCGACGACGATCCTCCCGGGCTCCGCGTAAGGTCATAAGGATTGCGGCAGTCCCCGCCCACGGTCGAGCTGTTCAGCACCGTCTCCGCCGAACGCCAGCCGGCGAATTGCGAAAGATTGGCTTTGCCCAGGATCACCGCGCCCGCCTCACGCAAGCGCCGCGTTACATCTGCGTCCTTCGCCGGCACATTGAACTCCAGCGCGAAAGAGCCGGCCGTTGTCGCCATTCCCACCGCGTCGATATTGTCCTTCAAAAGGATCGGGATGCCGTCCAAGGGACCCAACGCCTGGGCCGCCGCCCGGCGCTTGTCGCTCGCTTCGGCCTGCGCCAGCGCATCCGGCGCAACGGCGATCACGCAATGCAGGGCGCCGTCATACATCTTGATGCGGTCGATATACCCTTGCGTCACCGCCACCGCGGTCGTCTTCTTCGCCGCGAGGTCATCCGCAATCTGCGCCAGCGACACCTCCTCGACTTCGTACGGCGCCACCGCCACCGGCTTCTGTTCACTACACGCCGCGAGCGCCAGCCCCATCGCCGCCCCCACCATCAGCCCGCGCCGCGAAAGTTGTGTGATCATGGAATGTCTCCCCCTAGGAATGATGCTTCAGCTTAGGCTGATTCCTACGGACGAAAAAGCGGGCCTTTCGCCCTTGTTTTCCGGCGTTTTTCGCAAGCGGCGCAGCGCGGAATTGGGGTCAGATACGAATAACTACGAAGACTTGTAGTGTTTGGCAGGCGCGCCGTGTTTTTCGTGTCTGACCCCCATTCCGCGCGAAACTCGATTTTTTTTGCGCGCACTACACCGCTCTATCCTTGCGGCCCACGCGCTCACTCCCCATCCAGCTGTACTCCTCCCCTCCCTTCGCCCCCACATCTCCTCTGTCCGTGCCCTCGGCACGCAAAAACAAGGAGACCTTCATGAAGCATTCCCTTCTCCCCACCCTGGCCGCCGCGCTCTTCATCTCCGGCGCCGCCTTCGCCCAAAGCGCCACCACCACCACAACCACCTGGACCGACGAATACGGCAGTATCATCCGCGAGGAAGTCACCACCCGGAAGTTCGAACCCATCGTCGATCCGAAAATGAACGTCGTGATCGGCACGGCCATGCCGCAGACCGTCACCACCCTCCACCCGCTCCCCAGCACCATCCGCGTCGAGAAACCCGAACGCTACGCCTACGTCATCGTCAACGACAACCCGGTGATCGTCGAAAAAGACTCCCGCCGCGTCGTGCACATCTACAAAGACTAAACACAAACAAGGTGAGGGACGACATCCGGCGGAGCCGCAAGGCTCCGCCGTTTGTTTTAAAGGAAAGCGCGAGGAGCGGAATTGGGGTCAGATACCCATTCCGCTGATGACTCTCGAGGGGTTCGCGAGTGCTGACGGAATTGGTGTCTGACCCCCATTCCGCGACGGTGGTGAAGGCGGCTATAGTTCGGCAACTCTCAGGGGCTGCCGGATGAAACTCTTTCTTATTACAGGACTTCTCGCGCTCGCCCTCGCGACGCCCACCCATGCTCAAACGCCCGCCGAACCCACCCCGGCCGCGCGCCCCACCCCCCTCCCAAAAGTCGAACCCCCCACCGAAGAAATCACCATCACCTCCTCGCGCCTCCCCCGCATCGTCCGCACCTTCGTCGACGTCGCCACCATGCCGTCCCCCATCGGCCAGGTCTCCCGCTGGAAGGTCTGGATCTGCCCCAAAACCACCGGCATGTCCCCCGGCTTCACAAACTTCGTCACCAAGCGCATCCGCGAGATCGCGACTGGCATCGGCGCGCCCGTGAACCCCAACGAAAACTGCGCCCCCAACCTGCAAATCATCTTCACCGAACGCCCGCAGGAGATGCTCGACGTCATCCGCGTCAAACTCCCCGCGCTGCTCGGCTACCACTACGCCCCGCAGGCGAAGGAGCTCGCGACCGTCTCGCATCCCATCCAGGGCTGGTACGCCACCGGCAGCCGCGACCGCATGGGCCAGCTCATCAGCGACAACCCTTACGGCTTCGCGACCACCACCGTCGAAGGCAGCCGCATCAAGACGGGCCTCCGCAGCGAGTTCGTCGCCGTCACGGTCGTTGTCGACCTCGTCACCATCGAGAACCAGGAGATCGGCGCCATCGCCGACCACATCGCCATGCTCGCCTTCAGCCAAGCAAGAGCCTTCGAGCGCTGCCGCGAAGTGCCCAGCATCACCAACATGCTCCTCCCCTGCGACCCCGAACTCAAAGCCGTCGCCCTAACGCGCTACGACCGCGCCTACCTACGCGCCCTCTACGCCATCACCGACCGCGACACGAAAAGCCCGCTGTTGAAGGGCGACATCAGCTTCCTGATGCGACGTTTTTTGAATGAGGAAAAATAGCAGAGCGAAAATAGCGCGAACGCGCCTACGGCCCGTTCGCACTCATATTTTCGGCTCACACTAAAATCGACTGGAGCGGAGCGAAATTGGGGTCAGATACCCATTCGCCCCGAAGACTCTGACGAGGACGTACGGTGCTTCGCGAATTGGTGTCTGACCCCCATTTCGCGTAGCGGGCAGTAAGCTCAGCCTCAGCTACTTCCCCCACCCCTCATCCCTCTTCACCTTCGGATCCGCCGTAATCTTCACCTCCGCACAGTGATGATACGTATACCCGCCTTGCGCATTGAACCCATGCTCGGCCATCCACTGGATCACCTGCAGCGTGCACTTCTCGCAATCGATATTCGGGATCCGCACATCGGTCTCCCACACCTTGCCCGGCTCGAAGCGCACGTCATGCACCCACAGCCCATCCACCAGCACCGGCGGCTTCGGGGCCTTGTCGATCTTGGCCGACACCGAATAAGGCCCCTTCTCCGTATCCCGCGTCACGGTTTCAGGATCGGCCGGCAGATCCATCGCCTGGCGCGCCAGGGCGATCCGGTAGTGCCCCGGATGATAAACCGTCTCCACCACTTTGATATGCAGCTGCGCGCCGCCCGTCACCGGCGTCACCACGCCCGTTGGCGCTGTCGACCCGCTCGTAGTTCCCCCGCACGGCTCCGGCTTCTGCGGATTGCCCCGCGCGTCCAGCACCAAAGTCGGCACCGGCTCCATCAAAGCAAAGTGCGAGCCAGCTTCCGCCGGAATGAAAACGGCGAGCAGCGCGAGAGTGGCCGGATGAAATTTCACGAGGCAGTCCCCCCTATGGATTCAGCGTCCCTCAAGGCTACATCGATACTTTAGCCGCCGCCATGGCAATACAGACCGGGATGAAAGGCGATCTCGCGCATTTGAAGAGCCAGTATTTGAGGAAATAGAGTCCAGCGACTCCTGTTGCGTCCATGGAAAACGCTAGAACATGTGCCCCGAAGCTGGCTCAAAGATCGTCTGTTGATAACGCGATGACATACACAGCGCAGCGTATTTCTCGAATATTTCCACGTTCTTATCAATCGCCTCCTTACTCAAAGGAAACCGCTCGATTGCGGTTTCCGTAAGCAAACACTCCGCGAGTTCGCTCACAACGACCGGAGAATAGAGGTCGACGAGTTCCTGCCAGATCTCGACTTGCCCCGGCGTCATTTCACGCCGACTGATGTAGGTGCGGAATTCGCAACCTGCCGCAGATTCATCGCTTGCGTTCATTCTTCCTATCGGGGGATGTTCTGCGATGACATCTTTCGATCCGGCCGGAAGCTTGATCCAGTCGTCGAAATGGTAGCGCCCCCGGTCATCCCGCCGCAGCTTGAAGTCTCTTGTCTGCCCAAGGAGGAGGCCAGCCCCTAAAGGGTACACAATCGGAAGGGAGCCAACGATGCGTGAAACTGCGAAATATAGCGACAAGATGAAGGAAAAATTTACAGCAGGCTGGAGACTGGAGAGGAGCTGAGGCCAACGCTTGCCCTCGCGTTGAATGTATCTATGCAACACGTGAAAGGTTAGCGAGAACGGCACAGAGCGAAAAACAAGGTAGGCGCCTTTTGGTTTCAGCAAGCAGATATTTGCCATGACCCTTACTTCGGCCTGCTTTCCGACAGGATTGCACTCGCCCGCTGCTTTTCAAGCACTCGGAGCGGCCACCGCCGCAGCGGTCGCCACAACACCCAATAACAGTGCACGATTCATGAGGTCCTCCCGTTATTCCAATGTTTGGCCCTTCGTTTCCCGCAGGAAGAGCGCGCCGCAAACCAAGGTTATGGCGGCGATGACGATGGGATACCAAAGACCGTAATAGATATCCCCACTCGCCGCCACTAGAGCGAAGCTCACCGACGGCAAAAAGCCGCCGAACCATCCGTTACCGATGTGATAGGGCAGCGACATCGACGTATAGCGGATGCGGGGCGGAAAGATCTCAACCAGCAGCGCTGCGATCGGTCCATAGACCATGGTCACATAAATCATGAGGAGCGTAAGCAGGAGGAGAACGGGGATCCACCGCAGTTCAGCGGGATCCGCCGCCGCGGGATATCCGGCGTTGCGCGTCGCCTCGGTGACCTCGGCGGTGTCGGAACCGTCGATCTCCACGTCGCCGACGCGCACCGTGGTCGGCGCACCGCTGGGGGCGCTATCGGTGCGAAACGAGACCGACGCGCGCGACAGGGCCGCGCGCGCCTGATCGCAGGTGCTCTCGAAAGCCGCCGTGCCTACGGGATTGAACTGGAAGGAGCAGGTCAACGGATCGGCGCTCACTACGACCTCGACATTATCGCGCGCGGTGGCCAGAGCGGGATTGGCGTAGCGTGTGAGTCCCTCAAAGATCGGGAAATAAGTGAGAGCGGCGAGCGCCAAGCCGGCGAGGATGATGGGCTTGCGGCCGATCTTGTCGGAGAGCCACCCGAAAAGAATGAAGAACGGCGTCCCGAGCACCAACGCGGCGGCCATAAGATAGTTCGCCGTCGTCGCATCGACCTTGAGAGTCTGCGTCAGGAAAAAGAGGGCGTAGAACTGGCCCGCGTACCAAACGACGGCCTGCCCTGCCACGGCCCCGAACAGCGCGATGAGTACGAGGCGCGCGTTGCTCCAGTTTCCGAAGGACTCCTTGATGGGCGCCTTGGACCCGCGACCTTCCGCCTTCATGCGGCGGAACACCGGAGATTCCTCGAGCGACAGGCGGATCCACACCGATACGGCCAGCAGGATCGCCGACAGAAGGAAGGGAATGCGCCATCCCCAGGTGTCGAATTCGGGGCCGGTCACGTGGCGCGTAACCAGGATGACGACCAGCGAGAGGAAGAGGCCGAGGGTCGCGGTGGTCTGAATCCAACTCGTATGAAGGCCGCGTTTCTCGGGGGGCGCGTGCTCGGCGACGTAGATGGCCGCGCCGCCGTATTCGCCGCCAAGGGCGAGGCCTTGGAGCAGGCGGAGCACCACAAGGATGATCGGCGCCGCAACGCCGATGGAGGCGTAGGACGGAAGAAGCCCCACGGCGAAAGTGGCGCCGCCCATGATGACGATGGTGATGAGAAACGTATACTTCCGGCCGACGAGATCGCCGATGCGGCCGAAGACCAGCGCGCCGAAGGGCCGCACCGCGAACCCCGCGGCGAAGGCCAGAAGGGCGAAGATGAAAGCCGTGGTTTCGTTGACCCCGGAGAAGAACTGGCGGGAGATGACGGCGGCGAGTGAGCCGTAGAGATAAAAGTCATACCACTCGAAAACGGTTCCGAGAGACGAGGCCAATACGACCTTGGCGGTCCCCTTCCCCGCGCCCTGCTCGCTCATCGTCCCTCCCCTATCTCCCGTTCGTATCTGAACACGCGCGGAGGCACCCCTCAAGGCCGAGTGTGGTCTTCGAGGATCACCCATGTGATGATATTCGTACTTTTGTGGGGGGATCTGATGGCGACAGCGGTGGAGACTCCGACGGAACTGAACGGCGCGCTCCGGAAGGTTTCGCTCCGGCTGCTGCCGTTCGTCGCCCTCCTCTATTTCCTCGCCTTCCTCGACCGCGTGAACGTCAGCTTCGCGGCGCTGACGATGAACGAGGACCTCGGCCTTTCATCCTTCATCTATGGACTAGGCGCCGGCATCTTCTTCCTCGGCTATGTCGTCTTCGAGGTGCCGAGCAATCTGATTCTGCACAGGGTCGGTGCGCGCGTATGGATCGCGCGCATCATGATCACCTGGGGACTGGTTTCCGCCGGCACGGCCTTTGTCACCGGTCCCAACTCCTTTATTGCCGCGCGACTCTTGCTCGGCGTGGCGGAAGCCGGTTTCTTCCCCGGGATCATTCTCTATCTCACCTACTGGTATCCGGCGGAAGTGCGCGGAAGGATCATCGGCTCCTTCATGCTCGCGATTCCGCTTTCAACGGTCGTTGGCGCTCCGATCTCTACGGCCCTCCTTGACGTGTCGCTGTTCGGGCTCGAGGGCTGGCAGTCCCTGTTCATCCTCGAAGGACTTCCCTCGGTCCTCTTCGGAATCATCACGTTATTCTATTTGCCTGACCGCCCCGCGGATGCGCGCTGGCTCACGGCTCGGGAGCGCGAGGTCATCGCGGCCCGGCTTGCCGAGGAGAACGCCGAACCGGGGCGCGAGCATGGTTTCGGCGCCGTGGCGCGCAACCCTCGCCTCTGGATGCTGGGTCTTGTCTACTTCTGCATCGTGCTCGCGCTTTATGGGCTCAATTTCTGGACGCCGCTCATGGTGCGCTCGCTGAGCGGCTTCACCAATCAGGAGGTCGGGTGGCTGACGGCCCTGCCCAACATGCTCGCCGCCGGCGCGATGATCCTGTGGGGGCGCTTGTCCGACCGCACCGGCAGGCGCCGGAGTTTTGTGGTCATCCCCTGCGTGGTCGGCGCGGCGGGCTTCGTCATCAGCGTCCTGTTCCCATCGCCCGTAACCGGAATCCTTGCCATCTACCTCGGCACGATTTGCGTCTATCTCTGTGCGCCGATTTTCTGGACACTGCCGACGGCCATGCTCGCGGGAACGGCGGCGGCGGGCGGTATTGCCCTGATCAACTCGGTC
>CAMDOZ010000020.1 GCA_945903705.1 Fidelibacterota bacterium | reverse complement strand
ACCCTCGACCCCGACCTTGGCAAGGTCGTGCTCTACCCCTGAGCTACGCCCGCTCACGGCTGGGGGCTCGTGGTTGCCCCCTCAGGAGAGGGCGGGACTATAGCCATTTGGAAACCCATTGCAAGGCTTTGCGCGCGCGCATGCCGACTTCTTTTTGACGTCCAAGCGCCTGTCAGCATTGAAAAAAGCCTTGCCAAGCTCGCGCGGTCGCCACATCTAACGTCAAAGCCTCGCCGCATACGCGCCTCGGGACTAAACTCCGGGCCCTTGGACTGACCGGGGGGCGACCGGGCAGACAGAACAGGAAGTGGACTTCATGCTGATCGGACAAGCCGAAGGTGCCGCGGCCCCCAAGGACCTTATTATCGACACCGATACCGCCCGGTTCATGGACGACGTGATCGAGGCGTCCAATCAGACGCCGGTGATCGTCGATTTCTGGGCGCCCTGGTGCGGTCCGTGCAAGCAGCTGACCCCGGCGCTCGAGAAGCTGGTGAAGCAGTACGGCGGCAAGGTGAAGCTCGCCAAGATCAACGTCGACGAAAACCAGCAGCTCGCGATGCAGTTCCAAGTCCAGTCCATCCCGGCGGTCTATGCCTTCAAGGGCGGCCGCCCCGTGGACGGCTTCATGGGCGCGTTGCCGGAAAGCCAGCTCAAGCAATTCATCGAGCGCCTCACGGGCGGCGGCTCGCCGTTGGACGAAGCGCTGTTGGAAGCCGAAGCCTTCGCGACAGAAGGCAATCACGAGGACGCTCTGGCGATCTACAAAGAGATTCTCGCTCAGGATCCAAGCCATGTGAAAGCGCTCGCGGGCGCGCTCCGGGCCTATCTCGCCACCGGCCAGGACGATATCGCCAAGCAAGTCCTTGCCGATCTTCCCGAGCAAATGAAGAAATCGGCGGATATTGCCGGCGTGCAGGCGGCGCTCGATCTTAAGGAACAGACCGCGCAGGTCGGTGACGGCGCCGATCTTTCCGCGCTGGAAGCCAAGGTGGCCGCCGATCCAAAGGACATGCAGTCGCGTCTCGATCTCGCGGTGGCGCGCTACGGCGCGGGCGCGCGCGAGCAGGCGATGGACGATCTCCTCGAAATGGTCCGCAAGGATCGCAAATGGAACGAAGAAGCGGCGCGCAAGCAGCTCGTGAAATTCTTCGAAGCTCTGGGCCCCGCCGATCCGCTCACGGTGCAAGGCCGGCGCAGACTCTCGTCGATCCTTTTCGCATAAGCTATGCGCAGCCCGATCCAAACGCGCTACGAGGATCTTCCGGAAGAGCTGCCTATCTTTCCCTTGAGCGGCGCGCTTTTGCTGCCCTGGGGCCGCTTGCCGCTCAATATCTTTGAGCCGCGCTATCTCAACATGACGCTCGATGCCCTCGGCGCGGGGCGGATTATCGGCATGATTCAGCCGGACTACGACCGCGATTCAAAAGCCGCCGCTCCACCCGCCGAACCCTCGGTCTATTCCATTGGGTGTGCGGGCCGAATCGCCTCCTTCGAGGAGACCGAAGACGGGCGCTTGCTCATCATGCTCAAAGGGCTCTGCCGTTTTTCGATCGTAAGTGAGCTCGAAGGGCGCAAGGGCTATCGCCGCGTGAAAGCATCCTATGACGCCTTCAAGCCCGATCTTGAGGTCCTCGCGAATTTCGAAGTGAACCGCGAGCGCTTGTTCGAGCGCCTGCGGCCCTATCTCGAAGCGCACGCCATGCCGCTCAGTGTCGATGTGCTGAAGGGCCTTTCGGACTCAAGCCTCGTCACCTCTTTGTGCATGATCTGTCCGTTCGATCCGCGCGAAAAGCAGGCTTTGCTTGAGGCGCCCACGCTCAAAGCGCGCTACGATATTGTGCTCGCGCTGCTGCAGATCGCCGCCTTCGAGGCCGGCGGCATCGATACGCCGCGACAATAAAGGAGAAGCTCAGTGACTGGCGCCGATATAGATCCGAAGCTTCTTGAGATTCTCGTTTGCCCGCTCACCAAGGGCCCGCTCGAATTCGACCGCGCCGCCGGTGAGCTCGTCAGCCGCAAAGCCGGGCTCGCCTATCCAATCCGCGACGGTATTCCCATCATGCTGCCGGATGAAGCGCGGCGCTTGGAAGATTGATGTCCGAAGACAGCGTCTGGCCGGAAGCGCTCGACTACGATCCCGCCACCAAGATTCTTCACGTCCGCTTCGAAGGAGGCGAGCGCTTCGCGCTCCCCGCCGAATACTTGCGCGTCGAAAGCCCGTCGGCGGAAGTACAGGGCCACAGCCCCTCGCAGAAGCAGACCGTCGGCGGCAAGCAGGACGTCGGCATCCGCAAGATCGAACCCGTCGGCAATTACGCCGTGCGCCTGGTGTTCGACGATACCCACGACACCGGCATCTACACATGGCGCTACTTGCACGAACTCGGCCGCGAACGCGACAAGCGCTGGACCGACTATCTCGCCGCGCTCAACGCCCGAGGTCTTTCCCGCTAGCATCTACGAGCGCAGCAAGTCCCACCAGCGCCGGGTAAGGATGGGAAATCAGACGGAGCGGAATGGCATTCACGTAATCGCCATAGGCTCCCTTGTCGGAAAAGCCCGCGACAAACCGCGAAACGTCGAACAACTTTCCAAGCGCCGGAACCACACCGCCGGCGATATAACATCCGCCTTTCGCGCCGAAGATGATCGCCATGTCCCCGGCGCACGCCCCGAACAGCTCCGAAAAAAAGCCGATCGCTTCCAACGCCTGTGCATCGCCCCTCTCGGCGCGCGCAGTGACCTCCGCCGGCGTCGCGGCCTCCGCGCCGAGCGCCCGATGGATGCGCAAGAGTCCGCTGCCCGAAAGAAGGTCCTCCCAGCTCGGCCTTGCGTGCCACAGAGTGCGCATGCGCTCCGGCGTCGAGCGTGGCATGCCGGCCTGCACGTGCCCGCCTTCACTGGGCACCGCAGTCCACGTCTCGCCGTAGGGCACCGACGCGCTGACGCCGAGCCCCGTGCCCGGCGCCACGATAACCCGCGCCGCGCGCGTTTCTTGTCCCGCGCGCCACGTCACGGCGTCATCTCCCGTAAGATGCGGCAGCGACAGCGCGACCGCTTCCAGATCGTTCACGATCGCGATCGAGGAGACGCCGATCTTCCGGCCGAGCGCGCTGCGTTCGATCCGCCAAGGCAAGTTGGTGAGCTGGATGGCATCGCCTGACACCGGGCCTGGAACGGCGATGGCGGCGCGCGTCGGCGCGGTGCCCGCCTCGGCGATTACATTGTCGAGCAGGGCTTCCAGCGATGGAAAATCACCCGCCTGCCGCAAATGGACTTTCGTCCACGGCGCACCGCTCGCGCGGAAGGCCACGCGTGCATTGGTGCCGCCGATGTCGGCGATCAGGTCGATCTCGGCCATGTTTAAGTATCGGCCCTCTTAGGCCTCGGTGAGTGCGCCTAGGAAGGAATCTCGCCAGCGCCCGATATCATGCTCTTCGACGTTGGTCATCAAGCTCCGCCACCGGGATTTGCGTTCCTCGAGCGGCATACTGAGCCCTCGGTGGAGCGCGTCAACCATACTTTGCTCGTCGAAGGGATTGACGATCAGCGCCTCGCGCAGCTGGCGGGCCGCCCCCGCAAACCGTGACAGGATCAAGACACCGGGATTCTCCGGGTCCTGGGCCGCCACGTATTCCTTGGCCACCAAGTTCATTCCATCGCGTAAAGGCGTGACAAAGGCGACCTGGGCGGTGCGATACAGTCCGGCCAAGGCCATATGATTGTAGGTCTTGTTCACATACCTGAGCGGCACCCAATCATAGTCGGCGAACTCGCCGTTGATCCGGCCCAACAGGCGCTCCAGCTCCCGGCGCATCGCGCGATAGGCCGAGACGTCCATGCGCGACGGTGGCGCGATCTGCAGGAACGAGACTTTCGCTTTATGTTCGGGGTAGCGCACCAAGAGCTTGGCATAAGCCGAGAAGCGTCGATCGATGCCCTTGGAATAGTCCAGTCGGTCGACCCCGATGATGAGCTGCCGGCCTGCGAGACTGTCGACAAGGCGCACCGCGTGTTCGTGGGCCTCCGGCTGCACCGCCAGCGCCGCAATGCTCTTGGCGTCGATGCCGATGGGAAAGGCGCGCACGCAGATGGTTTGACCGAAGCACGTCACCCGTCCGTCCGGATCCAGTGTCCCGTCGGCTTCGCGGATGACGTAGTCGAGGAAGGATTGAACGTCGCGGTCCGTCTGAAAGCCCACCACGTCGTAGGAGAACATCGAGCGCACCAGGGCGCGGTGTTCGGGCAGGGTGACCACCAGTTCCGACGCCGGCCACGGGATGTGCATGAAGAATCCGATCTTCTGCCGGGCGCCCAGACGCTTCAGCTCCGCGCCTAGGGGAATCAAGTGATAGTCCTGCACCCAGACCGTATCGTCGGCTTCGAGCAGCGGCAGGATCGCTTCGGCGAACAGGCTGTTCACACGGTAGTACCCGACACTGAAGCTGCGGTCGTAAGCCACGAGGTTGGGGCGGTAATGACACAGCGGCCACAGGGCGCGGTTGGCGAACCCGTTGTAGTACTCCTCGTGATTCTCCTTGCTGAGGTGGAGGGTTGCGAGCGTGTAGTTGTCCTGCTTGACCGTGGTGACTTTGGTCTCTTGCGTGTCCTTGACCTCGCCGCTCCAGCCGAACCACAGGCCCCCGAAGGCCTTCAGCGCGCTCGAGAGTCCCGCGGCCAGGCCTCCGGCCGCCGCGCGCCCACGGCCCTTCACCGGTGGCACGCGGTTGGAGACGATCACCAACCGCCTCATACGACGTCTCTCCACGACCGCGAGAGCCTCATCGCTCCGTTGATGATTCCCACCAGGGAGTAGGTCTGCGGATAGTTTCCCCATAATTCACCTGTGACGGGGTCGATGTCTTCCGACAGCAGCCCGACGTGGTTGCGATGATTGAGCATGTTGATGAATACGTCCCGCGCATCCTCGTCGCGGCCGGCGCGCTTTAGCGCGTCGATGTACCAGAAGGTGCATATGTTGAAGGCGGTCGTTGGGACGCCGAAGTCGTCGCGGCCGACGTAGCGATACACATGCTTGCCGTGGCGCAGCTTCGCGCTCACCGCATCCAGTGTGGCGATGAATCGCGGGTCGTCCGCGGCAATCAGCCCGACCTCGGTCATCTGCATCACGCTTGCGTCCAATTCCTGGCCGCCGAAACTCGCGACGAAAGCCTTGGCTTCCGGATTCCAGGCGTTGGCGAGAATCTTGTCTTTGACCTCCCGGGCTCGCTCATTCCAGAACAAGGTGCGGTCGCTCAAACCCAGGTGTGCTGCGATCCGGGCAAGCCGGTGACAGCCGGCCCAACACATCAGGCTCGAATAGGTGTGGATATTTGCGATGGTGCGCAGTTCCCATAGGCCGGCATCGGGAACCGAGGACAGGCGATAGGCGCGGTCGCCGATGATCTCGAGGGCCCGGAAGTCCTGCAGCGTCAGAGGTCTTAAGAGGCGCTTGTCGAAGAACGCCTGGGTCGACGACAGGATGACCTGCCCGTAGACGTCGTGCTGTTTGTGCTCGTAGGCCTGATTGCCCACGCGCACCGGGCCCATGCCGCGATACCCCGGCAGCGACGTGATCTCCGTCTCGATCAAGTCCTGCTCGAGGCCTAAGCCGTACACCGGCTGCATGTGCCGGTCTTCCGTCAACTCCGGCAGATTGCGTAAGTAGGAGAGATAGCTCTCCATGATGTCGATGGCGCCCAGGCGGTTCAGCGCCCGGATCACATAGTAGGCGTCCCGCAGCCAGCAGAACCGGTAGTCCCAGCAGCGGCCTGAGTTGGGAGCTTCGGGGATCGACGTGGTCATGGCGGCAAGGATGCCGCCGGTCTCCTCGTACCAGCACAGCTTCAAGGTGATAGCGGCGCGGATCACCGCATCCTGCCATTCCACCGGCACCGCCAGCGTGCGCACCCACTCGCGCCAATAGCTGTCGGTCGCGGTCAGAAATTCTTCGCAGGTGGCGGCGACCGAACCCGCGACGGTCTCGTCCGGTCCAAGGAACAGGTACAAAGGACGCTCAAGCCGGAACCACGTCTCATTGGTGATGTAGGTCACCGGCGCATCGGTCGTCAGACGCAGCGTCAGCTTTCCGCCCACATAACGGATGTGATTGGAGCCGCGCGTCACGACCGGCTCTTCACTTCCGTAGGCGTAGTTCGGACGCAAGCGGATCCGCACCCGCGGCCTCCCGGTCACGGGCCTCACGATCCGCACGATGGCCACGGGGCGGTGGCGCCGGCCGAAGCGGTTAAACCTTGGAGCGAAGTCAATCACGTCGATGGCTTGACCGGCGGTATCGTGCAGGCGTGTCACCAGCACCGGCGTGTTGGTGAAATACTGCTGCTGCGACGACGCGAAATTCTCGAGATCCACCGCGTAGACGCCGCGGGCTTTTTCGTCCCCTGGGCTGATGCCCCCCAGAAGCGCATTGAACACCGGGTCTGCGTCGGGCCGCGGCATGCAGCTCCACACCACGCTCGCCCGCTCGTCCACCAGCGCGTTGAAGGAGCAGTTGCCGATCACACCGAGGTTCAGGTCGGATAGCGGCAAGGGGTGGGTAGAGCTAGCTTGCGCGTCGGCCATCGTTTTGTTCGTTCAGGGTCGTGAGCCAGGCGTGCAGCGCCGCAACCGACGGGAGGCGGCTGGTGGCCGCCGTCGGCGAGCGTGCGCCGACGATGACTCCGTAGCCGTTGGTCTGCGAGACGGCCACGAAGGCGGACTCGTCGGTCAGATCGTCGCCGACGAACACGGGGCGGCGGCCCGCAAACGGCGGCTCGTTCATATAGTCCGACATGGCGGTGGCTTTGCGGACGGTGGCGGGTTTCAGCTCCACCACCATGTTGCCGTCCAGGCGTTCGAGCTGGCCGTGCGAGGCGGCGGCGCATTCGTCGACGATGCGGCGGCAGGCCGGACCCAACTCCGGCGCATTGCGGAAGTGCAGTGCGATGCTCACACCTTTGTCTTCCGCGCGCGTTCCGGGATGCGCGCGGCAGAAAGCCGATAGGTCCTCACGCGCGGGATCGAGCAGGCCCGCGGGAAATTCCGCCTGGATGATATGGCCCAGCGCCGTGCGGCGTTCGGCGCCGTGGATGCCCGCGACCGCCCGCACCGCGCCGTTGAGATGTTTATCGATGGTCTCGATGGGTCGCCCGGTGATCACCGCTACGGCGCCGTTCAGGTGCCACGCCACCCGGGCCATGAGTTCGTCCAAGCCGGGCGCGACCTTGACCGCGTTCGGCGACGGCGCGATGTCGACCAGTGTCCCGTCGAAGTCCAGGAACATGGCAACGTCGGCCGTGAGTGGCGGTGGATGGACGTCGTTCATGAGGGCCCGGGAAAGGTGACGTGATGCGCGCGGGTGCATAACGCAGTACCCGCGCGAATAGGTTCACATCGGCCCGCACGAAACGGCTCGCCGGGTTTCCCGTATTAGGAGCGCATTAATCGAGGGAGATCGCCGACGGTGCCCATGGCGTGGCGCATGAAGCGGCGCTTCAGGGGCGGCACGCGGTTGATGATCGCAAGGCCGAGATCGCGCACGGCCTTGATCGGTCCAACGTCATTGGAGAACAGACGGTTCAGAACGTCCGTCACGCCTGCCATCATCAGATTGTCGGCGCGGCGCCAGCGCTCGTAGCGTCCAAGAGCGTCGGGATTGGCGATGTCGAGGCCCAGCCGTTTCGCGTCCACGATCACTTCCGTCAGCGCCGCGACGTCGCGGTAGCCGAGGTTGAGGCCCTGGCCCGCGATGGGATGAATCCCGTGGGCCGCGTCGCCCGCTAGCACCAGGCGTCCCTTCACATAAACTTGCGCGAACTGAAGGCCGAGGGGATGACTGAAGCGGGGGCCGATCAGCGAAAGCTTTCCTAAGAATCCCCCGACGCGTTCGTCGATCTCCGCCAGGAAATGGGCATCGTTCAGCGCGAGGTAGGCGCCCGCCGCGTCTGCGCGTTCGGTCCAGACCAGCGACGAACGGTGGACACCGGCATCGTCCGGCAGCGGAAGAATGGCGAAAGGCCCTGCGGGCAGGAAGCGCTCGTGCGCAATGCCGCGGTGCGGCTTTTCATGCCCGATGGTCGCGACGATGGCGATCTGGGGGTAGGTCCAGCCGGTCACGGCAATGCCCGCCTGATCGCGAAGCTTGGACTCGCGGCCCTCGGCGGTCACGACCATGCTTGCTTTGATCTCACGGCCGTCGGCGAGGTGCAGCACGGCCGCATCCGTGGTTTCGCTCATATGCGAGACGGCGGCGGGCGCGATCAGATGCAGCTTGCCCTCAAGTTCGGCCATGCGCGCGAAAGTGGCGGCCCGCAAAAAACGGTTTTCAGCCATGGTGCCCAGGAACTCGTCGCCCACGTCGGTGTAGGCGTAGTGAAGGAAGAGCGGCGCATCGCCGTCGGACACGCGGATCTCGCGGATCGGTTCGCCGCGGTTTTCCAGATGCGGCCACACGCCGATGGCGCGCAGGAGGCGCTGGCCGCTCGCCGCCACCGCCGACGCCCGGCCGTCGAATCGGTCAGTGGTCATGGCGCGAGGATCGAGCCGGTCGACGAGTGCGGTTTTCACCCCGTGGGCGGCGAGCGCGCAGGCCAGGGTGCTGCCCACCAATCCGGCGCCGACAATCGCGACCTCAACTTGGGCTACCCTCGAATCCGGCACGTCCGGACACTCCCTCGGGAAGTTCAATTTTAACCTGTTGAGGTTAGTTGATACGCCTGAAAGCCTTCGTTTTCAAAGCTTTCAGGCACGGCGTGGATGCTTGCGCCCGGCAGGCGAAACGCATATGGTCCCGCCGCCCTGGCCGGGAAGATTCCCGACCTCGTGCCGACGTAGCTCAGGGGTAGAGCAACTGATTCGTAATCAGTAGGTCCGCGGTTCAATTCCGCGCGTCGGCACCATTTTATAAGGGTCGCACTGCGACCCATCACCCCACCACCGCCAGTTTCTTCGGATGGCACGTCCCCATGGCGTGCAGTGCGGACATGATGATGAGCTTCGCCCGCTCTTCGGCGCCGGCCCACAGACTTGCGCGCGGTCCCGCCACATGAAGACGCGTCACGTCCCAGCGGACCGCCCATTGAACGATGAGCCCGGCGGCATCTTCCTCGGCCAGCTTGGGCGGAATGATCAGGAACGGATGGCCGTAGGTGGCAACGGCTTTGCGCGCGGCCCAGTAGGCGGGATCGGTTGCAATGCGTGGGGGAGCTGCGATCCACAAAGTACTATCAGCGTCCTTCACGTTGCTGCGCAGCGGCCGCAATTCGCCGGCGCGTGTCAGCTCTTTCAGGCCAAAGCGTTTCGCGAGCTCCGGCGAAGGCCCGGTTTCCGTCATGAAGCCTTCCGCCATCCACCCATTCGTACGAATGCCGCAGTGGTGGGCCGCCTCAAGTGCGCCTTGCGCGACGCCGGACTGTCCGCAGGACCAAATTTCTCGTATCACTCTTCGCCTCCACCGTTCTGTGCTCCCCCAATTTCGTCTCAGAGGTGCAACGGACGGCTTGCGAAGATTTGGTGGCGAACTGGGTGCCGTTCGCGGTCATACCGCGGCAATTTCGTGTGCGGTCGCGGCGCGCGAGACGTTTCTCGCGTAATCGTTTATGTGGATACATCCAAATAGTTCTCTTGCGACACGCGAGATCACGACCTCCCATGCCCGCGCCGCTTCACATCCTCCAGCACACCTATGGCTATCCCAGCTTCCGCGGGTTGCAGGAGGACGTGATCAACCACGTCATCGGCGGCGGGAACGCCTTCGTGCTTATGCCCACGGGCGGCGGAAAGTCGCTCTGCTATCAGATCCCCGCCTTGTGCCGCGAAGGTGTCGGTATCGTCGTCTCGCCGCTCATCGCTTTGATGCAAGACCAGGTCACGGCGCTCCGCCAGTTGGGCATCAAGGCCGCGGCTCTCAATTCGACCACACCTGCGGCCGAGGGTCATGCGATCAAGGAACGGATGCGCGCAGGCGAGATTGACCTCGTCTACGTGGCGCCCGAGCGTCTCGTCACGAATGAGTTCCTAGGCGTGCTGGCCCAAACCCCGCTCGCGCTTTTTGCGATCGACGAAGCCCATTGCATCTCGCAATGGGGCCATGACTTCAGGCCCGAATATATGCAGCTCGGGACACTGGGCGAGAAATTTCCCGGCGTGCCGCGCCTCGCGCTAACCGCCACCGCCGACGCGCCGACCCGGCGCGACATCATTGCGCGCCTGGGCCTCGAAGACGGCAAGGCCTTCGTCGCCGGATTCGACCGGCCCAACATCACGTACACGATCGTCGAGAAGGAGAACCCGCTCGCACAGGTGATGGCGTTCATCAAACAGAATCACGCGGGCGACAGCGGGATTGTCTATTGCCTCTCCCGCAAGAAGGTCGAGGAGACCGCTGTGTCGCTAACGGCGCAAGGCGTTCCGGCTTTGCCCTATCACGCTGGCTTGAGCGCGGAGGTTCGCGCGGCGAACCAGAATACATTCCTGCGCGAGGAAGGCGTCATCATGGTCGCGACCATCGCCTTCGGCATGGGCATCGACAAACCCAACGTGCGTTTTGTCGCCCATCTTGATCTCCCAAAGAACATCGAAGCCTATTACCAAGAAACCGGACGCGCGGGGCGCGACGGACTTCCCGCCAACGCCTGGATGGCCTACGGGCTGCAGGACGTCGCTCAACAGCGCAACTTCATCGAATCCGCCGACGCGCCGGACGCCCAAAAGCGCATCGAACGGCAGAAACTCAACGCGCTTCTCGGTTTGTGCGAAGCGACACGTTGCCGCCGCCAGGTGATGCTCGAATATTTCGGCGACGGCTGTCAGCCGTGTGGGAACTGCGATACCTGCTACACACCGCCGGTGACCTTCGACGGCAGCGTCGCCGCACAAAAAGCGCTGTCCTGCGTGCATCGTACGGGTGAACGCTTTGGTGTCGGATACCTCACGGACGTGCTCATGGGCGTAAGCGACGAGCGCATCGAAAGATTCGGACACGACAAGCAAAGCACGTTCGGCATTGGCGCCGCGTACAACAAGAAACAATGGCAGGGCATTTTCCGCCAGCTGGTGTCGCTCGGTCTCCTGCAGGTCGATACCGAGAACCACGGCGGCCTCCACATCACCGAGCAGGGACGCGCGTTTCTCCGAACCAAGGAACCCCTAGCTTTGCGCGAGCCTCAGGCTCGAAAAAGCAAAGCGCCGCGTCGTACGCCGTCGTCGATCGCTCCTGTTGACGCCGGCTTGTTCGAAGCCTTACGCGCCAAGCGCCTCGAGCTCGCGAGGGCGCAAGGCGTACCGCCTTATGTCATTTTTCATGACAAGACCCTGCACGGAATGGCGGCCGAAAAGCCCACGACCTTGGCCCAAATGGCCGAGATCAGCGGTGTGGGCGAGGCCAAGCTCGAGCGGTACGGGCTGGCGTTCCTTGAGGTCATCGAAAACGCCAGTACGCTCCCTTGATTGTGAACGCCAAGGGGGGCTTGCCGGACGGCTCCGGCCGCCCCACATGTGCGGGACGCATATAAAAAGGGGTTTTCCATGCGCTCTAAGTCCACCGTCCACGCCGCCATCGCCACCGTTCTCTTCGCCGGGACCCTGGGGGTCCTCATTGCGGTGACGGTCTTCGGCATCGCCCGCGTGGGCGACCAGATGCTCGAGGCGATCGACGTGATCCCGCTGCACTGGGGCGAAAGCCACATCGCTATCCTTTTGGACATCGCGCTGGCCGCAAGCGCGCCGGTCGTGGTGTGGTTCTCGTGGTGGTTCTTCAGCAAGGCGAGGGCCGTGGAGAGCAAGCTCGCCGGCTACAAGTACATTCCGCCGGAGAAATAACGCGCCGTCATATACGTGCGGTCATTAAAAAAGCCCGGGTATTTCTACCCGGGCTTTTTGTTTGAGCGAGCGCTCCTACTCTTTGCGGGCGCCTAAGAAGTGCAGCAAGAACTGGAACAGGTTGATGAAATCCAGATAGAGCGTTACTGCGCCCATGATCGCGGCATGCTCGGCAACGCCCGTGCCGCTCACATGGAAATAGCTGTTCTTGATCTTCTGCGTGTCGTAGGCCGTCATGCCCGCGAAAATCAGCACGCCGGCCGCCGAGATGATGAATTGCATCATCGAGCTTTGCAGGAAGATGTTCACAAGACCGGCGATCAGGATGCCGACCAGGCCCATGATCAGGAATGTCCCCACCGGGCCCAGATCGCGCTTGGTGGTGTAGCCGTACATGCTCAAGCTCGAGAAGGCGATCGCGGTGATGAAGAACACACGTACGACGCTGGCGCCGGTGTAGATCATCAGCACGGTCGAGAGGCCCACGCCCATCAACGCGACGAACCCCCAGTAGCAGGCCTGCAGGGTCGTGATGTTCATGCGCTGCGCGCGGAAGCTCATCAGCAAAATGAGACCGATGGGCGCGAACACGGCGACGAGGCCGAGGCCCGTGTAACCCGGGCGGCCGGTTTCCGTCGCCTGGAAGAAAAGGTTCTGCAGTCCGGTGTTGGTCACGAGCAGCGCGACGAGGCCCGAGAGCAGAAGGCCGGACGCCATGTAGTTGTAGACCCGCAGCATGTATTGGCGCAGGCCGACGTCGATCTGAACCGCATCGGCGGCGGTCGCGGTGCCATAAACCCTGCGATCAGCTTCAGTAGCCATTGTTTTCCTCACTAAAGAGAACCCGCCCCGCGAAAAGGCCGGGGCTCGCCTTATATTGGGGGAGAACAGCCCCCCTGCAACTTAAATCGAAGAGCAGCGACCAAAGTTTAACGCACGATGGGCCGGAAAAAGCTCTTCTGTTACAATACGTTACTATTCATTGCGTAACAGCGGCGCGGCTTTGATGCTCATGGCGCGCCAGGTGCCTGTGAAACCGGCGATTAAAGTCACGGCGATGCAGGCCAAGATCACCGCGACGATGACCCCGATATCGAGCGACCAGTCGATCTCCATGAGTTCGGTGATGACCCCAAAAGCCGCGAGCGAGCCGACCACGGCGGCGATCAGCCCCGTGGCTAGGCCGAGCAGAAGAAATTCGAACACGAAGGCTTTCAGCACGTCGGCCCGGGTGGCGCCCAGCACCTTGAGCACAACCGACTCATAGATCCGGCGCGCATGACCGGCCGCAATCGCGCCGGCCAGCACCAAAGCGCCGGCCACCAACGCGACTCCTGCTGTGAGACGGACCGCGAGGCTCAAGGTCGTCAGCACGTCTTTGAGCGTCTCGATGGCCGCGCGCACCTGCACCACCGTCACGTTGGGCATGGCGGTCAAGACCGCGGTCTCGATCTGCTCCTCGGTGCCGATTTCCGAGTTCACCGTAGCAAGGAACATGCCCGGCGCGCCGCGCAAGGCATTTTGAGAAAAGATGATGCCGAAATTCATGGCGCCCGATTGCCAGCGGATGTCGCGGAAGCTCGCGATCCGTCCGGTGACGTCGCGCCCAAGCACGGACACGGTGATGGTATCGCCGATCTTGAGGCTGGCCTGGGCCGCGCCGTCGGAATCGAGCGAGACCAGATTCTCGCCGTCATAGTCCGCGGGCCACCATGCGCCTTCGGTCAGCCGCGCGTTCTCCGGCATCGTCGCGGAATAGGAAATGCCGCGGTCGCCGCCCAGGAGCCAGCTCCGGCCGTGCTGCTCCATATGCTCTTCCGAAGTCAGGTCGTTCACCTTGGTCACGCGGGCGCGGATCATGGCCGCGGTGATCACCTTGTTCACGCCTGCGATCGGCGCGACCGTCGTGCGGAACAGCTCTTCCTGGTGCGGCTGGATATCGATGAAGAACATGCTGGGCGCATCGCTCGGGAGGCCATCGGCGAGCTGCTGGTTGAGATTGGACTCCAAGAGCGCGATGGCCACCAGCACCGAAAGCCCGAGGCCGAGCGACAGCACCACGGACATAGTAGCCGAGCCGGGGCGGTAGAGATTGGCGAAGGCAAGGCGCAGCGACGGCCGGCCCGCGGTTGGGCTGTTGCGCCCCCGGGTCATGCGCGCGGCAAAGCGCATCACGCCCTTTGCTGCAAAGCTGAACAGCACCATTGCAACTGCCGATCCGCCCACGAAGGCGGCGGCATAGTCCTGCCGCTCGGCGGTGGCGATGGTGTAGACCGCCAGCGTGATCGCGACGATGACGATCGCCACCATATACTTACCGCGCGGCCAACGCCCGTCGTCCGCCAGGACATTGCGGAACAGCGCCACCGGCGGAATGTCCCGCGCCCGCGCGAGCGGCCACAACGCAAACAGCGCGGCCGTGAGAACGCCGAAGATCGCCGCTTGCAGCAAGGCCGACGGATAGATTCCGAACTTTGCGTCGACCGGCAGCGTATCGCCCAGGGCTTTCGCGGCGGCGAAAGGGATCGCTCCGCCGATGGCGAGGCCAATGACGATGCCGACAAACGCGAGGAACGAAAGCTGGATGAGATAGATCGCAAAGATCGTGTCGGCGGGCGCGCCGAGGCACTTCAGCGTCGCGATGGTGTTGAGCCGACCCAGAAGATGCGCCCGCACCGCGTTCGCAACGCCGATACCGCCGGTCAACAAGGCCGTGAGGCCCACCAGCGTCAGGAACAAGGTGACATTGTCGAGGAAGCGGTCGAGGCCCGAGGCGGCGCGGTCGAGGCCGCGGATACGCCAGCCCGCATCGGGAAAATCCGCTTCAAGGCGCGTACGAATCTGCTCCGCGGTTTCGCCGCCGTTCACACGGATATTGTACTCATGCTCCACCAGGCTGCCCGGCTGCACGAGTTGGGTCGCCTTCAAAGCTTCGTGCGAGATCAGGACGCGCGGTCCAATAGTGGTGAAGCTGATGGCGCGGTCCGGCTCGTGCGTGATGGCCGCGCGCACTTCATAAGTCGCCTCGCCGATCTTGATCTGATCGCCGACGTTGGCTTTAAGGCGCGGCAACAGCGCCGGATCGATGGCGGCGCCGAAGACCCCATTTCGTTCGGCAAGCGCTTCTGCCAGCGGCAGGACCGGCTCAAGCGTGAGGTCCCCATAGAGAGGATAAAGGCTGTCGACCGCTTTCAACTCGATCAAACCGCGCCCCGCGACGTCGCCCGCTTCGTTCTCCACCCGCGCCATGGAGCGCATCTGAATGAGCTCGGTCACGTCGCCGCCTTGTATCATCGCGGCGCGTTCGTCTTCGGTGGCGGGATTATTGTCGTTGTCGATCTGAAGGTCGCCGCCGAGCAGCGGCCGCGCGTCCGCCTGGATGCCTGCCTTTACCGACTGATTGAGCGACGTGGCGCCGGCGATCGCCGCGACACCGATGATGATGCAGGCCAGGAAAATGCGGAACCCGCGCATACCGCCGCGCAGTTCCCGAACGGCGAAGCGCAGCGCGAGAGGAGCCATCGTCTTACTCCGTTAAAGCGGCGCGCGCGGCCGGCATGCCTTCGCCGGTGATCAGGCCGTCGCCGATCCGCACAATGCGGTCACATTTTTGTGCGAGACCCATGTCATGGGTGATCAGCACCAAGGTCGTGCCGATGCGGTCGTGCAGATCGAACAGAAGGTCGATGATCTGATGGCCGGTGGCGCCGTCGAGATTTCCGGTGGGCTCGTCCGCCAGCAGGATCTTGGGCTTCACCGCGAACGCGCGCGCCAGCGCCACGCGCTGCTGCTCGCCGCCCGAGAGCTGTCCGGGATAGTGGTCGAGACGGTGACCCAATCCGACGGCGCGCAGTTGCTCCTCGGCGCGGTCGAAGGCGTCCTTGCGTCCCGCGAACTCCAAAGGCACCGCCACGTTCTCGAGCGCGTTCATGGTCGGGATCAGATGGAACGACTGGAAGACGATGCCGATATTGTCGCGCCGGAACAGCGCGAGCTTGTCTTCGTCCATGTTCGCGTAATCGGTGCCGGCGATTTTCACCAGGCCCGAGGAAATCCGCTCGAGACCGGCGATGATCATCAGCATGGTGGTCTTGCCGGAGCCCGACGGGCCGACGACGCCCAGCGCCGTGCCTTGGGTCACGGTAAGATCGATGCCCCGCAGAATATTGACCGGTCCCCCGGGCCCCGCCAAAGTGAGATGCACCTTTTCCAGCGCGATGGCCGGAACGTCGGAGGAAAGGCTCTCCACGGTCTTATTCATATGGGCGGTGGGAATGGATTGGGTCATGGAACTCTAATTTCAACGGTGCGCTTTCCTTATCATGGGGGCTCGCGCATTGTCAGCCTAAGGAACGGTGAGCGCCCGGAACACTGTTACACAAAGGATACCTTCGCGTGAGAAAACTCCTCTGTTTCCTTTTCGTGATGTTGGCGGTTGGTTCGGCCCAAGCCGCAGCCCCCCAAACATCAAGTGGGCCCATCCGAATCCTCGCCTTCGGGGACAGCCTGACCGCCGGCTACGGGCTCCCCGATTTGAAGGAGGCTTTTCCGGCCCAGCTCGAAAGAGCTCTGAAGGAGAAGGGCTACAACGTCACCGTTATTCAGGGCGGGGTGTCCGGCGAGACCACCACCGGCGGACGGGCGCGGATTGACTGGATGCTCGCCGAGAAGCCCGATGCGGTGATCGTTGCCTTAGGAGGAAACGACGCCTTGCGGGCCGTCGATCCGGCGGTGACCCTTGAAAGCATGGACGCCATCGTCAAGCGCATCAAAAAAGACAATCTGCCCGTGCTCGTCGCGGGAATGATGGCGCCCCCGAATCTCGGCAGCGACTATACAAAGCGCTTCGCTGGCGCTTTCTCAAAAGTGGCCAAGGACAACGACGCCCTGTTTTACCCGTTTTTCCTTGAAGGCGTTGCGGGCATCCCAACCTTGAATCAAAGGGATCGCATTCACCCGACGCCCGAAGGCGTCGCCGTCATGGTGAAAGGAATTCTGCCGGCGGCGGAAAAACTCATCGCGCAAGTCCGCGAGCGGCAGAAATAGGCTGGCGCTCCCTTGCGTCTGTTTGTCGCCCTTACGCTTCCCGATGGAATCGTCGCGCGCCTCAATCTGATGTGCAGCGGCATTCCGGGTGCGCGCTGGGTCGAGCCCTCCAATATGCACATTACCTTGCGCTTCATCGGCGAGGTGGATGAACCCACGGCCGAGGAGATCAACTACAACCTCTCCCACATCGAAGCGCCGGCCTTCGATCTCGGGCTCCAAGGGCTCGACACCTTTGGGCAAGGCTATAAGGCCCACGCGCTTTGGGTGGGCGTTTCACTCACGCGCGAGCTCGCGCATCTCCAGAACAAGGTGGAGTCCGCCGTCACGCGCACCGGCCAGCCGCCGGAGGGCCGCAAGTTCACGCCCCATGTGACCCTCGCGCGGCTCACTAAACCCGAAGCCGGACGCCTTCAGTCTTTCATCGAAGGCAATAACCTCTTCAAGGCCGGCCCCTTCACGGTCGACCAGTTCACGCTGTTCGAGAGCCAGCCCGGCAACGGCGGCCCGGTCTACACGGCGCTCGAGGACTATACGCTGACGTAAGGCACAAAGGTGCATGCAACTCGGTGTCATCCTGGGCCTTGTGCCCAGGATCCAGGGTTTCTGACTCCGTTCCTTGAAGACACTTCAGTGTGGCCGCATCATTCCAGCCCTGCAGCCCTGGACCCTGGGCTTTCGCCCAGGGTGACGCATTGGTGTTCGTCGCACCTAAAACCCAAACCTCTTCAAGATCATACTCACATCGCTCACATACGCCTCACCAAACAGCCGCACATGCACCAGCAGCGGATAGAGATTATAGAGATCCTTCCGCTCGGCGAACCCGGGCCGTAAGGGGCGGTGCTCCTCATAGCGCTTGAAGAACGCTTCCCCAAAAGTCCCAAACAGCGTCGAGAAGGCGAGTTCGATTTCGGGATCGGCATAGTAGATCGCGGGATCGACAAATCCGGAAATGCGGTCCTTGTTCACCAGCACGTTGCCCGTCCACATGTCGCCGTGGATCAGCGAGGGCTTGGCGCTATCGTCGATCCATCGCTCCAGCCGGTCTGCCAGCTTCGCGATCCGGAGCGCGACCTCCGCCGGCAGCTTCCTCGTTTGGACGGCCGTCTCGGTCATGTACATGAGTCGCTGATCGCGAAAGAAGTCCAGCCACGACGCCTCTTGCTGGTTGGGCTGCTTGAGGCCGCCGATCACGGTCGTTCTCTCGAAACCGAACGTCGGCGCGGTTACGGCGTGGAGCTTCGCCAGATGATCGGCGGCGTCTTCCTGTGCTTTCACCGAAAGTTGCCCGGACGTCGGCAAATACTCCATCAGGAGAAGGTCTTCGGCGCAAAACAGCGCCTTCGGCACCGGTAGAGACGAATGCTCCGCGAGGTAGGAGAGCATGAAGCCCTCCAGCGCCAAGCCCTGACCCACTTTCGCGACGATGTCGCGTCCGTCGCTCAGCGTCAGGCGCCGGACATCGGCGATACAGCCACCACCTAGCTCGGCTTCACACACGACGTCAGTGCCGAGCGCTTCGCGTACGCGGACCGCCAGGTTCATCGCTTCTTGAGACCCGCCGCAACTTGCCCAAGCAGATTCTTCGTCGCCTGTTCAATCATGTCGAGTACGTCTTCGAAGCCGTCGGGTCCGCCGTAATAAGGGTCGGGCACGTCCTTATGTTTGCGCTCGGGATGGTACTCCAGGAACAGTTTTACTTCGGCGCGCGCAGCGTTGGGTCGCAAGGATTCCAAGTGCGCGAAGTGATCGCGGTCCATGGCTAGGATCAGGTCATAGGTATGAAAATCTTCGACCTTCACTTTGCGTGCGCGCTGGGCGGAAAGGTCGAAGCCGCGCCGCTTGGCCGCAGCGACCGTGCGCGGATCCGGCGGATCGCCGATGTGATACCCGTGCGTTCCGGCCGACGCGCTCTCGATCGCGTCGCTAAGGCCGGCCTCCAGGATCATGTGCCGGAATACGCCCTCCGCCGTGGGCGAGCGGCAGATGTTTCCGGTGCAGACAAACAACACGCGCTTCATGACTTCTCACTCCTGAACCTCCATGGTAAGGCCGTGCGGTCATGTCGGAAAGCGCTCACGACTCATCTCCGGAAATGATTGAGCCCGCGGTGGTTCCACCGCGGGACGGACGCATCGTCATTCTGACAGGCGCGGGGATCTCCAAGGAATCCGGGCTCGATACGTTTCGCGACGCCGACGGCATCTGGTCCAAGGTCAGGATCGAGGATGTGGCGACGCCCGAGGCCTTCGCGCGCGACCCGGAGAAGGTGCACGCCTTCTACAACATGCGCCGCGCTCTCAATAAAACCCGCAAAATACTGCCCAATTTCGCGCATGCCGCGCTTTCGCATCTCGAAGCCGCGTGGCCCGGCGAAGTCCTCATCGTCACCCAGAACGTCGATACCTTGCACGAACAGGCGGGCTCGAAGAATCTCCTGCACATGCACGGCGTTCACGCCAAGGCGCGCTGCAATTTCTGTGAGAACGTCGTCGACTGGTCGGGCGATATGTCCACCGGCGACGAATGCGCCGGGTGCGGCAGGGCAGGCGGCATGCGGCCGCACGTGGTCTGGTTCGGCGAGATGCCGCTCGAGATGGACCGCATAAGTTGGGCCTTGTCCAACTGCGATCTCTTCATCTCCATCGGCACGTCGGGCAACGTCTACCCGGCGGCCGGCTTCGTCGCGATGATCCGGCGCAATGGGACGGCGCACACGGTTGAGCTCAATCTCGAACCGTCCGCCGGCGCCTCGATGTTTGAAGAAAGCCACTACGGCCCGGCCAGCCAGATCGTGCCGGCCTACGTGAAGGGCCTACTCGCCGGCGCGTGACTCTTCCGCCTCGGCGATGGTCTCAAGCGTTTCCATCTCCTCGTCCGAGAATCCGAAGTGGTGGCCGATCTCGTGGATCAGCACGTGGCGCACCACATGGCCCAACTCCTCGCCCGTCTCGCACCAATAGTCGAGGATCGGCCGGCGATAGAGGAACACCATGTCGGGCATCCCGCCGGAGGCCTCAACTTGCTTCTCCGCCAGCGATACACCTTGATAGAGCCCAAGAATATCGAAGGGACTCTCGAGCTCCATCTCCTTGCACACGTCGTCGTCGGGGAATTCCTGGACGACGACAACAACGCCTTCCGTGAAACGCCGCAGCTCCTCGGGCAGGACGCCGAAGGCTGCCCGCGCTAGACTGTCGATGTCCGCCAACGTCGGCGGCAGGATCTCGGACTCTTTGGTCATAAGGCGACAACCATGGTGCAGAAGCTGACAGCGGAGCGCCGCGCGGCGGCTCTCAAGGCGCTTTCGACGTGGCGTGAGGTGCAGGGCCGCGATGCCATCCAGCGCTCACTTAAGTTTAAGGATTTCAACACGGCCTTTGCCTTCATGACCCGCGTGGCGTTGAAGGCCGAGAGGATGGACCATCACCCCGAGTGGTTCAACGTCTACAACCGCGTCGACGTCACGCTCTCCACCCACGACTGCGGCGGTGTGTCGGAGCGCGACATCGCGCTGGCCGCATTCGTCGACGTGAATGCCGCGCAACTCGGCGCTACTCCTTGATGGCAGGCGTTGCCTCCGGCTCCACCTTCAGGCGCGCTTCGCGGAAAAGGATGTAGAGCGTCGTCGCAACGATGACGATGGTACCGACACCCGTCCAGATCGTCGGTTCTTCACCGAACAGATAGTAACCGGCGATAGCGGCAAAGATGATTTGGATATAATCAATCGGCGAGACCACCGTCGCCTCCGCCATCATCAGCGAGCGGATCAGGCAATACTGCCCCGCGCTCGCGATGAATCCGATATAGGCGAGGTAAGCCCATTGGATTCCGTGCGGGGTTTCCCAAAACCACCATGCAACGGGCGCTAATATCACGACCGACCCGGCGAAGAACCAGGACATGAACGCGAGCCCCTCGGTCGCCGCATGTTTGCGAATGACGGCGAGGGCGACGGACACCGAGGCTGCGGCCGCGAGCGCTGACATGGCCGGCAGGGTGAAGCCGATGTCGGTCGGGCCCAGCATGATGACGACGCCCACGAACCCCATCACGGTCGCGAGCCCGCGGCGCCAGCGCACCACCTCACCCAGGAAGATCATGGCGATCAAGATGATGAAGAATGGCCGGGTGAATGAGAGCGACACCGCCGTCGCATAGGGCAGGTGCGTGATCGCGTAGAACCCGAACAGGATGCTTCCGGACGATCCCGCAAGACGGAGCAGATGCCAGCCCGGCTGTTTGGTGTAGAAAATCCGGGGCCCGTTCTTCACGAACAACGGAACGAGAAAGATCAGTCCGAAGACGACCCGAAAGAACGCCACCACCGCCACCGGCAGCTCGGCGCCGACCGCCTTGATGGCAAGGCCGCTGGTCGCGAAGCACACCGAACTCGCCAGCATCCACAGCGCGCCGCGCATATTGTCGAGGGGGGCGTGGGCCATGGAGGCGGGGTTATGCTCGCGCGTTTGGGAGTTCCAGTCCTAGCGCATTCGGGACCGGCCAAGCCATACGTTTGGTGCATGGCAGGGGCAACCAAGCCCCTCACCAAACTTATAAAATGATGCTTACCCCCATGTTTGAAAGCCGGGTATTAGAGTAGCCAATCGAGACGCTCAAGGAGGCCCCATTGGCCGTACAAAAACTCCAGCCGGATGCCAAGACCGCGCTTGCGGGTCTGCTCCGCGACAATATGACGATAATGTCCGGCGGCTTCGGCCTCTGCGGAATCCCCGAAGTGCTGATCGCGGCCATCCGCGAGTCCGGGGTGAAGGGCCTGACCGTCATTTCCAATAACGCCGGGATCGACGATGTCGGCCTCGGCATGCTGCTCACGACGCGGCAGATCAAAAAAATGATCAGCTCTTACGTCGGCGAGAACGCGACCTTCGCCAAACAATATCTGGCCGGCGAGCTCGAGATCGAGTTCAACCCCCAAGGCACCCTGGCCGAGCGCATTCGCGCCGGCGGCGCCGGGATCCCCGCCTTCTTCACCGCCACCGGCTACGGCACCAAAGTCGCCGAAGGCAAGGAAACCCGTGAGTTCGACGGCCGCCACTACGTCATGGAACGCGGCCTGTTCGCCGACCTCGCCATCGTTCACGCCTGGAAGGCCGACCCGGAAGGCAACCTCGTATATCGGATGACGGCCAGGAACTTCAATCCGATGATGGCCACCGCCGCCAAGGTCACCGTCGCCGAAGTCGAGGAGATGGTCCCGCAAGGCTCGCTCGATGCCGACAACATCCACACGCCCGGCATTTTCGTCCAGCGCATGGTCCATGTGACCAACGTCACCAAACGCATTGAACAGCGGACCGTGCGCAAGCGCGCCGCAGCGGAGTAAAGATCATGGCTTGGGACAGAGATCAGATGGCGGCGCGCGCTGCCCAGGAACTGAAAGACGGTTTCTACGTCAATCTCGGCATCGGCATTCCGACCCTCGTGGCCAATCACGTGCCGGCCGGCCTGTCGATCCAGCTGCAAAGTGAGAACGGCATGCTCGGCATGGGCCCGTTCCCCTTCGAGGGCGAGGAAGACGCCGATCTCATCAACGCCGGCAAGCAGACCATCACCAAGCTTCCGACCACCAGCTTCTTCGACAGCGCCACCTCTTTTGCGATGATCCGCGGCGGCCACATCCACCTCTCCATCCTCGGCGCGCTGCAAGTGACCGATTCGGGCGATCTCGCCAATTGGATGATCCCTGGCAAGATGGTGAAGGGCATGGGCGGCGCCATGGATCTCGTCGCCGGCGTTCCGCGCGTGATCGTGCTCATGGACCATGTCGCCAAGGGCGACGAGAAGAAGATCCTGAAAGCCTGCACCCTCCCGCTCACCGGCAAGGGCGTGGTGCATATGATCGTCACCGATCTTTGCGTCTTCGACGTGGGTCGTCCGGGACTCACCCTGACCGACATCGCTCCAGGCGTGAGCGTCGATGAGATCCGCGCCAAGACCGGGCCGGACTTCAAGATCGCTGCCGGTGTGAAGGCCGCCTAGCGGATTTCCAATGCGCGGTTATTTTGGAATTGGTGTCGAGGGTATCAACAAGCCCTTCAACGTCGGCAACCTGTTCCGTTCGGCTCATGCCTTCGACGCGAGCTTCGTCTTCACGGTCGCAGCCACCTATAAGCGCTCGGAAGGCACGCTCGCCGACACCTCCGATACTCTCGCGAATCTTCCGTTTTACGCCTTTCCCGGCGTCGACGAGTTGATGCTGCCCAAAGGCTGCGCGCTGGTCGGCGTCGAGCTGATGGACGATGCGGTCGAACTCCCGAGCTTCACCCACCCACGCTGCGCGGCCTACGTCATGGGACCTGAGAAAGCGTCTTTGTCACCCGCGCTCACAGCGCGCTGCGATCACATCATCAAGATCCCCACCAAGTTCTGCCTGAACGTCGGCATCGCCGGTGTGGTGGTGATGTACGACCGGCTCTTGCACATGGGCCGGTTTGCGCCGCGCCCGGTGATGGCGGGCGGGCCGCCGCTCCCTGAGCGCTTCCGCACGGCGCCCCCGCTCGCCGAAGTGGCGCTGGCCGAGCGCGATGGGGAAGAGCTGGAAGACTAAGTCTCTACGACTCGTCGACCAGCATCGTCCGCTTCATTTCTTCGTAGATGCAGGTCTCTTCGACTCCGCCCGAGGACAAACACCGCTCCACTCTCCGCTCGGAGTCTGAAACGGGATACAGGGCGACCGGAGCCGGTGCCGCATGGAAACTATGCGCAGCCACACCCAGGCCGGACAGTGCCAAGACCGCAACAGCGGCGATCACGGAAATTTGTCTCATTCGGCCTCCACTTTGCCGCTCATAATGGGCCGAGGTACAACGTCGCAAATATGGCCACGGCGCGGCACGCGGGTGAAGCGCCGCGACTTTTGTGATATCCTCGCGGGATCGAACCTGGCTTTGAGGTAGACGTGATGCGGCTCTTTGGAATTCCGTTGGTTTTGGGCGTACTTGGCGCGGCAGGCGTTGCCGTCGCCCAGGACGTGACCGTGATCGGCACCCACGGCAAATGGACCGCCTACACTTATACGGAGAACAAGCAGCCGGTTTGTTATATCGCCGCCAAACCCGACAAGTCGGAAGGCAAGTACGGAAGCCGTGACGAAGTCCTGATGCTGGTGACCCACCGGCCCGGGGAAAAGGCCTGGGACGTGATCAGCGTGGTGGCCGGCTATCAGTACAAACCCGATACCGACGCCCTCATCACCATCGGTGCGCAGAAATTCGATCTGTTCACCACCGGCAGCGACCGGGCCTGGGCGCGGGACGCCAAGGTCGACCGGACCATTGCCCAGGCCATGATCAAAGGGAACGCCGCGGTGGTGCGCGGCACCTCCAGCCGCGGCACGCTGACCACCGACACCTTCTCGCTCAACGGATTCACCGCCGCCTATAAGGCCATCAGCGATACGTGTAAGCGGCCGGGCTAAAGCCTCACTGCAAGCAACTGCGTGATCAGCCCCGGAGCGCCGTCGCCGACGTCGCGGCCGTTCATGCGCACGACCGGCCGGATTCCCAAAGCATTGGTCACAAAGATCTCGCTGGACTGCTCCAGCTCCGCGACCGTGATCGGCCGCTCTTCGGCATGCGCGAGGCGAATCACTTCGGCGCGCATGACGCCGGGCAGGGCGCCTTCGCTCACGGGCGGTGTCACCAGTCCGCCGGCGATCAGGCAGAAAATATTCGCAACCGTCGTCTCCGCTACCCGCCCTTGAGTATTGAGCAGCACCGCATCGTCGGCGCCGGCCGCTACGGCCTCTTTGCGCGCGAGGACATTGCCGAGATACCCAAGGCTTTTCACCCGCGCGAGCGGTGAACCTTCATCGCGCCGCGTCCCCGTTGCAATCATCAGTGCTAGCGAATCGTCCAGCGGCAACGGGCCCGACGTGATCATGAAGGTCGGCGTCGGCGCCTCCGGCGGCGCAATGCCACGTGCACTCGGCCCGCGCGTCAGCGTCATGCGCAGCGCACCCTGGCTCACGGCATTGGCGCTGATGACCGAGGCGGCGAGTTCGGCGATCTTCGCATCGGTGTAGGGAACTGGAATGCCGAGCACCGCGGCGCCCTCGCGCAGTCTTGCGAGATGCGCGGGCAATCTCTTCGGGACCGCCTTCTTGATGGCGATGGTCTCGAACAGGCCGTCGCCCAGGGTGAAGCCGCGGTCGTCCGGCGCGATGCGCGCGGCCTCGGCGTCGATCAAGTCTCCGTTGAGACTGAGCTTCATAAATTCCCCAACGTCGCGATCAACGGCGCTGCTTTGGCGAGGCTCTCCTCGTATTCCAAGGCCGGCACGGAATCCGCGACAATCCCCCCGCCAGCTTGGGCCGCGGCCTCGCCCGCATTCAAGACTAATGTACGGATGACGATGGAGGAATCCATCGCCCCGTCGAACCCGATCCAGGCGATGGCGCCGCAGTAGGGTCCCCGGGCCGAAGGCTCAAGGTCATGGATGATCTGCATGGCCCGGATTTTGGGCGCGCCCGTCACCGATCCGCCGGGAAAGGCCGCCTTCAGGAGGTCGATGGCGCTCTGATCTTTGCGCAATTCGCCCGTGACCGCCGACACCAGGTGATGCACCGACGCGAAGGTCTCAAGGCCGCAGAGGAGGGGCGCTTCCACACTGCCAGGCTCGCACACCCGCGAGAGATCGTTGCGCAGGAGATCGACGATCATCAGGTTTTCCGCGATGTCCTTGGCGCTGGCGCGCAGCTCCCGCGCGTTCGCTTCGTCTTCCGCCGGCGTTTTCCCGCGCGGGCGCGTGCCTTTGATGGGCCGGGTTTCCACGCGACCGGCGGTGTCGCACGTAAGGAAGCGTTCAGGCGAGGCGGAGAGAAGCGAAAGTCCGCCGCCGCAGTTCAAGAACGCCGCGAAGGGAGCGGGCGAACGGGCCCGCAGGTTGCGGTAAAGCGCGAAAGGCTCCGCGCCCGGCGGCAGCGGCGTATGAAAACGCTGCGTGATATTGGCCTGATAGATATCTCCGGCGCGGATCGCCTCGATCGCCGCCGTCACACGGGCTTCGTGCTGGCTCCGCCGGCTCTCGGCCCGCCATAAAACCGTCCGCGCTTCATTCGGGGGTTCGCTCTCGGATTGGAGTTCGGCTTGCAGCCATGCCGCGCGCCTTGCGGCCCGTGCGGGCCGCTCTTTTCCTTGCTCCGGGAATCCGCTCGAGATGATGTAGGCCTTACGGTCCACATGATCGAACGCTGCAAGCACGTCGTAGAGTCCCACCGACATGTCCAGCGGCAGGGGCGTCGTCTTCGGCTCGGGCAGGTCCTCGAGAACACCGCCCAGCTCATAGGAGAAGAAACCCACGGCGCCGCCGCAGAAGGGAACGGGCGACGCAGGCGTCCATGGATACTTCTTCAGTTCGGCGGCGAGCACATCGAACGGATTCCCGCCGCGCTGTTCTCCGTCCACGGCAACGCGCCAAGGATAAGAACTGCAGGTCACCACCGTGAACGGATCGACGGCGATATACGAGTATCGGCCCCGCACGCCCTGTGCGGCGCTATCGAGCAGGACCGCATGCGGGCGTTGCGCGAGCGGCGCGAAGGCGCTCACGGGATCGCGATAGTCGATCTCGAAAATAATACCGGCGTCGCTCAAGCTAGGTCGGCAGCACGCGGTCGGGCGGCGTATGGCCGTCACAGAACGCCCGGATGTTGATGATCACTTTCTCGCCCATGTTGATGCGGCTTTCGATGGTGGCCGAACCCATGTGCGGCAGCAGGATTACGTTCTTCATGGTGAGGAGCTTCGGATTCACCGCCGGTTCGTGTTCGAACACATCGAGGCCGGCGCCCGCCAGCTCGCCCGCTTCGAGCATACGGATCAAGGCTTCCTCGTCGACGATTTCGCCGCGGGCGGTGTTGATGATGTAGGCGCTGGGCTTCAGGAGCTTGAGCCTGCGCTCCGAGAGCAGATGAAAGGTCGCCGGCGTGTGCGGGCAGTGGATCGAGATCACGTCCATGCGCGCCAGCATCTGGTCGAGACTCTCCCAGTAGGTCGCCTCGACTTCCGCTTCCAACTCCGGCAAGAGCCGGCGCCGGTTGTGATAATGCACCGCCATACCGAAGCCCTTGGCCCGGCGCGCCACCGCCGTTCCGATCCGCCCCATGCCGATGATGCCGAGGCGCTTGCCGTAAGTGCGGTGACCCAGCATGTGTGTGGGACTCCAGCCCTTGAACTCGCCGGCCTGGATCATGCGCGCACCTTCCACCAGGCGGCGCGGGACCGACACCATCAGCGCCATGGCCATGTCGGCGGTGTCTTCCGTCAGCACGCCCGGCGTGTTTGTGACCGCGATGCCTTTGCTGCGCGCTGCGGCGACGTCGATGTGATCGGTCCCGTTGCCGAAGTTCGCAATCAGCTTGAGACGGGGCCCGGCTTGCGCAATCAGAGCAGCGTCAATGCGGTCGGTCAGGTTCGGCACCAGCACGTCACACGCGCCCGTCGCCGCGGCAAGCTCGTCTTGCGAGAAAGCACGATCGTTGATGTTCAGCTGTACGTCGAACAGCTCCATCATCCGCGTCTCGACGACGTCGGGAAGTTTTCGTGTGACGACGACTGTGGGCTTGGTCCGCGCCATCTCTAAGGCCATGGATGATCGTTAAGTAGGCGTACCAGCCGCGTTTCGCGTTGTCCAGGCAGCCCCCATGCGGGTGAAGGCATTGTCACACGCCGTTGCCAAAGTCTGAAAATCGGGGCACAAACCAACACATAGTGCATGCGTGAGGCAGCTTCGTGACGCGTTGGCTTTTGATTTGTCTGGCGATGATGTGGCCCTTGGCCGCATGGGCTGCTGCCGAGTCAGAGGCTCCCAATGAGCAGGCCCCCAACGAACAAGCGGGGGGCAAACCGGACGGCCTCCCGCTCCCGCGTTTCGTTTCGCTGCGCGCCGACTCCGTTAACCTCCGCGTCGGACCCAGCGCGCGCTACCCCATCGAATGGATTTATGTGCGGCGCGATCTGCCCGTCGAGATCATCGCCGAGTTCGATACCTGGCGCCGCATCAAGGATCCCGCGGGCACGGAAGGCTGGGTGCATTCCAGCATGCTTTCCGGCCGAAGGACCGCTGTGGTCACAGGCGAAATTCGCCCGCTCCTGCGCACGATGGAAAAGGCCGACGTAAAAGCCGACCTTGTGGCCACCCTCGAGCCCGGCGTGGTCGTTGTGGTCGAGCGTTGCCCGCAAGGCGCTGGCGCCTGCCGCGTCGAAGTCGGCGGCCTTGAAGGCTGGCTCTCGCGCGACGCCCTCTGGGGCGTCTACCCGAGCGAAGTGATTAACTAGCGCGGCGGGCCGAAAAGTGTGAGGCGGTTTTCGGCGAAAAGCCGCGCCACTAATTAAAATCCGCCGCCAGCGAGGCCCGCGATTCTTCGGGCAGAATCGCCAGGTGACCGTATTTGGGATGCGTGATCCCGAGAGTCACTTGCGTGCCTTTGGTGCGGAAAGCCGCTATCTGCTGCGGCGTGAAGGTGAAGTGCAGGAAGTGCACCGATGAGGTTTTCCCCTCGGGCGTCGTCCGCTCGGTGTCGTCCTCCGGGACTCCGGTCACGGTCTGACCGGCGAAGGTGAAGCTCACCATCGTTTCAATATACCCAAGCCCCGCAAGGGTCCGCCGGCGCACGCCTTCGTCCTCGATCTCGATCATCATGGTGGCGACCAGCTCGTTGCCCTTGGGGATGAGCGGATTATAGGCCGAGAGTTCGCCCTCGATCTGCTCGTCGCCGCCTTTCTCGATGAACAGCATCTCCTGCACCTGCGCCCACATGGTGTCGTAGTTCTCGAAGGTGAGGGTGGCGTGCGGGCCGATGTGCATGCGGCGCTGGCGCTTCACGGCCACCAGCTTGCGGCGATGTTCGACGCGGATCTTGGCGTATTGGGACATCGGCATGATGTCCGCCGGTGTGATGACGCGTGCGTCTTTTGACATCATTTTTGCTCCTCAAATCCGTAAGCTTTCGCCAGAAGCTCGATCGGATGGAACGCGCGTTCGCCCTCCCGCGGCGCGCTATCCAGGTTTTCAAATCCTTGCGCGAGATGTTTGCCCGCCAGCGGACACTCCGAAGCGATGAAGGCCTTGTTGGCGTCCGCCGTGCGCCGCACCGTTTGGCGCGCGAACTTGGTGGCGATCTCGAAATTTCCTTTGCGGATTCCCCACGATCCGCCGTGGCCGGAGCAGCGCTCGATCACGCTCACGTCCGTCTCGGGGATCACCCGCAGCATCTCCGCGCCCATGGCGCCCATGTTCTGGGCGCGCGCATGACAGGCCAGATGCAATGCTACTCCTCCCGCGATCGGCGTGAGGCCAGGGGCAATGCCCTCTTTGTCGGCGATATCGACGATGTACTCCGAGATATCGTAGGTCGCCTGCGATAGCGCCTTCACATGCGGGTCGTCCGGCACGATCAAGGGCCACTCGAATTTCATCATCAGCGCGCAGCTCGGCACCAGCGCGATCACGTCCTTGCCCGCTTCGATATAGGGCTTGAATGCCAACGCGGTTGCTTTCGCTTTTTCCGCGACGCGGGCAAGGTCACCCTGCTCAAGCTGCGGCATGCCGCAGCAGCCGGGATACACAACCTCGGTCTCGACGCCATTCTTGGCGAGGACCTTCAGCGCCGCTTCGCCGATATGCGGATTGTTGTAGTTGGCAAAGCAGGTGGCGAAGATCGCGGCCTTGCGGCCAAAGGCGGGCGCCTCCTTGTTCACTTCGGGCGGCGCTTCTTTTGCGCGCGCGGTGAAGGTTTTGCCGTGAAATTTCGGCAGCTCCGCGTTGCGGTCCACGCCCGCGACTTTTTCAAGAAGCGGACGCGTGAGCGCGTTGTGCCGCGCCGAGCCCCAGTTGGCGAGCGTCGTCGCGAGGCCCGCGAGTTTTCCGTTCCGGTCCGTTTCGCTCAGTTGTTTTTCATAGAACGGCGTGCCGCCGCGCTTCCGCCGCTCCGCCGCGCGGTAGCGCAGCATCAGGTGCGGGAAGTCGATATTGAACTCGTGGGGCGGCACGTAGGGACACTTGGTCATGAAGCACATGTCGCAGAGCGTGCACGCGTCCACGATCTTGCCGAAGTCCTCGCTCTTGAGGCCATGCACTTCCGCGTCGCCCGCCGCATCCACCAGGTCGAACAGGCGCGGAAACGAATCGCACAGATTGAAGCAGCGGCGGCAACCGTGACAGATGTCGAACTGGCGCCGCATTTCGGCGTCCAGCTTTTCGGCGTCGAAATAATCGGGGTTCTGCCAGTCGATGATATGACGCGTCGGCGCTTCGAGACTGCCTTCTCTCATGCGTCAGGAACTCCGGAACTCTCAATAGTATTGGAAAGAAAACGCCGGCGTGAGCAAGTGCGCCCCGCCGGCGTTTGTCGTTCTGAGCAGCGCCGGTGTTAGGTCAGATTGTCGAGCGCCTTTTGGAAACGCCCGGCGTGCGACTTCTCGGCCTTCGCGAGAGTCTCGAACCAGTCGGCGATTTCGTCGAAGCCTTCGTCGCGGGCGGTCTTGGCCATGCCCGGATACATGTCGGTGTACTCGTGCGTTTCACCG
>CAMDOZ010000019.1 GCA_945903705.1 Fidelibacterota bacterium | reverse complement strand
TTGAACGGCATGCCGTTCTCTTCGGCGCACTCGCGCGCGAAATGCATCGCGAGCACTTCGACGTCCTTGGGCCGCTCGCGCAGGGGCGGCATCACGATCTTCACGACGTTGAGGCGGTAGAAAAGGTCCTCGCGGAACTTCCCGGCCTTCACCGTCTCTTCCATGTTGCGGTTGGACGTCGCGACGATGCGCGCGTCCACCTTCACCGGAGCATTGGATCCGATGCGCACCACCTCGCGCTCCTGGATGGCGCGCAACAGCTTCGCCTGAAGCTTGAGGTCCATTTCCGTGATTTCGTCGAGCAGCAAGGTGCCGCCCGTGGCTTCCTCGAATTTGCCGATGCGGCGCGCGATAGCGCCGGTGAAGGCGCCCTTCTCATGACCGAACAGTTCGGATTCCAGAAGCTCGCCCGGAATGGCGGCGCAGTTCACAGCCACGAACGGGCGATCCTTGCGCGGACTGTTGCGGTGGAGGTAGCGCGCAACCAATTCCTTGCCCGTACCCGACTCACCGGTGACTAGCACCGGCGCGGCGCTGGCGGCAACCTTCTTGGCGGTCTGCAGCACCCGCTCCATGGCGGGATCCTGATAGACCATCGTGTCCCGGTCGGCGGACACCGCCTCGAGCACGGCGGCGATCAGTTCGGCGTCCGGGGGCAGGGGGATGTATTCCTTGGCGCCGGCCTTGATGGCGGCGACGGCGGCGCGGCTGTCGGTTTCGACGCCGCAGGCGACCACAGGGAGATGGATGCGTTCGGCCTTCATGGCCGCGATCAGTTGCTCGATGTCGAAGGCGACATCGACCATCACCACGTCCGCGCCCTGGCCCGAGCGCAGCACATCGAGCGCCTGGCTGATACCTTCAGCCTGGATGACTTTCGCGCCGCGCTGCATGGCAATCCGGCTAGCCGCGCCGACCTGCCCGCCCAGCGATCCGATGATCAACAAACGCATGAGAAGTCCCGACTTAGTTTTATGTAGTTATTGCCGCGCAAGGGACCTGCGCGTCAATCGTCGCGTGTCCAGGAAAAGTGGTTTTCCGGCCAGCCGGCCCTTGGCCGGCCGGTTGATAGATGCGCGCCTTCGCGCGCGACCGGCCGGACACGCGACAATTTAAAAAAGCCTTTAATCGCGTTCGCCCGCGAAACGCACCTTGCTCTCCGGCGGAAGCGCGCTGTTCAGCAGCATTTCCAGCCGGCGCGGCGCATCCTTACGGATGATCGACAGCGTGCCCAGGGTGTAGATGTAGCCGATGAGATGTTCCTCGGCCGCGTTGCGCTCGAGCTTCGCCGCCAAGGGATTGAAGACCATGTTGGCGAGCACGACGCCGTAGAAGGTCGTGAGCAGGGCCACGGCCATCGCCGGGCCGATGACGCTCGGATCCGAGAGGTTGCCCAGCATCTGAACGAGGCCGATCAGCGTGCCGATAAGTCCCATGGCCGGCGAGATTTCCGCGGCTTTGCGCAGCACGTTTGCCGATCTTTGAACCCGTGCCGTGGTGCCGGCCAGGTCTTCGTTGAGGATGTCGGCGATGTCTTTTTCAGGAAGGCCCTCGACGAGCATCGAGAGCGCCTTGAACAGAAGCGGCTCCTTCACGAAGCGCTGCAACGGCTGGCCCTGTAGGCGCAGGACGCCGTGTTTGCGCGAGAAGTCCGAGAGCTCGAGCATCGTATAGGCGACGTCTTGCGGATCGCGCTCGCGGGCGATGAAGGTCGAGCCGATGACGGCGATGGTGCGCGCGACGTCGGTCATGGTGAAGCATACGGTGGTGACGGCGACGGTGCCGCCCACGACGATCAGGAGGCCGGGAATGTTGAAGAAAGCCGCTGCCGAGCCGCCGAGGCCGATAGCCGCAACGACCAGCAAGAGGCCGCCGGCGAGACCCAGGACGGTCGCGCCGTCGAACATGGTGCGGCGTGCCAGCCGAGGCAGCCGGTCTCCGGTCAGTTTTTCGACGTGTTCGGCCATGTGATTTCTAAGCCTTCTGCGTCTTGATGATTTCCGTCATCGTGATGCCGAGGCGGTCGTCGACGACGACGACTTCGCCGCGGGCGACCAATCGGTCGTTCACGTAAATATCGATGGCTTCGCCGACTTTGCGGTCGAGTTCGACTACGGCGCCGCGCCCCAGCTTCAGGAGCTCGTTCACCTGCATCGACGACTTGCCCAGCACAGCCGAGACGCGCACGGGGATGTCGTAGACCGCTTCAAGATCCTGGGCCGATCGGGGTTTATCCGGAATATCTGCCGGATCGTCCCACGAATCATCGCCATCGTCGGCCTTGGCGGACTTGGCATCGACTTCGATCTCGTTCAGCGAAAGCTCGCTGACGGTCTTGCCCTTTTTGCCGTTGTCTTGCTCTGCCATCTCTTTGCTCCTGCCGGCGATCGGTTCGCCGTGCTGGCCACTTTACGCGGCCGGTTGAAATAGAACCTTAAGATGCCCCGTCGACGGGCGCTGCGGGCGGCTCTTGGGCCAGTTTGTCCGCGGCCGCATCCAGGGCATTTATGTCGATATCGCCGAAATTGGCGGCCACGACCTCACGGATCTCCGCCCAAATGCGGGTTTCATCGCGGTCGGCGCCGCCGCCTTCCCATTCCAGGCGGCAATCGCCCGGTTGTACTTCGTAGTCGGTGACGACCGTGAAGGTCCCCTGGAAGGCCGAGCGGGCAAAGACGTCCTTCAGCCGGGCGTCCAGGTCCTCCGAAATCATCGGATGGCTGCGCACCACAAGGCGCGGCTCGCCGACGGCCAGCGGCAGCACTTGGCGCACAAAGGCTTCGATGCTGTCAACCGCATGGGCCTGGGCGTGCTCCGGCAGCAGCCGGCGGGCGAGCCCGTACACCATGCGCATAGCGAGATTGGCGAGTTCCTTATTGGAGTCCGCCTGCTGCGTATTGAGCGCCGCGAGCCCTTGCGCGATCACATTGAGCGCGTCGGCCGCATAGTGCTCGCGCGCGGTCGCGGCTTCTTCCAGCGCCGCGCCGTGGCCCTGGATGTAGCCTTCTTCTTTGGCGGCATCGAGCTGCGCCTGGGTGAATTCTGGCTTCGCGGTCGGCTCGGGCGGCGGGGCTGCAGGACCGGCCGGTTCGCCGGCAAGCTTCGCCTCCAGCTCGCGTTCGAGCCGCGCCGCCTCGATGGCCTCTTCGGCTTCGACCTCCGAGCGCCGGCGCTCGCCGGGCAGGTAGAGCTTCGACGGATCGTCGAACGAGCGTTCGAACAGGAACTTGCGGGAGGGTGAGGTACGAGCCATCGATTTTGAGCCTGTCCGTTAATACACCAGCTCGTCGTCGTCCTTGCCTTCGGAGATGACGATCTGGCCGGAATTTGAAAGTTCCTTCGCGAGCGTGACGACGGCGGTCTGCGCTTCTTCCACATCCTTGAGGCGGACGGGGCCGAGGCTGTCCATGTCTTCCTTGAGCATCTTGCCGGCGCGCTCGGACATGTTGGCGAAGAACAGTTCCTTGACGCCGTCGCTTGCTCCCTTGAGCGCGAGAGCCAGCTTTTCCTTTTCCACGTGGCGCAGAAGCGTCTGCGCACCCGCCGTGTCGAGGCGCACCAGGTCCTCGAAGGTGAACATGAGCGCTTTGATCTTCTCGGCCGACTCGCGGTTGCGCTCTTCGAGGGCGGTGAGGAAGCGCGCTTCGGTGTTGCGGTCGAGGTTGTTGAAGATTTCCGCCATCATTTCGTGACTGTCGCGGCGTGCCGTCCGCGCAAGGTTCGACATGAATTCGGTGCGCAGCGTCTTTTCGATCGACTCCAGCACGTCCTTTTGCACCGCTTCCATGTGCAGCATGCGCATGACGACTTCCATCGCGAAGCCTTCCGGCAGAAGCGCCAGCACGCGGCTGGCGTGGTCGGCTTTGACCTTCGAAAGGACGACCGCGACGGTCTGCGGATACTCGTTCTTGAGGTAGTTCGCCAGCACCTGCTCGTGCACGTTGCCCAGCTTGTCCCACATGGTGCGGCCGGCGGGGCCGCGGATTTCTTCCATGATGAGGGCGACGCGTTCTTTATCGAGCGACTTGACGAGCAGGCGCTCGGTGGATTCGTAGGAACCTACCAGCGAGCCGGTGTTCGAAATGGCGTCGGCGAAGTCGACGAACAGTCGTTCGACCAGGTTTGCGCCCACGGTGCCGAGGTTGGCCATGATCTGCGACAGTTCCTTGATCTCGTCGTCTTCCATCAAGCCGAACAGCTTGCCGGCCTGTTCTTCGCCCAAAGACAGCATCATGATCGCGGCCTTCTGAGGGCCCGTCAGGCTGCGATAGTCCTCTTTGATACGCGCCATCTAAACTAACTCTTTGTCCCCGATGCCGCCGGTATTCTGGGCGGCATTATAGTCCGAGCCTTGCGCGCCGCCTAACCGGCGCCAGCCCGTTAATTTTCCTGATAAAGCCAGGTTCTGATGATCGACAAGGCCTCTTCCGGGTGCTTGTCGACGATGTCGCCGATCTTGCGCAGGCTGGACGCCTTCACCCGGCCTTCCACCTTGTCGATGTCGATAAGCTCGTCCAAGTCCTCTTCTTCTTCTTTCTGACCCATGGGCATGGGCACGCCGCCCGGACCCGTGAGCTGCGCCATGGCGCCGTCGGTGGTGAGCAGCGCTTCGTCGCCTTGCGGCATCGCTTCGAAGGCGCGGGTCACCAGCGGGCGGACCACGAGCAGGATGACCAGCACCGCGACGACCGCGACACCAAGGCCTTCCGCCATGCGCATGATCTCTTCCTTGGTGAAGCCAAGGAGGTTGAACTCTTCGTCGTCGCCCAGGAGGTCGTCGAAGCCGGTGAACGGCATGTTGACCACTTCGATCTGGTCGCCGCGGTCGGCCGAGTAGCCGACGGCGTTATTCACCAGCAAGCGGATCTTGTCCATCGTCTCGGTGTCGAGCGCCGCGTACGTGCGCTCATTGGTTTCAGCATTGGTCGTATAGTTGCCGTCCACGAGCACTGCGACCGACAGTCGCTTCAAGGTGCCCGCTTCGCGCACCTGGTTCCGTGTGGTCTTCGAGATGTCGTAGTTGACCGTTTCTTCCGAGCGGTTCTCGTTGGTGGTCATGCGCGCCGCACCGCCTGTATTGGCGGCGGCGTCGGGCAGCTGATTGCCCACCGTGACGTCGGTCGGATCGGATTCGTTCTGGACGTTGTTTTCAGTCACGGTGACCGACGAGCGGATGACCGCCTGGTCGGGATTGAAGATCTCTTCGGCCGTGACGACTTTGTCGAATTCCATTTCGGCGCGCACTTCGGCGCGCACCTTGCCGGGGCCTAGCGAGCTCTCGACCAGCGAAATCACGGAGGTCGACAGGCGGCGCTCCATGTTCTTCACGGCTTCGTCCTGCTGTGCCGCGACCATCGCGTCGTCGTTCTCGAACGAGCGCGACAGCAGTGCACCGCGTTCATCCACAATCGAAATGTTGGAGGGTTTCAGCTTCGGCACCGCGGCGGCGATCAGATGCTGAACGGCATTCACTTGGTTTTCGGCGAGGCGGCCCGAGCGCATCTTGATGTAGACGGACGCCGTGGGCTCCTGCGTTTCGCGGGTGAACATCTCGCGGGTCGGCATCACGAGATGCACGCGGGCGTTCTGCACGCCTTCGATCGACTTGATGGTGCGCGCAAGCTCGCCTTCGAGCGCGCGCAGGAGATTGATGTTCTGGATGAAGTTGGTGGCGCCGAGCGCGTCCATGCTGTCGAAGACTTCGTAGCCGATGGTGCCGCCGGAGGGCAGGCCCTGTTCGGCCATCTGCATGCGTACGGCGGTGACTTGCTCGCCCGCGATCAGGATCTGGCTGTTATTGTCGGCGGTGGTGAACGGAACGCCGGACAGCTCAAGCTGCTTGATGATTTCGCGCGAATCCGTCGCCGACAAATTGCCGTACAGTTCCGTCATCGGCGAGGTTGAGAACCTCGTCGCGAAGAAAATGATGAAGGCGATGAGGCCTACGGCGACGCCGGCCATGGCGGCCAGGCGGGCGGGGCCCAGGTTTTTCATTTGCTGGACGAAGGGATTCACAGGTCTCGTTCCTCTCGGCCGTTGTCGATGCGGCGTGGTTGTCGGTGCCGGGACGTTCTGGCTCTCAAAAAAGCGAATTCTGGACAGTTTTGCCCCGGTCCCCGGACGGTATCGCCCGCGCCGTGAAGAACAGGTTAACGATAGGAAATTTTTGCCCGGTTGCCGGTTTTGTGGGCGGCACTTTTTGCCCTATACCGGTTCCCAATGAAGACACCTGCCAGCCCCGAACCGGCCCGCCTCTCCGGGATCGTCGTCGAACTCTCGGTCGCCATTGCGGCGGTCACCGACGAATCTCCCAAGATTCTCATGGTTCAGCCGCCTGACACCGCTGCCCGTGCCGGCCTGCCCTGTGGTCCCTTCGATCCAACGGAGCATCGGACGCTCGAAGAAGGTTTGCGGACGTGGGTGAACGAACAGACCGGCCTCGCCCTCGGCTATGTCGAACAGCTTTATACTTTCGGTAATAAATTCCGCGACCCGGAGGAGCGTGCGGGGGGCCCGCGCCCCGTCTCCGTCGGCTATCTCGCACTGGGGCGCCAGACCGAGGTGAAGAGCACGGCGAAAGCGGACTGGGTCGACTGGTATCGGCATTTCCCGTGGGAGGACTGGCGCAAGGGGACTCCGGCCGTCCTCGATTCCGTGGTCCTGCCGCGTCTGGCCACCTGGCGGGATGATGCAAATGGCCCGGAACGTCAGCGCCGGCGCGACCGCATGATGTTGGCCTTCGGGGTCGAGGGGGGGGCGTGGGACAATGAGCGGGTGCTCGACCGTTACGAACTCCTTTACGAGGCGGGGCTCGTGTTCGAGGCCAGTTTCGACAGCGGCCAGAAAGTGGAACCCGGCGTGGTTGCGGCCCAGCTCGTCACCGGCGCCGCCCTCACCAAGGATCACAGGCGCATCCTCGCGACCGCGCTTGGACGGCTTAGGGCCAAAATCAAATATAGGCCGGTGATTTTCGAGCTAATGCCGGCGACCTTTACGCTCTTTCAGCTGCAGCGCGCGGTCGAAGCGCTGGCGGGCGGTCCTTTGCACAAACAGAACTTTCGCCGCCTGGTCGCCAACGAAGGCCTCGTCGAACCCACGGGCCATGTCTCGGCGCAAACCGGGGGCCGTCCGGCGGAGATTTTCCGTTTCCGGCGCGAGGTCGTGCACGAACGTCCGGCGCCCGGCGTCCGCGTCCCCGTTCGCGTCCGCAAAAAATAATTATCTCTGATATAAATAAAGCGGTTGGTATCGGGCTATATATTCAACCATAAAATTATCTCAGAGATAATTTAGACCGCTGATTTTACTCGTGACCTGAAACGGCCGGCTCTAGGCCCTTGAAGGGCCTGCGCTTTTTCTGCACTGCGGGATATCCGCCGCGGATCCGCGGTCTTGACTCGCCCCCCTTATGCTCTCTATGGTTCTAAGCTTAACACGTGGACCGTACACGTGCTTTTTTCGCGGCCCACATATGCTCAAAGTAAGCACAAGTAACGCCGAAGCTTCATAAATAGTCGGCGACGCAAGCGATCAGGGATCACAGAAGGACGACGACCATGAACGTGGTCAACACCAACATCACGCGCGCACGCGACCTTCGCTTTACCTCGGAAGTTGAGCGCGACACCGCGCACCTTTACGACCGGGTCAAAACCGTCATCCCCGAGATCGAATGGCCGCTGTTCGCGCCCATGATCGCGCGCATCAACCAGCTGAAGGCGGAAAAGAACGCCGTCATCCTCGGCCACAATTATATGACGCCGGAGATCTTCCACTGCATCTCCGACATTACGGGCGATTCCCTCGCGCTCGCGCGCAGCGCCGTGAAGGTCGAGGCCGACATCATTGTTATGGCCGGCGTGCACTTCATGGCCGAGACCGCGAAGCTCCTGAATCCTTCGAAGAAAGTCCTCATCCCGGATCTGGGCGCGGGCTGCACGCTCGCCGAGTCCATCACGCCGGAAGATGTCCGCCGCCTCCGGGCCGAATACCCGGGCGTTCCCGTGGTCACCTATGTGAACACCTCGGCGGCCGTAAAAGCCGAGTGCGACATCTGCTGCACGTCTGGCAACGCGAAGGAGATCGTCGAAGGTCTCGGCGTGCCGCGGGTCATCATGCTGCCGGATGAATATCTCGCCCTCAACACCGCGAAGCTGGTGAGTTGCGAAATCATCACTTGGAAGGGCCGCTGCGTGGTGCACGAGACGTTCACGCCCGCCGATATTCGCGGCCTTCGCGAGTCCAATCCGGGCGTGGTCGTGCTCGCCCATCCGGAGTGCTCACCCGAGGTTGTCGCGGAAGCCGACTACGCCGGCTCCACCGCCGGCATGGTCGCCTATGTCGCCAAGAACAAGCCCAAGAAGACCGTGCTCATCACCGAATGCTCCATGAGCGACAACGTCGCGGCCGAGTATCCGGAACTCGAGTTTGTGCGCCCGTGCAATCTCTGCCCGTTCATGAAGAAGATCGAGCTCTCGAACATCCTTCGGACTCTCGAGACCGAACAGCACGAAGTGACGATCGATCCCGCCATTGCCGGTCGCGCTCGTATCGCGGTCGAGCGCATGCTTACGGGTTGGAAGCCTTAAGCTCGGCCCATCTTCTTTACCGGCAGACCCCAATGATGCCCGTCCTTCCTGCCGCCGATCGGATCGACGACATGATCCGCCGCGCCCTCGAGGAGGATCTGGACGCCGCCGGCGACATCACCACCGCCGCCACCGTTCCGCCCGACCGTAAGGCGCGCGCGGTGATCGCGGCGCGCAAAGCGGGCGTGATGGCCGGTATCCCGGTGGCCTTGCGCGTTTTCCAGCTTGTCGACCCGCGTCTCGACGTCACGGAGCGTCGCAACGACGGCGCCAAGGTCGCGCCCGGCGATGTGGTGCTCGAACTCGAAGGCAGTGCCGCGTCGATCCTCATCGGCGAGCGTGTCGCGCTCAATTTTCTAGGCCACCTGTCAGGTGTTGCGACGGCCACGGCCGCGCTCGTCGCCGCGGTCGCGCACACGCCGGCGCGCATCTGCTGCACCCGGAAAACGACCCCGGGCCTGCGCGCCCTTGAGAAGTACGCCGTGCGCTGCGGCGGCGGCGTCAATCACCGCATGGGCCTTTTTGACGCCATCCTGATCAAGGACAACCACATCGCTGCGGCCGGCGGCGTTGCGGCGTCAATCCGCGCCGCGCGCGCGGTCGTGGGGAAGGGGACCAAGCTCGAGGTGGAGGTCGATACGCTCGCACAACTCGACGAAGCCCTGGCGGAAGGGGTCGATCAGGTGCTGCTCGACAACATGACGACCGCCCAGCTCAAAGAAGCCGTGGCAAAGGTGAACCGCCGCGCGATCACCGAGGCGTCGGGTTCGATCACGGCGGCCACGGCGGGCGCTATCGCGGAATCCGGCGTTGATCTCCTTTCGGTGGGCTGGATCACGCACTCGGCGCCCAGCCTCGACGTCGGCCTCGACTTCAAGAACGGTTCCCTCTAGCTTTCAACGGCCTGACCTCGGGCGTCGTTATTCAACAACACTCTCCCCACATGGATCGCCGCTGGCTCGCCTTCATCGTCCTCTGCCTGGGCGATCTCATGATCGTACTCGACAGCACCGTCGTAAACGTCGCGCTGCCGACGATCCGCAGCGCGCTGGGATTTTCCGAAGCGTCGCTGGCCTGGGTGGTGAATTCCTATCTCTTGACCTTCGGCGGGTTTCTCTTGCTCGGCGGCCGGCTTGCCGACCTCTACGGTCAGCGGCGGCTGTTTTTGATCGGGCTTAGCGTATTCGTCGCGGCGTCGCTGGCCTGCGGGCTCGCGGGCTCGGCTGTCGTACTCGTCGCAGCGCGGGCGGTGCAGGGCCTCGGCGGTGCGGTGGTCTCCGCCGTAGCGCTGTCGCTGATAACGAACCTATTTCCCGAGCCCGCTGAGCGGGTCCGCGCGATGGGGTATTTCGGTTTTGTCATGGCCGCAGGTGGCAGCGTCGGCGTGCTGCTCGGCGGGCTTCTGACCGATGCCTTCGACTGGCATTGGATATTTCTGATCAACGTACCGATTGGCGCGGCCGTGTTCGCCGCTGCGGCGCGCCTCCTGGCGGCGGACGACAGCGCGCGCACCGGCGGCAAACTCGATTTCGCCGGTGCGATCACGGTCACCACGGCGCTCTTGCTGGCGATCTATGCCATCGTCGGCGGAAACGAGGTGGGTTGGACCTCGTTCCAGACGCTCTCGATGCTGGGCGCGGGCGCGGCCCTTCTGTTGGCCTTCATCGTGATCGAGTCCCGGGTTGCGGCGCCCTTGATGCCTTTGCATCTGTTCCGTTCGCGCAACGTCTCGGTCTCCAACGTTGTCGGCGTCCTGTGGGCTGCGGGGATGTTCGCGTGGTTTTTCCTCTCGGCGCTCTATATGCAATCGGTTCTCGGGTACAGCCCGCTTCACGTCGGGCTCGCCTTTTTGCCGGCGAACATCATCATGGGAGCGTTTTCCTACAAACTCTCGGCAATAGTCGTGAATCGGTTTGGGATCCGCACGCCGCTGGTGGCCGGCCTCGTCATCGCAGCCTTCGGCCTTGCCCTCTTCGCGATGGTGCCCGTTGGTGGAGCCTTCATGCTCCACGTCTTGCCGGGGATGACCCTGCTCGGCATTGGTGCCGGCGTGGCTTTCAACCCGATTCTGTTGGCGGCCATGAACGACGTAGCGCCCGAGCAATCGGGCCTGGCTTCGGGCGTAGTCAACACGTCCTTCATGATGGGCGGGGCGCTTGGGCTTGCGGTGCTCGCGAGTCTCGCGGCGGCGCGGTCTCAATTCCTAACGGCTGCGGGGGCTGAAACCACGGTCGCTTTGCACGGCGGCTATCAAGTGGCGTTCGCGCTTGGCGCTGCCCTCACGCTCGCCGCCGGGCTGCTTTCCCTAACACTGCATGATTCGCGCCCTGCGGCGTCGGCGCCGCATTAAGCAAAATCCGGCAATAAAAAAACCGGAGCAGGTTGTTTAAGACCTGCTCCGGCTCTTTTAGTCGCTCGCCTGCGTGCTGTGATCCAGGCTTACGACTTTTCTCTATGATCTGATATGGGGCCGGGCTGGGCCGACCCCACAACGCCAAAAAGAATCTACGGCCCGCCTCGCGCGTGCGTCTCAGGTCCGCTTACCGACGATGATAAGGCCGACGCCGGCGATCGTGGCAAGGATCGCCGCGATCTGCGGAATGGGAATGCTTTCCTTGGTCTTGGCTTCCAGTTCGATGGGGCCGACGTCTATTACGGTCTCGTTCTTCGTATAGGTGATTCCTCCGAAGACGAGCGCGGCGATGCCCCCAAAGATGAGCACGACGCCGACGATAATGATGGGTTTCATAAGGACTCCTGGTTTGAGGTTCTTTATCCCGCGCGAAAGCGCCAGCCTCCCGGCCGGCGCTTTCCCTTTTCCCTGTGACTTTTTTCTCACGAGCGTGTCCCGGAAAAGTGGAAGCCGGTTTTCCGGCCGGACACGCGACGTTTTAAAGAACCTAGTCGCGACGGATGATCACCCGGCGTGACGGCTGTGACAGAACCACGACATTCGTCGCGTCGATTTCCTGACGGTCGAAAATGTCGTCGCCGTTCACGAGGCCGGAGACCGAGACCCGCGTGCCGGGGCGAAGGCGGCTCACGGTGTTCGGAGTCTGGGCGGCGTCCGTCGTGACGCGGAATTCACGCACGCCGGTATCGAGAATGAAATCGCGGCCCGTGACGCCCCTGACCGTGCCTGAAAGATTCGCCCAGGAGAGATCGTTGGGGCGGGTCTCCGTCGGCGGGAAGAAACGAGCGTTACTGGTGTCGGCATAGAGGTAGGTTTGCAGCGACGGCCGGTAGATCGAGGTGGCCTCGATCTCGCGGGTGTCGAACATGTCGTCGTCGATGACGCCGTTCACGGTGACCGGCTCGCCGAGGGTAAGGCCGGCGGCTCCGGCGGGAAACCAATCCAATCCGTCCTCGAGATCGACGCGGACGCGGCCGGCGCCGTAATCGAGCATGAATGAATCCTGATCGATTGCGGCAACCTTGCCCGAGAGGCTGATCTCGCTTGCGGGCGGCGCATCGCTCACGCGGTCCTGCGCATAGCTCGCGAAGGCGAGACTCATCGCGGCGAGCATGATGGGGAAATACACAAGTCGTAGGGTCATGGGCGGCCTCCTTTCGAGGTCTTCTCGGAACCTAAACGGCAGCCCCGCTTACAAGGTTCCGAAGACACAAAGGATGCGCACAACCGGCGCGTGTTTAGCCGCGCCTGAAAGAAAAAAAGCCCGGCACACGAGGTGCCGGGCCTTCCCGTCTTCAGCTACCCCCGGTGATGAGGGCCGCTAAACCGAAGAACCGTTAGACCTACCGCTTGATATTGAGCAGTTCGCTCAGCATGTCGTCGGCGGTGGTGATGATTTTCGCGGCCGAGGAGTAGGCACGCTGGGTCGTGATCATGCGCGTGAACTCGGTGCCGAGGTCGACCGTCGAGGCCTCGAGGGTCGCGGCATTCATGAGGCCGGCGCCGGCCGAACCCGCTTCGCGTAAGGTCGGGTTGCCCGAGAAGTCGGTGGCGATCCAGACGTTGCCCGACAAGGACTGCAGGCCGTTCGGATTGGTGAAGCTCGCCAGCGGGACCATGAACACCGGGCGCGTCACGCCGTTGTCGAACAGGGCCGTGACGATGCCGTCCGTGCCGATGGAGACGCCGGCGAAGTTGCCGAACTTCGCGCCGTTCTGCTGCAGGTAGTTGAGCTGGAAGTCGCCCGAAAGCTGGGTGATGCCGTCCGGCGTGTTGTAATTGCCGAAGAAGGTTTCGATCGCCGGGCTGTCCGGATTGCCCGATTCCATGTTTTCCGCGCCGTTCGCCCACTGGAGTTCGATGGTGAACTTGGGCGAGGGGGCTTCGGAGGGATCGCGGCCGAAGAATTCGGCCGGGGTGCCGTTGCCGGAGAACTGGATGGCCGGCACGCCGCGTGTCGGAGCCTCTGCGCCGGCGAGGCCCGCGTTTGCTCTGCTGGCGGCCAAATCGAACCAGGCGTAGCCGATATCCCCGACGGTACCGTTGAGGCTCTCGCCTTCATCGAGTTCCGGCACCGTGTAAAAACCGGTCTGAAACATGACCTGTTTGCCGGTCGCGTCAGTGACCGGAACGCCGGCCAGGTTGACTGAATCGACACCGAACTGGAGCGGCCATTCCGCCGAAGCCTGGTCGAAGGTGAGACCGTTTTCGCCCGAGATGCGGCGGCACCAGTTGCCCGGGGGCAACGGCGGCGCGCCCGCGATCGGGTCGGCGAGGCCGTAGGCGCTGATCATGAGATCGTTGATCACAGTGGCCATTTGATCGATGACCTGGCTGATGGTCCGCGAGGCCGTGCTGATGACGCCGCTGGCGGCGTCGTCGGGATTGATGGGATCGAGGGTAATGTTGAACTGTGTGTTCTCAACCGAGAAGTTGATCACTCCCGAGAGCGGAAGCTGTGCTTCGTCGTTGAAGTCGATGCGCCCGCCCGCATAAAAAACTTCGTCGTTCTGCGTCTTCTGTGTCACGACCGCCGACTGGGCCGGCTGCTCGATTGTCGCGGCCCATTCGTTGGCCGCGGTCTTGGCGAAGTTGTAGCTGATGTTGTGTGGGTTGCCCAAGCTATCGAAGATCAGGGCGTTGATGCGCTCCTGAGCGTTGATCAGCGCGCCCGCCGGCAGGTTCGCGCCCACGGACAGGTTCGTCGTCGGCGACGCGGTGCCGCCGATCGTCTGCAGGTTCATCGGCCGCAGGTTCTGGCTGTCGATGATGTTGTCGTTGATGATGACCTTGTCGCCGTTCTCGCGGATATAGGCCTTCATGAAGGTGTTGCTGCCGACCGTCACCGTCTTGGCCGAGAGCGTGCCGTCGTGGAAGGACAACGGCCAGCCCTGGAGATAACCGCCGCCGACGTTCTGGAGGAAACCTTCGTTGTCGACTTTGAACGAGCCCGCGCGGGTATAGGTGAAGAGATCGTTGGCGCCGGAGGCGGCCGACGCGCTCGTCACGAAGAAGCCTGCGCCCGAGATGCCGACGTCGGTCGAGGACGTGGTCGCCTGCAGGAGGCCCTGAATGTCGATGTTCTGGCGCGGGCTCGACTGCACGCCGCCCGGCGAGTACTGGGTCAAGGAGACCTGCGCCGTCACGAGGGTCTTGAAGTTGACCTGCGTGCCCTTGAAGCCAATCGTGTTGACGTTGGTCACGTTGTCAGCGATGGCGCCCATGGCGGAGGATTGCGACTGCAATCCCGACACGCCTGAAAATAATGCACCGAACAGCGACATCTTGCGTCTCCTTAGCTTGGCCGTTTCTGGCCCGTCGCAAATGGGTTTCCCTCAATTCGCGACATTGGCCTGGCCGGGTTAATTTCTTCCTAAAACTCGCCCAAACTCGCGTTAGTTTCCGCTCTCTTCCGACCCCGTCACCGACAGCACGGAATTCACTGGAATTCCGACCTTGCCGACGAGGAGTACGGTCGCACCATTGATCGTCGTCACACCTGTCACGCGCCCGAAGGCGGTGATGTAGTTTTCGATCGGCGTTTCGTCCGCGCCGACGGCGGTCACAGAAATCGTAAACGGGCCGTCCGGCAGCTGGTTGCCGTTACTGTCCTTGCCGTCCCATTCGAACGAGTGCACGCCCTGGGTCCTGCCGGCGGCGGATTCGATCGGGCGCGAGTAGATGATGTCGCCCGCCTCATTGCGCACCACGACGGTCACCTGGTGCGCTTCGGCGTTGAGGCCGTAAGCGGCCTTCAGCTTTCCATTCTGCAGCGGTGCCTGGTTGCTTTCGCCTTCGATCGTCTTGCCGATGTAGTTCACGGCGTTCGAGACGATGCTCTGGTTGGTCAGGCCAATCAGGCTCGTCAGGTTGTCGTTCATGCCGATCTGCTGTTCGACCTGCGCGAATTCCACCAATTGGTTGGTGAACTCCGACGAATCCATCGGCGACAGCGGATCCTGGTTCTTCAGCTGTGACGTCAGCAGCTGTAGGAAGGAGTTCAGGTCCTTCGCCAGCTTGTTCTTCGACGTGGTGACCTGATCGATCGCCACGTTCGGAGATGTGATGCCTGAAACTGCCATAGCCGTTATCCGGTCCTTGTTCTCTTAAGCAAACGTGTCCACGCCGCCGCGGGCATTAGCCGCCGCCGCGTAGTCAAAGGACGACGGGAGTTCTTCGCCCGCCGCTTCGTTGGTCGCGCTTCCGCCGTTCTTGCCGCGTTGGCCGTTCTGGCCTTCAGCGGACTGGGTGTCGCTTTCGCTGCGCAGATTGAAGTGAAGGTTGTTCGCATCCGTGCGCAGGCCGGCGTCGTTGAGGGTGCGCTCGAGGGTGCGGCTGTCGGTCTGCAGCAGAGAGAGCGTGTCCTTGGTGTCGGCCGTCACGGTGACGCGCACTTTGTGGTCTTCGCTCATCTCGAGCTTGATCTCGATCCGGCCGAGTTCCACCGGCTTCAGCTGAATGGTGACGCGGTCGAGGCCGGCTTTGGCGGCCTTGGTGATGTTCACCTTGATCTGGTCGATCACGTACTGCGCGGTCGCGGCCGGGCGCTCGGTCGGATTGGGCTGGGCCGCCTGTTGAGTTTGCTGCGCCGCGTTCGACTGGCCGCTCTGGGCGAAGGCGCTGAAGTTCTGGTTGGCGGTCGCAGCGCCGCCTGAAGAGGCGCTCGCCTGCACGGCCACCGGTGCGAGGCCCTCGGCGCGCGCGGGCGCGGAGGTCTGGGCATTCGTGGCGCCCGGCGCCTGCGCGGGCTGCGGAAGGACGACGGCCTGTGGAAGTGCTTCGTTGGCGCGCGGCGCGGCGGTTTGAGCCTGCGGCTGGGTCTGCGTCGGGCTCTGCTCGGCTTGGCCGAACTGACCGTTCGCGAGCGAGATGGCGTCGGCGGCGCTGTAACCGGCGTAGATGTTGTAGATCGACACGTCCGCCACAGCCTGTTTGGCGGTGTGGGCGGCATTCACATTCACTTGGACTTGGATGCGGTTCTCGCTGCCGAGCAGGCGGGCGAGATTGTTGGCCTGCTCCTGCGCCGCGGCGGAGCGCACCTCGAGGGTACGTACTGCGTTGTCCTTCGCGGCCGCCTTGGTATCGACGGTGGTGGTTTCAGCTTCCACCGCGACTGCTTCAACGTCGTCGGTGGACTGCGTCGGCGCGTAGGCGCTGATCGCCTGCTGCACGCGGGCGGTGTCTTTCACGACGGCTTCCGGCGCCACGACTTTTTCGGCGACCTTCACTTCGGTCTGCACGGCGGCCTTCACATCGACAACCGTCTCGGCCGCCTTCACGTTCGTATCGGCGGCAACGACTTGGGTCACCACAGCTTCGACGTCCGCGCTCACGGTTTCAACCGCGGCGACGGCAACGGTTTCCGCGACAACGACCGGCGCGACCGTGGTGGTCTGCGCGATCAACGCCGCATCGACGACCGCGGCAACCGCGGCCTGCGCCGCTTGCTCCTGGCCGGCCTGGGCGTCGGCGCCCGCGTCGGTGGTTTCTGAATTCTGCTCGTCCGCAGCGGCGGTTTCATCCGCCTGCGTCTCACCCTCTTCGTTCTCGTCCTTCGCCGGCTTCGCCTTGGCGTCCTTTTCGTCCGAACGCTCGGGGCGCGGCTTGGCTTCGCGCGGCTCAGGGGCGCGCACCGCTTCCGGGTCCGCGTCGGTCTTGATCACCACCGGGTCCATGCCGATGCCGAGGGTGGCCTTGAACTGGGAGCCGACCATGCTCAGAAGCGCGGCAAACCCGCTCGCCGTCGACGCCGTATCCTCTTCCGAGGAGGCCGTCGTCGCTGCGGTGGTCTTGGTGCTGCCGTGAATGCTCTGAATTTCCATAGCTCGCTCCGTTTGGTTCCTTGAGACGCGGGCGGCCGGACAAGATTCGAGTGTCCGCGCACACGTTCCCGGGCCAAGCTGCGCAAGGCCTGGGCCAAGTCCGCCGTAAGGCTTAAGCTATTGATATATTTGATACTTTATCAGGGCTTTAGTCTTACGCCGGCTCTGGAAGCCCCGGCTCGGGCAAAAGATTCCGGCCCGGGAGCGGCAAGATTTGCCGGGTTGGGCCTAGGCGAGGAGGTTGAGGCTCGCTTGGGCGAAGGGGCTGTCGATGAAGCCCGCAAAGGCGTTCAGGTAGTTCTGCTGCTGCGACGAGAGGTTCTGCAGATTGGTCAGCATCGCCTGGTACTGCTGGGCGGCTTTCACCCGCGACTCTTCCATCTGCTCCATCTGCGTCTGCTGGATCGCACCTGACTCTTTCGTCAATTCGTCGAGCGCCGCGTCCACCTTGCGCTGGTCCATGGTGGCTTGCGCCGCCGAACGCGCGAGTTCGCCGCTCGCCAGGACCACGTTCACTTCCGCCGCCGAGATGTCGTTGAACGCGCGCGTGCGGTCGGCCGCCGTCGCGAAGTCGTTGTAGAACCACGACTGCATGATGCCGTTGCCGTGGCGCGTCAAGGTGCCGGTTACGACGATCGGCGCTTCGTGCGGCACGATGCTGATATTGACCGTGATGGCGTTGGTCTGGGCGTCAAAGCTCACGAGCTCCATGCCGTTGCGGGTCGAGGTCGCCTTGCGGATTTCGATGCCGCCGGTGGTGTAGGTTTGCGCCTCACCGCTCGCCGCGGTATGGGCCTCGATCAGATCGGAGCCGAGATCGGGAATCCATTCGGTGCCGTCGTTGGCGACGATCTTGTAATCGCTACCGGCATAGGTGCCCGTTAGCTGCGTAAAACCCATGCCCAAGTTATTGCGGTATTCGATAACATTCGGCGTGTAATCCGAACGGTTGATGCCGCCGATCAAATTGAAGGCCTTGCCGCCGCTGTCGGCCTCATTGTTGATTTCCGTGACCTGGGCATTGAACAGGTCTTTATAAAACGCGAGGTCTTCCTGCGTGCCGGCTACACTGCCGCGCATCAAAAGCAGGGTTTGATTGATTTTCTCGATGCCTTCACGGCCGTTATCTACGGCGATCTGGGCGTTGTTCACCTGCGCCTTGACCGAGATCCAGCGCTCGTTCTGGACATTTATGGCGTCGCGGCGCTGCGTCGCCAGCTCTGTGATCGCCGCCTGTTCCTCCACCAGCCTTTGGTTGGCGGTGGCCTTCATCTGACTGATGAGGGAACTCGTGGTCGAGCTGATATTGCCGAGAAGGGCGCTCGTGCCGTCGGAGTTGAAGGCCCCGAGCACCGACGCGCCCGCAGCACCGGAGGTCCCCAACAAAGCGGACCCGGAAAGGCTGATAGGCATGTTCGCGGAGAGTACGCCGACCATAAAGTTCCTCAGGTTCTTCCTCTACGCGAGGGCCATTCAGGCCTCGCGGGTGACTCTGCGGCAAAGCTCACCTGCAGCCAGTGGTACCACGGCAGTGAGGGTTTTCCAACTTTGGAGCTTTTAGGAGGAAGGTTGAAGAAGGGTTAACGCCGCGCGCACGCGCCACATCAGTTCGCCCCAATTGCCTGATTCCTCCTGCCGGAACAGGCGCATGCCGGGATACCAGGGCGTGTCGTCGCGCCCCAGCAACCACCTATAGTCGGGCATCTTCGGAATCATCACCCACGCGGGCACATTCAGGGCCCCGGCTAGGTGAATGGCCGCCGTGTCGACCCCGATCACGAGGTCGAGCTGGCCGATCACTGCGGCCGTATCGGCGAAGTCGCTCACGTTGCCGTCGCAGGTCAGCACCAATCTTTCTTGGGGGAGGTCCGCGGCCTCCTGCGCCCGGTGCCCGACCTGCAGGCTCACAAAGTCCGCGTGAGTCTCGTCCATCAACGGCGCGAACAGCGCCGCGGAAATGGAGCGCCGCCGGTCGATCTTGTTGTCCGGAGATCCGGCCCACACGAGACCGATGCGCTTGCGTCCGTTTGCCGGCAGTTGGAGGCCCGGCGGAGTGGCGGCCGCTTTTAAATAGGGAACCGACGCCGGCACCGTCTCGACCGTTGTTCCAAAAATATGGGGAAGGCTCATCAGCGGCGCATGAGCGTCGCAAGCGGGCAGGGGTGTCCCGGCGGCAATCACCTCATCGGCGCTCCCCAAAGTCTGGAACAGGCGCACGAGGGGCTTCGGGCACTCCAGCACGAGCCGGCCGCAGTGGGCCTTCGCCGCCGTCGCGAAACGCACGAACTGGATGGCATCTCCCAAGCCCTGCTCTGCATGCAGGAGAAGGGTGCCCGCGATCGTGCCTCCGTCCCACAGGGGCGCGTCAAAGGTGCGGCGCTTGGAGCTGAAGTGCGCCATGCGCCAGCGCCATTCGTATTCGCGCCAGCCTTCACGCCACTGGCCCGTCAGGAGCAGCACCCAGGCAAGATTGTAGTGGGCCTCGGCGTTCTGCGGCGCGATCGCGATGGCCTTGCGGACGGAGGCCTCGGCGTCGGCAGTCTCGCCCATGTCGAGCTGCGCTACGCCGAGGTTGGTCCAGGCGTCGGCATGGGCCGGCGCGCGCATCAAGACGTCGCGGAACAGCACGACCGCTTCGTGGGGCCGGTCATGCGCCGTCAGGAAGATGGCGAGATTGCACCTGTGCTCCACCGATCCCGGCGCCAGCGCAACAGCCTCCCGCAGATGATGATCGGCCGCGCTCTCCTCTTTCAGTTCCGTCAGGGCATTGCCGAGATTGCCGTGTGTCAACGGATCGTTCGGCGCCAGCGCCAAGGCTTCGCGATAGATCGCCACGGCTTCCGCCGTGCGGCCTTGCGCCCGCACCACCACGCCGAGATCGTTCAGCACGCGCGCGTCGTCGGGTGCCAGCCTGCGGGCTTGGGAAAGGCTCGCTTCCGCCGCAGCGGGCTTTTGCTGCACCCGTTCTTCCTGGCCCTTGGCGACCCACACGTCGGCGCGCTCGGGAAACAGGGTGGTGGCTTCGGTCAGAATCTTGAGGCCCTCGGCGCGCCTGTTCATCCGGCACAGCGCGCGGGCGAGGTGGATCCTCGGTTCGGCGAGGCCGGGCGGCCGATTGGCGGCGTCCAGGAATTGCGCCGCCGCCTCGTGAACCCTGCCGAGTTTCATGAGGGCAAGGCCCAGACTGGTGCGGTAGACGGCATGCTCCGGCGCGATCTGAAGGCAGGTGAAAAGAAACGGCAGCGCCTTGTCCGGCACGCCTTCGTCGATTGCGATCAGGGCCAGGCCATGCAACGCGGCGGCCTCCCGCGGCGCGCGGGCCAGCACACTCTTATATATGGCGCGAGCCTTATCGAGGGCCCCGGCGGCATGCAGGCGGAGGGCGTCCTCGAGGGACGGATTAACCGAAGCGGCAACGAAGTCTTGCGTCATATCTCGCTCGAATGATATCGCGGATCATGCCCGAGTCAGGCAAAGAGCGCGAGATCATTGGCGGCCTCCTCGAGGACGCAGCCGCTGCCTTTGAACGTGGGGCCGTTGCCAAGGCGAAAACGCTCTACAGCGGCATCCTCCGCCTCCAACCGAACGAAACGACGGCTCTAAGGCGGTTGGCCGAGATCGAGCTCAATGGTGGTGATCCCCGCTATGCCCTCGACCTTTTCCAGCAGGCCAGTGCGGTCGCGACGCTCGATGCAAGCCTCTGTCATGGGATCGCCACAGCCCTCCGCCTGATGGGCGACACTAATGGCTTTCGCCTCGCGCTCAATGCGGCCTTACGCATCAATGTCAATTATCCGCCGGCTGTGTACGACATCGCCGTTCTCCATCAGCAGAGCAAGGACTATGCCGCCGCGCAGCGCGCCTATCAGCGTCTCGTCGCCGGCGGCGCCAAGGACGCCGATACATTCTTCAACGCTGGCGTCGTGGCCTTCAAGCGCGGCGACCTCGTTGCCGCCGAACGCTGGTTCCATGCCAGTGCCATCGTCGATTCCAAGGTGCCGCGCGCCTTTATTAATCTCGGGATGGTCTATCGTACTTGGGGATACATCAAGGAAGCGTGCGTGTGCCTCGAACGTGCGGTCGCGCTCGCGCCCGACAGCGCCGATGCGCACTGGAATCTCGCGAACGCTCTCCTGGTGTCCGGCGACTTCGAAAAAGGGTTTGCCGAATACGAATGGCGCTTCCGCCGCTCCGGCCGCGACGAACGCAAGCTCGAGATTCCCCGTTGGAAGGGCGAGCCGCTCGACGGGCGCACCATTCTGCTCACCCTTGAGCAGGGTATGGGCGATGCGATCCATTTCGTGCGGTTTGCCGCGCAAGTGGCCGAACGCGGCGGCCGCGTTGTGTTGGAATGTCATCCGGGCCTTGAACGTCTGCTCGCCACGGCGCCCGGTGTGGCCGCGGCCGTGAGCGCCGGCACGCCGGTCTCGGACGCAACTTGTTATCTTCCGCTCATGAGCCTGCCGCACGTGCTCGGCACACGGCTCGAGACCGCTCCGGCGGCCGCTTCGTACCTCAAAGTGCCGGACGGCGCGCCGCACCTCTCTCGTGAAGGCGAGGGCTTGCGTGTCGGTCTTGTGTGGCGCGGCAATCCCAAGCACGAAGCGGACGACAAGCGCTCCGTCTCTCTCGATATTCTTGCGCCCCTGTTTGCTGTGCCGAATGTGTCCTGGTTCAGTCTGCAGGTTGGCGCCGAGGCGACCGACGCGCGCCTCACAGATCTCGCGCCACAGCTCCGCGACTTCGCCGCCACCGCCGCCGCCGTCTCCACTCTCGATCTCGTGATTACGGTCGACACGGCCGTCGCGCATCTCGCGGGAGCGCTAGGAAAACCGGTCTGGACGTTGATCGCCGAGGCCAACGATTGGCGCTGGCTGCACAACCGCGCCGACACCCCCTGGTATCCCTCGATGCGTCTTTTCCGCCAGCAGCGCGGGCGCAACTGGCAGCCGCCTGTCTTGAAAATGGCGGCGGAACTGGCGAAATTGTCCGCCTCTAGCGCGACCGGCTGAGCGTTCCTACATGGGGTTCATCATGCCCCTAGATACCGCCCCACCGCCAAATCCCGACGCCGCTCTCTTCGACGCTTACAGCCAAAGCGTCGTGAACGCGGTCGATCGCGTGGCGCCTTCCGTCGCCCACCTGCGTGTGCGCGGCAAGCGGCAGGGGCGCGAACAAGAAGGCTCCGGATCGGGTTTCCTGTTCACACCCGACGGCTACATGATCACCAACTCCCACGTGGTGCATCATGAAGGCCACGGCGCGCCCACAATCCGCGCAACCTTTCCCGACGGCGCCGAGTTTCCCGCCTATCTGGTGGGCGACGATCCCGACACCGACCTTGCGGTGATTCAAGTCCACGGCAGCGCGAGCCCGGCGCTCGCCTTCGCCGATTCTTCGGCGCTGAAAGTGGGCCAGCTCGCCGTTGCGGTCGGCAATCCTCTGGGCTTCGAATGCACCGTCACCGCCGGCGTCATCAGCGCCCTCGGACGTTCCTTGCGCGGCCAAGGGTATAACGGCCAAGCGGGTCGGCAGATCGACGACGTCCTGCAAACCGACGCGGCCCTCAACCCCGGAAATTCAGGAGGCCCGCTGGTCGACAGCAAGGGCGGCGTCATCGGGGTCAACACCGCGACCATTCTTGGCGCGCAAGGGCTGTGCTTCGCCGTTTCGGCCAACACCGCGCTCTTTGTCGCGACGCAGATTCTACTCCACGGAACGGTGCGCCGCAGTCACTTGGGCCTTGCCGCGCAGACCACCGGCATTCCGCGCCGGATCGTGCGCGCCCTTGGACGCGGGCCCGAAACCGCCGCACGCATCTTCAAAGTCGAGACGGGCGGTCCGGCCGATAAGGCCGGACTCATGTCCGGCGACCTCTTGCTCACCCTCGACGAACATCCCATCACCGGCGTCGACCACCTCCACCGGCTGCTCGGCGCCGAGCGCATCGGCCACGGCGTGGCTCTGACCGTGCTCCGCCACGGCAAGCTGGTGACGGTTAACGCGACGCTCACCGAACGTCCGCATTAAGAATCTCCGCGCGGAAATTATATCTGATATAATTTCCAGCTGAGGGGACATGAGCGACGATATTCCAATCATTTTTGCGGAAGAGCTGCGGCGCGAGAGTCGCGCGGTGGCGCCGACGGCTGTATTTTTCTCCGGCGCCTCCACGTCACAGCTGCAGCAGTACGCTACCGCTGGGTGGAAGGTCATCGCTACACCCGGATTCAGGTCGGACGCGAAGGTGGACCTTGCCGCGGTTCCGGCTACGACCGTGCCCGAGGCGTCCATTCCGGCCTGCACCTTGCTCTCCTGCGAGGCCAAGTTTCTTCCGCCTGACACCGCGAGCCATATCAAACGCTGGCAGCCGGCGTTCCTGAAATTCAACTGCGCCTTCTACGATATCGCAGACGCGAACGCCCTCGCCCAGTCGGTCGCCGGCTTCGGCTATATCGCGCTGGTGGCGCTGTGGCGCGACGACAACAGCTTCGACCTGCGCAGCCTTGCCAACTTCGGTGCGCTTGCGACTTTTCCGAATCTGGAATGGGATCGCACCAACCTCATCGGGGTGCGCGATCCTGCCATGGCGCAGACGGTGCTTTCGATCGCGCGTCTCTATGTCGGCGAGGAGCGCCGTATCGCGGACCTGCGGGTCGCCAACGCCATCCGCAACGACTATATCGCCCGCCTCGAGGATGCGCTCCAAGCGCATCAGAAGGCATGAGCGCCACGAGCTACGTCGCTTACGCGTTCATCGGAGTCGCCTTCCTCTCGTTTTTCGTGATGGCGACCATCACCTATGGCCAGTTCGTGCTGAAGGCCTGGCGTCCGATGTTCATGTCGATTGCGGTGCTCTTGATCCTGCTCGCCATCATGAAAAAGGCGACCGACATCGTCACCGCTGAACGCGCGCAGCAGACGATCGAGCAGCAATCGCCCTTCTCCAAATAACCCGGGCCCGTTACAGCGCCTGAGTCTTCAACTTCTTCTTGAGCGCTGCCAGCAGCACGTCACCCACGGTGCCGCCGATGCCCTTCGCGCCAAGCTGCGCGGTGCGCGAAATTTCCTTCACCGCATCGGCGATCTCCCGGCGCAGGCTATGGTCCGTCAGAAGGCGCTTCACCACGGTGACGTAGTCTTCCATCGAGCGCGTCACCAGCACGTCGAGCCCGATTTCCTTTAGGAGCGCGGCACTTTGGCGGCACCGCGCCGTGTGACCCTCGCGCACCACCGGGGGGCAGCCGACGCTGAGCGGGTCGAGAAGCGAGACAGCGCCGGAATAGGGGAAGCTGTCGAGGTAAAGATCGGCAAGCTTCAAGACGCCCAGAAGAGGTGCGCGGCTCGATTGGGACTCGAGGACATGCAGCCGGTCGACGCCGATGCCGCGCTCGGCGAACCGCTCCTGCACAAAACGCAAAAAACCGTCCTTGTGCGGATAGTGCGTGGTCCAGTTGGGGTTGAAAGGGTACATGACGAGATGCGCGGTCGGCACCGCTTCCAGGATCCGCGCCCAGGTGGTCAGCAACTCCGGCCCGATCTTGAAGTAGTTCGCGCCCGTCGCCAGCAACAACGCCGCATCGGGTACGCCGATCCGTTCGCGGGTCAGTGTCTCGGGTGTGACGGCCTTCCCGCCGAAGACATAGTGGTTGGACGAACCCGGAACCAAAGCGAGCTCCTCGGTATAGTCGTCCTGCGCGTCGTCGGGCTCGTTGAGCTTTCCATTGATAAAGAGGTCGACGCTCGCAAGGCCGGTGGTGAGGTTGCTGCAATGCATGGCCACCTGCAGGCGGGCAAGGCGCTGCGCCATCAGAAGCGTCCACGGGAACTTGCAGGTGTTGGTGATGTTGGCGCCGGCGATCAGGACGTCGAGGTCTTCCTGCGCGATGATCTTCGCCGCGGCGGGAATGTCCGAAACGGGCAAAGCAATGAAATCGTCGGCAACATCCTCAAAGCCCGCGCTGACCGACGTTGCCGCTTCGTCCGGGACGAAGGCGATGACCTGGAACACGCTGCGGTCGAGGCCGAAAAGGTGCCCGCGCATCGCCGCGGTCTCGCTGATGGTGCCCGGGCACAGCACGCCGACGCGGACGGTGGTTTCGGTGCCGAGCCGAGGTCCCGGTATTACATCCTGCGCGAGGTCGTGGATCTCCAGATACTTGCGGATGAGATCGCCGCGCCGCTGCGCCAGAGCGCGCAGAGGGACGTCCTCGCCGTAGATCGACGAGATGACATAGCCGTCCATGAAGCCCGCCAGGACCTCGCGGCGGAACTCGAACTCGTCGATGACCATCACCGCCTTGTGAACTTCCGCGATCGTGGCTTCCACGTGCGCCAACGCACGGCGGCGGGCGCCTTCGCGGGTGAAGAACATCGGCACCGCCAGCAGTACCTTCACGACCGTGCACAGAAGCGGCGTCGGTACATCCACGATATCGAAGGCCCGCTCGATGCTCTGCGGCGGGGTGAACAGGCTGAGCGCGAGATAGGCGCTCACCTTGCGTCCGACGTCATGTTCGACCGAAAGGATGCGGTGGCAGCGCTCCGCCACCGCCTGATCGCCCTTGGTCATGGCGAGGTGGCGTACACCTGAATTGATCATGGTCATGATGGCGTCGCCCGCCGGGCTGCGGCACAGCTGCGCGATGCGTTCGACGCGGCCCTCCAGGCAGACCTCGGCCAGGTTCAGGCGCAGCTCGCGGAGTTTGCGTTCCGACTCTTGATCCATCGCCGCCGAATCTACTGGATTTGTCCGCCCGCAAGATAGGGCGAGAGCGCGTCCATGGTATTTTTGAGCGCGTCCGCGTGGCGGGCCATATAGGCGCGGCCGGCGGTGACATGGGCGCCGCGCTTCTTGGGATCGAGAAGCAGGCCCTCGAGCGTGGCTTGAAGCCCCTTGGCGTCGGCGACCTGCACCGCCGCGCCCGCCTCGACCAGATCGCGGGTAAGCGCGCGGAAATTGCTCATGTCCGGCCCCAGCACCAGGGCGCATCCAATCAGCGCCGGCTCGGCCGGGTTCTGGCCGCCGCCGACCGCCAGCGATTTCCCCATGAACACGAGGTCGCACAGTCCGTAGAACAAGCCGAGTTCGCCCATGGTGTCGGCGACGTAGACTTCCACGTCCCTGGCGATCGTCTTGTTTTCGGATCGCAAGTTCCAGCGCAGACCGGTCATCGCCTCGGCCATCGCGCGTCCCTTGTCCGCATGCCGCGGGACGATGAGCGTCAGCACGTCCGGAAAGCGCGCCTTGAGGCCGCGATGCACGGCAGCGGCTATTGCATCCTCGCCGGGGTGAATGCTCGCCGCGAGCCACATCGGGCGGTCGGTGGTGTCCTGCCGAAGCTGCGCGGCGGCCGTCGAATCAACGGGCAGGGGATCGGGCGCGAGCTTGAGGTTTCCCGTGACGCGAACATCCTTCGCGCCGAGGGCTGCAAATCGCTCGCGGTCTTCGCCCGACTGCGCGAGGACGAGGGTCATGGGGGAGGCGACACTTCTCGCAAATGAAGGCCAGCGCTGCCAGCCGCGGAACGCGCGATCGGAAATCCGTGCGTTCACCTGCACCAGCGGAATCCGCCGCCGTCCGATCTCCGCCAAGGTGTTCGGCCACAGCTCGGAATCGGCGCGCAGCGCCAGGTTCGGAGACCAGTGATCGAGAAAGCGCCGGATCCAGCCCATCCGGTCGAGGGGGGCGAATTGATGAAGCACGCCCGGCGGGAAGCGCTCCGCGATCAAAGCGGCGGACGTCACCGTGCCGGTCGTCAGCAGCACGCGCCAGCCAATGCGGCCAAGCTCGGCAACAAGAGGAAGGATCGAAAGGGATTCCCCCATGCTTGCAGCATGAATCCAGACCAGCCGTCCCGTGGGGCGCGGCACGGAGGCGACGCCGCGCCGTTCGGCGAGGCGCTCCGGGATTTCCTTACCGCGGCGCGCGCGAATACGGAGCCAGCCGGCGAGCGGCAAGGCGGACAGGTCGGTGAGAGTTCGATAGAGGAGCCGCAACATCATGCGGCTCCGCGGGAAGGGAGGTTACTTCTTCGCGGTGGCGAGAAGCTGGTCCACGACCGCCTGGGCCTTGGGCGCTTCGCTCGCGTTGCCGGTCTGGCTGGCGATCCACTCCTTGACCTTCTTGGCATCGACCGGATGGTCCTTGAGCGAGACGCACAGGATGGCTTGGGTGGCGAAAAGGTTGGCGGCCAGGTCATTGATCGCCCCCAGGAGCATGTCCGTCTGGGCATTGTTGGTTTTGTTCATCTTATCGAGGTCATCGCCAACCTTGGCAAGAAGACCCTGCACCTGGCTCATCATGAAATCGGACATGTCGTTTCCTTCCCCAACCTGGGCGATGCTTATGCGCACCAGCTTCTCAATCCTGCACGCTTACAGGATCACCGGTAAATAACACTTTAATCGGACCTAGGCGAACGTGTACGCCCTATCCATTAAACATTCCGTTGGTTGATATATCCGGTGTCGTCCTGGGGCTTGTCCCCAGGACCCAGGGTCGCGAAGCTCACCCCATGCAGAAAAATAAGCGTTTGCGGCATCGCTCGGCGCTCGGAAATCCTGGATCCTGGGCATACGCCCAGGATGACGGGCGGAGCGTGGGACCGTGACGCTGCCACGGCAAATCGGTATCGGCTGGCAGGTGGGCGTGGCCAGCGGTTGGGGCACTTACGGCACCAATCTTGCCGTGGAGCTCGTCGGCCGGGGCATAGAACCGGCGCTCTTTTTTATTGCCGATCCCCTGACCCTCACGCCTATGCAGGCCGCGGCCCTCAAGGAGCCGCTGGCGCGGCACGCCCGGTGGCGCGAGGCGCGAAGCAAGGGCGAGGTGAAGGCCGATTTCCCCATCCTCCACGCCCTCGGCGACAAGCTCGACTTCCCGCCCATCCTGCGCGCGCTCCAAGGCGCGCCGGACGTCGGCGTCGTCTTCTTCGAATCAGCGACGATCCCGCGGGAAAACATTGAACTCGCGGCGCGCTTTGCGCTGATCGTGACCGGTTCGACCTGGAACGCCGAGATCTTAAAGCGCCATGGCTTCACGAACGTGCGCAACTGCTTTCAGGGCGTCGATCTCGACCTGTTCAAGCCGGGTGCGAGGGCCGGGCGCTTCGCCGGACGCTTCGCCGTCTTCTCCGGCGGGAAGCTCGAGTACCGCAAGGGCCAGGATCTCGTCGTCGCGGCTTTCAAGAAGTTCCACGCTCGCCATCCCGACGCGCTGCTCGTCACCGCCTGGCACAATCCCTGGCCCCAGGCCGCGCAAAGCCTCGGTCTCTCCGGCCACGTAACGGGGCCGCCTTCGGCTACGGGCGGTCGCCTCGATGTCGCTGGGTGGCTGATTGCGAATGGGCTCCCGCCCGACTCCTTTGTCGACCTCGGCCCACTCGCCAACACCGCCACCGCGCCGCTCCTGCGCGAGGTCGATGCGGCGCTTCTGCCCAGCCGCTGCGAAGGCGGCACCAATCTCGTCGCCATGGAGTGCATGGCCACGGGCGTACCGGTGATCCTCTCGCGCAACACTGGTCACCTCGACCTCATTGGCGAGGACAACTGCTACACCCTCGATTTCCAGATCCCCATGGGCGAAGTGATGCGCCGTCCAGACCTCGACGGTTGGGGCGAGTCCTCCATTGAGGAGATCGTCATGCGTCTCGAAGACGCCTACAGCGATCGCGAGGGTGCGCGGCGCCGCGGCGCCCACGGCGCGGCTTTCATGCAAGGCTGGGGTTGGCCCCAGCGCATCGGCAAATTGCTCGAGGCTATTGGGGTTTAACGTCGCTGGGCAAACGGTGCTATGCTTAGAAATGATCCGCTCGCGGAGAGCTCTATGAATATTCGCGTGAACGACGCTTTGGCCAAGAAACTGAATGATCTTGCCGCGGCAAGCGGCCGGAAGCCGGATGATCTCGTACAGGATGCGCTTGTAGGCTACCTCGACGAAGTAGCCGGATTGCGTGAAAGCCTGGACACGAGATACGACGAGGCGAAGGCTGGTAAGGTCGGCCTGATGTCCGGAGAAGAGGCGGCGACCCGTATGCGTGAGAAAAGTCGCCAGCGGAGGCTTCCGCCAGCATGAGCGGATACGTGCTGCATCCGCACGCATTCGCGGATCTTGATGAAATTTGGGACTATATAGCGGAGCAGAACGTCGATGCCGCAGACCGCGTCATCGCAGAAATTTTCACTACACTCGACCTACTTGCATCGTCGCCGCACATCGGTTCCCGTCGGCCTGAATTGTCCGGACGGTCGCTGCGGTTTTCCACTGTTCGTGAGTACCTCATCGCCTACGCGCCGAACGAAGACCCTCTGCTTGTGATCGCTGTTATTCACGGCCGCCGAAATCCGCGCATTATGGCTTCGATCTTGCACGGCCGGTCTGAGGAGAGTGCTTAGAGCGCGGTATGGAGGGTCTCTTGCATCGCCGCGGTGAATTCTCTCGCAAACCGCGCGCCATCGCACAATGTCGTGCGCACGGTCTCCCGCAGCGTCGCGCGCATGCTGTTGAGGCGCGCGAGGTCGCCGGCCAGCGCGACCGCCAGCGCTTCGAAGCCCGCGCGATCCGCCGCTATCAGTTCGCTCAACCCCGCATGCGTCAAATAGCTCGCCGCATGGCGTCCGGCGAAGGTCGCGCCCGGGAAGGTCAGCACGGGGCAACCCATCCACAGCGCCTCGCACGTCGTGAGCCCGCCCGAGTAAGGGAATGTATCGAGGGCGATATCCACTTCGTTATAGGTCTTTAGGAATTCCGCCCGCGGCGCGCGGCCGGAAATGACGAGGCGCTCGCTCGCGATGCCATGCGCGGCGAAAGCGCTCTGCAATCTCTTCTGCACGCCGGCGTCTTCGAGGCCGCGGAATTTGAGAACGAGCCTGCTCGACGGCGCGCGCGTCAGAATCCGCGCATAGCCCTCGATCACCGCCTCGCTCAACTTCGCCGGATTGTTGAGGCTTCCAAAAGTCACAAACCCATTCTTTGCAGCCGGGGTTTGGGTCGCCGCGGCGATCTCCGCCGGCGGATCGAAGCATGTGTATCCATGCGCCAGGCGGATGATTTTCTCCGCATAATGCGATTCCGTTCCCGGCGGCGCTTGGATGTCGTCGGCGAGCACATAGTCCATGGCGCGAAGGCCCGTCGTGCCCACGTAGCCCAGCCAACTGACTTGAATCGGCGCCGCTTTCGCCGCGAACACGCCCAGGCGGTGTCCCGCCGTATGGCCCGACATGTCGAATAGGATCTGGACGCCGGCGTCCCGCACAGCGCGCGCGAGGTCGTCGTCGGACAGACCATCGACGCGCCGCCACGTCGTCGCCTTAGCGATACGCGCGCTGATCTCGTCCTCGCGCGCCTGTGGCCGCGTACTGAAAACGACAGCGTGCAGCTTCTCCGCATCGAGGTGCTCGAACATCCGCACGCTGAGCAAGCCGACCGGATGCACCCCGAAATCCGGCGAGATAAATCCCACGATCATCGGCGTTTGCGCGCGAAGCTTCGGCGTCGCCGGCACGAACGAGGAGACGTGCCGCGCCGTCCATTGCGCGTGGGCGCGGGCGAGGCTCTCCTCCGTCACGCCCGCCACATACTGCTGCGCCGAGAGCCAGTTGCTCGCATGGGGATAGTGGCTCGGTGCAAGGTTCATCGCCGCCGCGAAAGCTCCGACGGCCTCGGCGGAGCGCCCTTGATCGCTCAGGATCACACCCAGTGTGTTGTAAGCCTGCGCGTATTGATCCTGAGCCAGCACCTTGCGGATTTCTCTCTCTGCATCCGTCAGCCGGCCTTGATCGCGGTAGGCGTTTGCAAGGTTGTAGCCCGCGGCTTTGTTCGCGGGGTCTTGTGCGACAGCCGTTTCGAACGAGGCTGTCGCGGCCTCCAGCTGTTCGAGGTCTCTGAGCACCCTGCCGAGATTCGAATGGGCGACCGCATAATTCGGTTGGATACGCACCGCCTCGCGATACGCGTCGACCGCTTCCGGAAGGCGGCCCATCTCCGAGAAAAGGTTGCCGAGGTTGAAGTGGAATGGAGCCGTCGCGGGCGCGAGGGCAATGGCCGTTCGCAGGGCCGCCTCGGCTTCGGTAAATCGCCCTAAATGTTGCAGCGCTGTGCCGCGATTCCCGTGAGCGTCGGCGAAAGACGGCCTGAGCGCGATGGTTTTCTCGAACGCCGAAATCGCCTCGGCATACTCACCTGTCTGGACCTGCGCGACACCAAGCAAATGCCAGGCGTCGACGCTCGCGGCGTTAAGCGCAAGCCCCCGGCGGTAGAGCGCAACGGCGCCCGCCGCATCGCCCGCCTGGTGGCGCGCGAGACCCTCCTTGAACAGGTCCGCGGCCGCGTTCGTCACGGGGTCAGCGCTTCGGCCAGGGTCACGGGCGCGGCTTGCGCCTTGATGTGATGCACCGCCACCTGCTGGAAGCGGTCATAGAAGTCCGCGAGCATGGCGACGCCGGCCGCGTCCGGCGTGGCGCTGTCTTTGGCGGGTTCGGTGCCGCGGGTGAACACAGCGCCGTAAAGGTGCGAGACGAAGTCGAAGAACAGGTCGAACTGGCGTCCTGCCGCCGAGGGGTTCTGTCCGCGCGTGCGGCGCGCGAGCTCGATGACATAGGTGATGAGCGCATGGAAGAAGAGGTAGATCGTATCGTCCCAGCGCGTGTCGTGATGCACGTGCAGTGCGACCGGCGAGGTGAAGGTTTTGAGCGGCATACCCTTCAGAAGCGTCACCAGCGGCATCCAGTAGTCCCAGAACGGCATGCCCATGCAAAACGGGCTGTCGGCGTAGTCTTCGAGGGCCGTCCCCGACATAAAGAAATAGTCGTAGCCGATGGAGTAGGTCTCCGCCCCTGTGGGCGTGAAGCGCGCGAAGCTCTCCTGATCGGCGACGTCCACGCGCGGCCCGCACAGAAGGCTGCCATGGGCTTCGCGCTGGATGAATTCCTTAAGCCCCGTGACGTTCCGCAAATAGATATCCGCATTGATGATGCCGGCCACGCAGGTGTCGGGCGTGAGGCCGCGCGCGGCGATCGCCTGGCGCAGCACCTTCAGCATGTCGTGGATGAAGGGCACCGGTTTCTTGGCAAAGCGCTCGGCCGTTGCGCTGACGGGGATGACCATCACGTCCGGATAGGCCTTACGCACCGCATCCGCTTCGGCCGCGCCATTGACCGAGATCACCTCAAAGCCGCAGGCCAGCCACGATGCGACCGTCGCGGCCTGCAAGGCGTGGTCGCGGCCGGGGACAAGGCTGGTGGCGAATAAAAATGGGCGAAGAGGTCATAGGCGGGGCGTGCGTGAGGGCTAGAGCGGAATGACTCTAGGTCAGATAGCCGGAGTTTTTGAAGTAGTTCGCGCATTCTTGGGGCGTGTAAGTGCCGAGCAGGCGGCCGATGGAGGTGCAGATGGCCTCGACGGTG
>CAMDOZ010000018.1 GCA_945903705.1 Fidelibacterota bacterium | reverse complement strand
ATCTTCCGGCAGGCGTCATCGCAACGTACGTTCTCAAGACCGATCTCGCGGCCAATGGCGGGGCGGATAGGCTGGCCGCGGCGCAGGTTATGACCGCCGCCGGTCTGGTCGATGTGCGCTTCCCGGCGATAGAGGGTAAGTCCCTTGTCCGTCGCGAGCACATTGCCGCGCCCCGGCGTCGCCTGGAGAGTGACGTTCGCCGGCATGAAATAGCTGACAACAGCGGCGACGCTGCGGCGCGGATCGATTCCCACGCCATTGGCGTCTCCCGGCACGAGATCGTGGGCGAATGTGTAGAGCGGATAACCCTTATAGGCCCACTGTTTGATGCCGTCGGCGCGCAGAATGAAGGTGAACTCGCCGATCGGGTCGCTGAGCTGAGCCGCTTCAACGGGAATCCAAGCGCTTCCAGCGGATTTCTCCCGGCGCGCGTCGCCGGCGAATGCATAGATGGTCATGTTGCGGTGATCGGCGAGCGCGATGCTGGCGGCATCGTGAATTTCGCGGATGCGCAATCCCACAGGGAGCTGCATGTCGGCGACGGGAAAGGCGAGCGCGACGTTCCAGCCCGGCGGCAACGGTTCGTCGGGCGTCACGATTTTTCCATCGCGCATGCGCTGCATCCCTCCGGTCGCATTGCCGCGGGCATCTTTCCGGAGCATGCCGAAGCGCGCCGGGCTGTTGCCGTACACCGACCCCGGATCTACATCTTTCGCCGACGCGTAAACCGGCTTGCCCAGGTAGGCCCATTGTTTCGCACCGTCGGCGCGCGATACGACGGACCACCGCCCCATCGGGCGCGCGTTGTCCGTGGCAACTAACGGCGGCCATGCCTCAGCGCAGGCTTCAACGCATGTCGGCTTTCCTTTCGCGTCGCCGTCGAAGGTGTACAGCGTCATGCCCTCGGGCGTTGCGAAGGCAATTTGTTCGCGCGGCAAATAGGTCGCCGTCTGCTTGTTCCATTCATATCCTTGGGAAACACCGAGCGGTTGAAGGGTGACGCCGGGCGGAGTCGCGAGCGCACCGGTCCGGGGTGGGCTATCGGACGATGCCGCGCCGAGAGTCACGGCGGCCGCGGCCACCAGCACCGCTGCGCGCTTCATGCGAGAATCTCCGTCATCGTCTTCGAAGTCGCGTTGGACAATGCGCCCCACGTGCCGGCCGGCACGCCGAGCGCCTGTTGAAGGGTGAGACCTACGCGCGTCGAGGGATCGCCCGGCGTATTGATGTGCATGCCGGTCTTGAGCCGCCCGCCGGCACTCCCCACAGCAATGATGGGGAGATTATCCATAGTGTGGCTGCGGGCGATACCATGGTCGGTCTGCCAGAGCACCACGGCACGGTCCAGCACGGAGCCGGAGCCTTCCTTCCTTTTGTCCAGTTCGGTGAGGAAATCGGCAAAGACTTGCGCCGCCCACGTGCTGTACCAGGCCACGATCACCTGGTAGCCGGCTTGAGGATCGATCGGCTCTTCATGGGTCCAGCCGTGCCAGTTCTCGATGCTGCCGGCCTGCCTGACGTTACCGGCCTGACCCATCATGAGATTGAAGACCCGCGTCTGGTCGCAAGCGACCGCGTTGGCGATGAGGCCGCCAAACAGCGTGGCGTTGCGCGCCACGTCGTCGGTGACGGGGCCGACCACGCCCTCGGCAGGCGTTCCGGGCCGCGCGCAGTACTCGAGAGGCGCGGGCTTCTGGAGATCAAGCTCGAGCTGCTGCTCAAGCTGGCGGATGGAGGTGAAGTATTCCTCGAGGCGCGTGCGGTCCGACGCGCCGAGGGCCTTGCTGAAATCCCGGCGGGCGTCGCTCACCGCGGACAGAACACTCCTGCGCGCCATGACGCGGACATCGGGTTCGAACGCAAGCGCGTTCGGATCGCGGAACTCGGGCCCAAAAATTCGCGCGTATAGCGCGGCGGGCGACGGCTCGGATGGGCTGTTGCTGGCGGAGCCCGCACGGCGGCTCGCGCTTTCGCGATTGCCGGTCAGCGAGACTTCCAACGAGCGGAAACGCGTGCGTGCGCCGATCATACCGGCGACGATGTCGTCGATGCTGGGCGCCGAGATCACGCCGACGGGAATTGCGCCCGTGGAGCCGATTTGAACGCCCGTGATATGCGTTTCGACGGGCCTTCCGTCCATGAAATACTGGCAGCCGCTGATAAGATTCATCCGCGCCTTGAAAGCGTCGAGCGGTTTCATCTCGGCCTTGGACTCGTAGTCGCGCCCGATGGCATCCGGCCGCCAGCGTCCGGGCGTGAAGCCGAGGGATTGGAACCACGTGCCGAAGATCGGCGGCAGCGCGGCTCCATTCGCCAGCGCGGTGCCGTTCGCGTTGAGAAAGCAATCCAGGAGCGGTATACCCACACCGACCGAAGCGCCGGCGAGCGATCCCTTGAGAACGGTCCTGCGGTTCACTTTCATCGCGTTTCTCCTGTACTGGCCGGCGCCGAGGCGCTTTGCTCAAGCGCCGGCGGCGAAACGGTATAAAACTCGCGACTGACGGCGATAGCGCGCATCAGCGTGGTGGCACGGTAGCCGCCATCGGCGAACGCCTTTTGCAGGTGCGCGACCCAGGCCTTCTCGCCCGGCGCCGTTGCTCGCCCGAGCGCGTAAGCGGAAAGGCGGTTCACGATGCAGGTCGTCGTCGCGGGATTATCGCGCACGGCGCGCGCGAGCCCAGCCGCATCCTGATAGGCTACTCCGTCGAGAGTGCCGCTCGTGTCGAGGGTTTCCCGGTTCTCGGTCGTGCGGAACTTGCCCTGGCCGTCAAAGGTCTCGAGAGCGAGACCGATCGGGTCGGTGATCTTGTGGCAGCCGGCGCACACAGGATTCGCGGCATGCGCGGCCAGGCGCTTGCGCGCCGTGCGATAGAGAGGATTTGAAGTATCATTGATGATGTTGAACGGAACGTCGCCCGGAGGCGGCGGAACCGGCTGGCACATCATGATTTCGCGCAGCGCCTTACCGCGCAGCGTTGGCGAGCCGCGACCCGCGGGGGAATGCAGCGCCGTGAACGAGATATGGGTGAGGATGCCCGCGCGCGGATCATCGGCGGCGAACTCGTACTCTTGCCAGGTGTCGGGTGCGCCGTTGGGCGCATCGCTGATCGCGGGCACGCGGTAGATGGAGCCGAGCTGCTGGGTAAGGAATGTCTTCTTAGTCGTGAAAATCTCACGGTAGTCCGCGTTGCGGGTGAGGACGACGTCAAGAATTGTGCGCAACGTCTGTTCTTGTGCGTCTTCAGCCACCTGCGCGCTGAATTCAGGAAAGATCGCAGCATCCTTAGTCAAGCTCGTGATCTTGTCGAAGCCAAAGTTATCGGTGAAGAAGGCGCGTAGCCCGGCTTCCAGGCGCGGGCTTTCCATCATGCGATCGACCTCGCGTGACAGCCCGCGCGGCCTATCAAGAACGCCCTTCGCGGCGGCCTCAAGGAGCAGGAGATCGGGTCCCGAGTTCCACAGGAAAAAGCTGAGTTGCGAGGCCTTGGCGTAGGCGTCCAGCACATGGACGCTGCCGCGCGCCGGAACCGTGCGCGCCTCGCGGAAGAGGAACTGCGGCGATGACAGCATGGCGGCGAGGCTGAACTCGATCCCCTGATAGAAATCCCCCGTGGTCCGCGCGGCGATGGCGGCGGCGTCGACGTAGGCCTCCAGCTGGTCTTCGGACAGGGGCCGGCGATACAGCAGCCGGCCGACGCGGGCAAGGAAGGCGCCGGCGCACGCATCGTCGGCGGCGTCCGCGCTTTTCGGCGCGCAAGGGATCATCTGGGCACGGTGGTCTTCGTCCGCCACTTGGCCCGCGATGCTGCGGGCCATGGCGTCGTACTGTTCCATACCGGCGGGCGTGATGCCGACCTTCCCCGAGCCGACGGCGAGCAGGCCCGAGATTCTCAAATCGGGTTCAAAGTATCCGCCGAGATCAAGGGACCGGCCGAAGACATCATGGATGATATTGCGGTACTGGTCGGCGCTGAGGCGCCGCACCGTGGCCGGGCCCGGAGCATGGGCGGCGGGAACGAGCGCCGCCGCCTCGGGCTTCTGGGGCACAAGCGCCGCAGACCCGCCGACGATGATGAGCACGAGCGCCCCACCGGCGGCGAAGCGGGATCGGAGGGACCTGTGAAACATGACGATTACCTGGCCGCGAGAGTGGGTCTTTTGAGGTTCGGCGCCGCGGTGAAAGCGGGGATGGCGCGCATATAATAAGTCGCTGAGATCGACGCATTCTGACCCGTCGCGGGATCGGGATCGGCATCCGCATGACGGCGGAAGAGATAGTAGATGCCGGGCATGTCGCCGGTGGACGCAGACTCATTGGCCGCACCACCGCCGGCAAAGCTGAAGTAGAGGTCGCTCCACGGTTGGTATCCGCCGACCATCACGTCCAGAGAATCGTCGGACATCATCCCGAGCCGCATATTGACCTTGGTCATGCGGAACATCACGGCGACGAGCGGATCTTGCAAAAGATTGATGCCGGCCGTACCTGGGGCGGTCAAAGTGACCAAGCCGTCCTCGATTCGGCCGGCGTAGACATTGTGAGAACGCGGATCGGGATCGATGCGGTAGGTGACATCTTTACGCGGCGAGCCGTCGATGTTGTGCCGCAGGTGCTCGAGGGCGCGATCGAAGGTTACGGTGACGTCCCCGTCACTACCGAGATCGTCGCCTTCAATGGTAATCAGCCATGCCGGCTGGTTGCTCTTCAACTGGCCCCAGGTCCATTCCCAGTACAAAGGCGGCGTGGCTTTCGAGCCCCGGAATTCGCGCATGCAGCCGAGCGCGCGGGAGAGTTCGTTGTCGACGCCCTTCTCGCCCGTGTCCGGATCGATGAAACTGGCCGGGCCTTCCTGGCCATCAAGATTGAAGCCGTAGGACGTCTTGGCGCCTTTGACATAGTGAAGCTTCGGATCAATGACCGTCGCCGGGTATGTATAAGGACTGACCGGCTGGCCATTCATGCGGCCGCGCATGACAATGAAGGCTTGGATAGGGCTGCGCCCTTTGCCGGCCAGTTCTTCTTGTACCATCGCCTCGATCTGCTCGCCGGTGAAACCGTAGTCGCGCAGAATTTTGAGGCGATGCTCTTTCCAGGGAAGGTTAACCCCGTCCGGACAATCTCCGGCCTGGGAATTCATGGCCTGGGTGAACCAACTCACCGCGTACGAGCGCGTTTCGGCGAGCGCCGATTGCGCGAACAAAAGCACGCCGCCCAAGGCGAAGGCGGAGAGGCGACCATATGAAAACATGGCAGGTCCGCTGGCGGGCTAAGAGGAATATGCCTAAGCATAAGACGGTCGCGACGACGACGGAAAGCCAACCGCTCCTATGTATTATTTTAGCTGATCTAAAACGAAAAATGCGGTGTACAAGATCCTGCTCGCCTGGATCATCACCAAGCCGCCGGCCGCCGCCGTCGGGGCGGTCATTTGCTGGGTCTCCAAATACTTCTGGTAGAGGCTACCAAAAGGCCTTCGCATCCCGGAGTGTCGAGACATGTTTGCGCGCGCGCTTGTCGGCGGCCGTCACGCGCGCTTCCAGCCGCGCGACGACGGCATCGGCTGCAGCTTTCTGCGGTGAGCGCTTTGCGAGCTCGCCTAAGAGATCGCGGGCGCGGCTGACGTCGTTCAAGTGACCGAGATCGTCCTGGACGGGCTTCAGCTGCGCCAGGAACCGTTCCGCTTTCCGCTTGCCGTAGAGCGCGCCGAAGAGCTCGACGTTGTAGCGCAAGTTCTTACAGGCGATGCGCAAGCGATGACGATCGCCTACGGACTGCTCCTCGAAATGACGGCCACGCCGCCGTACGCGGTCGAACAGTTCGTTGAGGATGTCCGCCGCCGCGGCCTTTGCTTTTGTCTTTAGCTTGCGTCCATGCCGCGAGGCCGGGAGGTCCTCGAACCAGCGCATCGCCTCAAGAGCCGTCTTCGTGTTCTTTCGTGAGCCGACGGCGTCGACGGCGCGGACTAGGGCCTGGCGCTTTTTTGCGTTCGCGGCGCGCTGGACATTCTCCGCATGGCCCTCCAGCTCGTCCTCATCATTGAGTTCCGAGATGCGTTCGGTCAGCACCTCCCAATCGCGCGCCGCGCCCAGCGATTGGAGAAGATATTTGAGCCTCACGCGGACGAATTCGTATTCGGCTTCCGGCAGGAGATCGCGTACGCCATAGAGCGCCGAGCGCAGGCGGCGCATGGCAACACGCATCTGATGAATGCTGCTGGGATCGTGCTCGAGGGCGCCTGCCATATTGGCCAGGAACTGACCGAAATGCCGGCGCGCGGCGGAGCGTAAGACCTCGGCGAGAGTTTCACCGCCACTCACCTTGGGCGCCTCGGCCTTCACGGCGGCAATTTGTGCCTCGGCCGAGAGGAGCGCGTAGCCGCGGTCCGACTTGGCGCGGGTTTCGATCTGGACGGGGGCCGCTTCCAGAATCTGAAGGGCAACGTCGTAGAGCGCGCCCGGAGATCCCTGTTTGAGCTCGATCTCGATTTCGGAAACCCGCACCGTCTCGTCGTCGCGCGCTATCCTTGCCTATGGCCTGAATTTCGCCTTCGTCACGCACGAGCTCAAGTTGCGTACCGCGGCGTGGGCTGATCAGAAACCCCTGCCGCGCGATCACGGTTCGGAAACGCGGCAGGAGACGCACGTCCTTCCACACATGGCGAAGCTTGCGGCCGCTCTTGGTATTGAGGAGTTCGGGCGCCGCGGCCGCGACGTCGTCGCTCCACTCGCCGCGCGTCAGCGCTTCGCCGTTCGACGCGTCTTGTTTCAGCGTTTGAATGAAGTGCCCGTCTTCGTCGCGGACGCGGAAGGATAGGCCCTTGGCGTGTAGGTCGTCTTTCGCGGTGTCGAAATAGACCGCGCGTAGGCTTTTCTTGAATACGGAGGTTTTGACCGCCTTCTTTTGAAGACGCGCGAGCGCGCTCTTCAGGCGTGCGGGCGTGCCGCGAAGTTTGAGTTCAATTTCAGGCATCGTTCGGAAATGATTGACGGAAATGAAACGAAGCGCGGGGAGTGCTAAAGCTTTTTCCGCGAGCCGACTACCTCGTCATTTTAGTGTCATACAACCTTCTCACATAGCCTGTTGGCTAGGCTTCTTCGCAGCCGACAAGCCCCCCGACGGGCAGAATATATTCCCATCCGTCATCTCGTTTCAGGCGCAAAGCGCCCTGCGGAATGACCGCGCCGCGGGCGAGACCCGGGCGGCGCTCGAACTGAATCTGGAGTTCGATCGAAAGCTGATCGTGCTTGAAGGTCTGACTTTCGAACTGCCCGAGAACCTCGGCACCGTCGGCCGCGGCGCGGACGAGTTTCACTTCGCGTCCATCGAGCATCATCTGTCCGGCGCCGCCGCGGGTGTTGAAAAACACAAGGCTGCGGTCGGCGGCTTTGGACCAGAGGAACATGCCGCATTCGCCGGCCGCAAGTTTGCGGGGTGAAAGCGTGCCGATCTCACGGGCCTCGGCGGCAGGCGCGGCCACTCGCGCCTGCGTGACGGGCGCTGGGCCGCCGTCAGTGACGCAGCCGGCGAGCGCGAGGATCGCGGTGGAGATCAGGAGCTTCGAGCAGATCGTTCTCATCACATCACCTCTGTTGAGAAACTCAGATCCAGCGCCCGCGCTGGGTCAATGTCATAACGCCGTCGGATTCCACAAAACCGATCGCCGACAGCACGCTAAGGACAGCCGCGTTGGGCGTACGCGCATCGACGCGGACGCCGAAGCTTCCGTCTTTTCCAAGCGTCATGGCGACACCTATGGTCTCGGAGCCCGCAGCGCCCCTCATAGGTATCATGATGGCGCCCTCGCTGCAGGTCATGGGACCTTTGAGCTCCGGGCCGCTCCAGTCGAGACCGGCGGGGCGATTCTTCAAGGCGTCGGTCCGCACGGAACCTTCGATCTGACGGCACCCGGCCGCGTTCACGTCGGCACGGCTGAGGTCGAGCGCAACCCTTCCCGAGAGCGGAAGCAAGATAGGAAGGTCCGCCACGTCGGCGGAAAGGGCGAGATCGCGGACGTGCAGGCCGCCCGGCGAAAGCGCAATGAATCCGCCGCCGTCGACGAGACCCGCGCCGTCGAGGTCAATGTCGACGCCGAGGCGGCCGATGAACAAGGACAGCGGCCGCAACGCGAGGCGCGCACCACCAAGATCATGCCCGCGCCATGCAAGGCCGGCGATTTCGCCGTTCCAGACCGTTCCCGATACCCGGGAGAAGACGACGCCATGCGCCGGAAGGTCTACCGCGCGCAGGACCACTGCCATGGGCAAGGTCGCGATCATGACAACTGCGAAGCAGGCGGCAAAAATAGCGGCGAGCCAGCGGGTATTCACGATGACGGCCCTCCGGCGAAGGTGATCTGGGCGCTGACGGTGGCGCCGTCATTCTTTTGAATGGCGGCCCGCGTCACGGGAATCCCCCTCTCCTGCAGGCGGCCGACCCAGGCGTAGAGCAGCTTTGAATCGACGTCGTCGAGCCAGACGTCGAGCTCCGTGGTCTCGAGGGGCTGCAGCCGGGTGATGGCAAGGCCGAGTTCAGTAGCGGTCACGGCAACAACGGTGCGCACGGCGCCTTCGGGCCGCTCGCCGGCGGCGGCGCGAAGGGCGTGAATCGCCCGGGCGCCGGTTTCCACCTCCGTCAGCATCGCAAGCGCCGCCTCATGCTGATCTTGCGCCGAGGCGCGGTAGTGAACGAGCGGGAGGAGCAGGAACTGGAACAGGGCGAAGGCACATAGGAGTGCGGCCACGCCCAAAAGGAGCGCGCGTTCGCGGGGCTGCCGATCAGTCCACCACTCGCTCATCGTTGCTTCACCGTCACGTCGGCGAGAATCCTCGCGCCGTCCTGGCGTGCGCCGCCTTCCTGGACCTGACCGCCGCGTCCGGTCAATTCGGCTTTTACGCGTTCGACCGCCTCGAATGAAGGCAACGAGAAGGTGGTGGCGATCTCACCGCGCTTGGCGTCGAACCGCAGGGTTGTGATTTCAGCGTCGGGCACGGTGGAAACCGCGCCGACGACAACCTCGCTTAAGGCGATGAAACCGCCGCCCGTGAGGTTGGCGCCCTGGAGATAAGCGCGCATCTGCGCCCGCGGATTGACGACACGTTTTACGTCCGGGAGCGCCGCACGGAAGACGGCCTCGGCGCGGGCCGTGGCCGCTTCGGCCTGGCGATTGAGACGAAACCCTTCGATGGCAAGGCTCGCGACCACGGCGAGAACGACACCGGCGGCAAGAGCGCCGGCGCGCCGCCACGGACGAAGCGCCACGCCCCAGTCGCGCTTGGATGCATAGGCGCCTTGCAGAAGGTTGACCGGCGCGGCCTGGAGCAAAGTGACGTAGGCGTCCTGGAGAAACTCCGCCGCGGGACGCGCCGGGACCTTCATCTGTGGATCGTCCAATACCAGCGCCGCGAGAGCTGCTTCGGCGGCAAAGCCGCCCTCGGCGGTTCTCGCGAGAACGAGACCGTCGTGAGCGACCGGCCCCTTGGAGATCGCAAGAAAGTCGGGGAGAAGGAGATCGGCTTTGACGCCGAGCGTCGCAAGGCGCGCCGTCCAGGATGTCATGGCCGCGTGACTTGCGACCGCCACCAGGCGCTTCGCTTCGCCGGCCGCGCCCAGCGCGAAATGCAGATCGGCGGGGTCGGCGGCGAGCGCGTCTTCAAGAGCGAAAGCCGCAGCGGCCGCAAGCCGGCGCTCATTCGCCTCGCGCGGAAGCTCGACCGTGTGAGCCGTCGCATCCGTGCCGGGCACAAGGACCCAGCAGCGGTCGGTGGCGGTCTCCGACGGAGGAGCGCCCGTTCCGAGGCGCGCGGGTGCGGCGAGCGGCGCTTCGAAGAGCGCCCAGTGCGTTTGAGAGCCGAGATGGAGGACCAGTGTGCGCATCAGTCCAACTTTCCAAACCTGCGCAGGTGGGTTGTGACGACTCCATTGCCGCCGACTTCCATCAGCGAGGCCATAGTCACGCGAGCGTCGTGAAAGCGTACATCACTTTCGGCGAGGAAATAACGTGTTCGAACACCAAGTTGGGCGCGAACAGGCGGTTCCAACGCAATTCCGGCGAACAGATCCTGGGCAAGGAATTCATCGACGCTCTGATAGCCGGCGGCCGGCCGGGCCGCGATGGCCCGGCGCGCTTCGGGAAGGCGCAACGCCCCGCCGGTGATCATGACCAGGAGGGGGGCTTCGAATTCAGTGAGCGTGTTTACGTTGATCTGGCTGGGCTCCGTCGTGGGCAGAGCGCAAACCAGCGGCCGCAGGTGCTGGTAGAGCTCCTCGGTGTAGCCGGCCATGGCGCGCAGCTCGCTCGGCTCGGCGAGCAAGGTACCGGCCGTGCGATAGGCGGGTTCGCGCCGGGCGTAAGACTCATCTTCCGCGCCGTCGGCGCTCTGAACGCCGTTGGTGTCGATCCAGTCCAGGAGAGCGCCGGAAAGGCCGGAGGCGATGTCGGACGGGATATCGAGGGCGATGAGCAGCCGATCGAAGTTTTCGCGGGCGGACTCGCGGCGGACGTATTCGCCCTTGGGCCCGGCCTCGACGACACTATTGAGATTGAAGCAGTTGCCCGCGTCGGCGATGCGCCCCGTGATCGACCCGCCGTCGATGGCGAAGCTGACCCCGTGGGCCGCCCACGGGTCGCGCAATGTAGAACGCATGGGCGTGGCCTTCCAGCTGCGCCACAACACTTGTCGCGCCAGCGTCTCGGCGCCGCGGGCGTACCACTGGGCCTGCTCGTTCATGCGGATATTGGCGGTGCGACGCACGGCGAAGCGAATGTCGTCGGTCATCGCGATCGCCATGGTGGAGAGAACTGTGACGAGGAGGAGCACGACCAGGAGCGCGACACCCCGCTCCTGCGGCCTGCCCTTATAAGTGAGCGGCGTCATGGCTCACCTACAAGAAAAGCCTGCCGAATTTGATCGGCCGCCGCGAGCGTCACATCGAGTGCGATCGCATCGGGCAGCGCATATTGAGGCGCCAGGGCCGCCCAGCGGTCCGACCATTGTCCGCGGAGCAGGAATGAAACTTCGGCAGCGCGCACGCGGGAGAGAAGCGTCGCGGTGGTCACCGGAGTTTCCGGCGTGGGATCGAGATAGGGACGCGAGCGCCGCACCAGCGCTTCGCCTGCGACCGCGTACTCCACGTACTGCAACGAGGCACGGCCGTCGATGCCGCCTGGATTGTCCCAGCCATGGCGCACGAAGGCGAGGATCGGCTTCTCGGCTGACGCCGCGCCGCCCGCGAAGGTCGCGGGCACGGGCGATCCATAGGCATCGCGCACCGGGCGAAGGGCGATCTGGGAAAAGTCCGCGCGCATGATGGTGCGGGCGAGCTGGAGCTCGCGGGTGGCGTCGTCGGCGCGTTCGAAAACTTCGGCGTTGCGGAGGCTGACGCCGAGCAAACCGGACGCGGCGACGGCGAGCAGCGAGAAAACCGCCATCGCAACCAACATCTCGACAAGGGTGAAGCCCCGGGTGTTCATCGGCTGCGCCCCTTGAACCCGGCAAGCGTGGCGAGCACTACGTCGTCCCCTGCGCCGCGAACGCGGACGTCAATGCGCGTGATGTCCCGGTCGCCGGTTTCGGCGACATCCTGGGTCCAAGTCCAGGCCTGACCAGCTAGGCGCACTTCGCCCGTAGTGGTGCCGGCGTTGAGGGCCTCCGGCGCAGCGACGCTTTCGACGAGCCTGTTCTCGGCGACGATCTGCGCCAGAAGTCGCGCGCGGGTGGCGCTCGCGGCTGCGGCGCTTTCGCCCTGCACCTTCACAAGCGCGACCACGGCGATGCTGAGGACGCTGAGGGCCACAAGAACTTCGACAAGCGTAAAGCCGCGCGCGTTACTCATTCGCGGCCTCCATTACTTCGACGAGACCGCGCGCGTTGCTGGCGACGACGAGCCGCTCGCCTTCTTCGGCCAGCGTGACCGAGAAGACCGGCACGAGGCCGGTCGGATCGAAAACGACGATTGGGACCATCGCCCGCTCGGAGCTGCGGCGTTCGTTCGCGCCGAAGCCTTCACGGCGGACCGCGGGCACGACGCCTTCGCGCCAGAGCTGGCGGCGGAAGGCGCGTTCGTCGTCCACCTCGCGCCAAACGCCGTCGGTCATGCGGTAAAAAGCGTAACCAGCCGCCGTAACGTCGAGGCCCATGGCGGCGCCCGAGATGACGCTTTCCTGGGCGGCAAGGGTGGCGCGGGCGGCAAGTGCCGCGGCATCGTCACGCAAGCCCCCGCCGGCGGGCCAGGTGAGCACGACCGTCGCGGCAAGCAGTCCCATGATCACCAGGACCACCAGCGTCTCGACCAATGTGAAGCCGCGCTGTGTCACCTTCGCCTCAGTTCTTTGCCTTGTCCCAGTTGCCGACATCGGCATCGAGGCCGTCGCCGCCGAGACGGCGATTGGCGCCGAGGGAATAGATATCGAAAGGCCCGTGTTCGCCGGGCTGCACATATTGATAAGGAGACCCCCAGGGATCCATCGGCAGGCGGCGCACATAGCCGTCCTTGCGATAGCGTTCCGGCGACGCGAGCTCGGCCGGCGCCTTCACGAGGGCGTCGAGCCCCTGCTCCACCGTGGGATAGGAGAGATTGTCGAGGCGGTACATCTCGACCCCCTGTTCCAGGAGCGCGACATCGGCTCTGGCTTTTTCCACCATGGCCGTGTCTTGGGCCGGAAGAACATTGAGCACGACGAAGGTCGAGAGCAGGCCGATGATGACAATGACCACCATGAGTTCGATGAGCGTGAAGCCGGCTTCGGCCCGCCTACGCCCTTTGGGCTTCGGCGCGGTCTGGCGCCAAGTCGCGCCGTAGCGCAAGCGAAGGCGGGAGCGGGTATGGCGTGTCATGGGTATTCTCACATCAAGGCAATGGAATTGAGTTGCAGGATCGGAAGAAGGATGGCCAGAACGATCAGGGCCACCACCGCGCCCATCACCACGACGATGAGCGGTTCGAGGAGGCCGATGGCGGCGGTGGTGAAGGTTTCGAATTCACGCTCGAGATGCTCGGCAGCCTTGGTCAGCATAAGATCCAGGCGGCCCGTGCTTTCGCCGACGGCGGACATGTAGACCACCATGGGCGGAAACAGCCCGGTGCGGCGCAAAGCCTGAGAGAGGCTGGCGCCTTCCTGGATCGAAATGCCGACCGCACCGACGGCGTCGGCAAGGACAAGATTTGAGATCGTCGCCTTCGCGGCCATGAGGCCTTCGGAAATGGGCGAGCCGCTGGCGACCAGTGTGCCGAGCGTGCGGGCAAGACGCGCGGCGTAAAGCCCGCGCAAGAGTTTGCCGATCACGGGCAATGACAACAGCATCGCATCGACACGGCGACGGAACGCGGGCCGGCGCAAGGCGCGAGTCAGGGCGAACGCCCCCGCTGCCGCCAGCGCCAACAACAGAAGGCCGTAGGATGACAAGCTCTCCGAGATGAAGACGAGGCTGCGTGTGAGCAGCGGAAGCTGCTGACCTAAATTGTCGAACTGGGCGATGACTTTGGGCACAACGAAAGTCATCAGAATCATGATGACGGCAGCGGCCACGGCGCTGAGCACAATGGGGTAGATGAGCGCGGTCGTGACCTTCGCGCGCAAATGCTCGGTCTTCTCGAGGTGTTCGGCGAGCCGCTCCAGGACCGCCCCGAGATTGCCGGACATCTCGCCAGCGGCGACAAGGGCGCGGTAAAGAGGTGAGAATGCGTCCGGATGCTGCGCCATGGCGTCCGCCAGGCGCTGGCCCTCGGTGACCCGCGTCCGCACCGCGTGCAGGATCGAGCGCACCGTTTTGTCCTCGGCCTGCAAGGCGATGGTGTGGAGCGCTTCTTCCAAGGGCGCCGCCGCCCCGACCATGGTGGCGAGCTGGCGGGTCAGTAGCATGAGCTCCGCCGGTTTCAGCGCGCTGCGACGACGCAGCGCGGGAAGCGACATCTTCTCCGACGGGCCCGCCGTGACGGGATCGACGCGCACCGGCATCAATCGGATCTGGCGCAGTTCGCGGCGCGCAAGGCGCGCGGAGTCGGCGGATACGATACCGGTTCTCAGAAGGCCGTGAGCGTCGAGGGCTTCGTATTCGAAGGCGGGCATGACTTATGTCTCCTGCCGCACAACGCGTAAGACTTCTTCCACCGACGTAACGCCGTTCTTCACCTGACGCACGCCGCACTGCGTGAGGGTCTCGGTGCCTTGGAAGGCCACCGCCGCGAGGTCATGTTCGGAGGCATCGTCGTGAACGAGCGTACGCAGCCGCTCATGCACCACGACGATTTCATAGAGGCCGAGGCGCCCGCGGTAGCCGGTGCCCTTGCAGGCGGGGCAACCGACCGGCTTGTGCAGCGTGACCGGCGCGTCGTCCGTAAGGCCGAGCAGCTTGCGTTCCACGGCTCCGGCGGCGAACGGCTGTTTGCAGTCCTCGCACAGGCGCCGCACCAGACGCTGCGCGACGATGGCTTTGATCGTCGGCGCGAGCAAGAACGAGTCGACCCCCATGTCCCTGAGACGCGTGACGGCGCTGATGGCGCTATTGGTATGAACGGTCGAGAGGACAAGGTGGCCGGTGAGGCTGGCCTGCACCGCGATCTGGGCGGTTTCCGGATCGCGGATTTCGCCCACCATGACGATGTCCGGATCCTGACGCAGGATAGCGCGCAAGCCGGCCGCGAAAGTCATGCCGACGCGGACGTTCACCTGCGTCTGGCCGACGCCTTCCAGCGCATACTCCAGGGGGTCCTCGACGGTGAGGATATTGCGCGTCCTGTCGTTGAGTTCCGAGAGGGCGGCGTAGAGCGTGGTGGTCTTGCCGGAGCCGGTGGGGCCGGTGACCAGAACAATTCCGTTGGGCGCGGCAATGGCTGTGCGAAGCGCCGCGAGCGTGCGCGGCTCCATGCCGAGTTGGTCGAGGCGAAGGTGACCTTGTGTCTTGTCGAGAAGGCGCATCACGACGCGCTCGCCGTGCTGGGACGGCAAGGTGGACACGCGCACATCGAGGGCTTTCCCGCCGATCGTAAGCGAGAGGCGTCCGTCCTGCGGCAGGCGTTTTTCGGCGATGTCGAGGCGAGCCATGACCTTGATGCGCGAGACGAGGAGCGGCGCGATGCGACCGGCGAGGCTGATGATTTCCTGCAGCACCCCGTCGATACGCAGGCGAACCGAGAGGCGGTTCTCGAACGGCTCGACGTGGATGTCCGAGGCCCTGACCTTCATGGCTTCGGCGATCAGGCCGTTGATGAGCCGGATCACCGGCGCTTCGTCGGTCGCCTCGAGGAGATCCGCGGCTTTGGGAATGCCTTCGACGAGGGTGTCGAGGGAGTTCTCGCCGCTGAACTCCCCTTCGATGGCATCGGCTTCCATCGCCCCGACGGCATAGACCTCGGAGAGGCGGCGGTCGAAGGTGGCGGGCGTGAGCGTTTCGACGACAAGCGGAATGCCGAGGGCGCGGCGGACCTCCAGAAGCGAGGCGGCCCGCGACTTTCCGGCGGCGCCCACATGCGCAACCTCGCCCATCTCGAGGACCACGATGCCGTGTTCCCGGGCGAAGGTGTAGCTCAACAGAGGGTCCTGCCTTTCGGCCATGATGCGATTTTACGGTGGCGGAGTTGCGGGGGCGCGGCCGGTGAGGTCGTTGACCACGGCATCGAGCGAGGACTCGCCGGTCCGGCTGCGCTGAAGCTGTTCGGCCTGGATGAAATTATACTTACGGTCGGTGACGGCCCTGAGGTCGTTCGCACCGGTGACGATCGACGGACGCAAGAAGACCATGAGGTTCGTGCGGCGCCGCGACTTGTCGGTGCTTTTGAAAGCATTACCGAGGATCGGGATGTCGCCCAGCAGCGGAACCTTGTCGACCGAAAGCTGTTCGTCGTCTTCGATCAGGCCGCCGAGCACGATGATCTGACCGTCGTTGACCAGGACCGTGGTTTCGATCTGGCGCTTGTTGGTGATGAGCTCACCGGACTCTCGGCTTACCGGACCGAAAATGCTGGAGACTTCCTGGCGGATGAAGAGCTTTACGGCGCCGCCCTCGTTGATCTGCGGCTTCACCTCGAGTTTCACGCCGATGTCCTTGCGCTCGATGGTGCGGAAGGGATTGCTGTTGTCCGCCCCGAGCGCCTCGCCCGTGGTGATCGGGATTTCCTGACCGACCAGGATCGAGGCAGGCTGGTTATCCATGGTCATGATCGAAGGGGTCGAGAGGACATTGGACGACACATCGCGCTTCAAGGCGTTCAGGATCACACCGAAGATGGTGCCGTCGCTGCCGCGGCCGGCGAAGCCGCCCATGAAGCCGGCGGTGCCGAGAAGAGAGTCGATCGCAGCACTCTGCAAAGCCTTCAGGGCGTCGGAGTCCTCGCCGCTCGTTTCCCGGTCGACGACGACGGCGCCGGTCGCCGCGAGGATGTTCGGCGATCCGTCGGACGGGAAATTGGTGACGCTGAACGGGATATTGCTCCCCTGCCCGCCCGAGAGCACGTACTGCACGCCCAACTGCTTGGCCGCGGTGTCCGAGACTTCGACAATGATCGCTTCCACCAGGACCTGATGGCGCGGGATGTCGAGCTGGCGGATGACGTCCATCAATTCCTGCTGCACATCGGGCGAGGCGTTGATGATCAGGGCATTGGTGCCCGCGTGGACGCCGATGGACGCGCGGCCCGGGATGCCGGCCGCTGGCGCGCCGTTTGCCGCCGGCGCGGGCGCGGATCCGCGGGCGAGCGCGCTCACGCGCTCCAGGATCGGCAGAATCTCCTCGGCGGCCGCATGCTTGAGGTAAACAACGCGCGTGTCCGCCGTGGAGGCGCCTTCGCTGTCGAGTTTCTCGACCAAGGGCGCAAGGCGGGCGAGCAATTCGGGCGGCCCGCGCAGGATCACCGTGTTGGTGCCTTCCAGCGGCACGGCGGCGAAGTTCGTGAGTGGATTGTTGGCGTCGCCTTGAATGCGCACCAAGTCGCTGACGGCGCGGGCGATCTGATCGGCCGACGTGTTGCGCAGCGGGATGACCGACGTGACCGACGGGTCGCGGTCGACGTCGGCAAGTACCTTGCGGATGCGCGCGACATTGGAGGCGTAGTCGACGACGATCAGCGCGTTCGTGCCGCGGGTCGTCACCACCCGGCCCTGTCTGTGGACGAGCGGCTGTACCATTTGGAGCGCCACGTTCACATCGATGTTGTGGAGCCGGATGACCTCGGTCACCAACTGGTCGCCCTCGACCCCGCCTGCGTCCTGCGCCGCGCCCTCTTCCGGAACGATGCGGTAAGCGCCGTCGGAGGTGGGCAGAGCCGTGAAGCCGTTGGCGCGAAGCGTCGACAGGAACAGTGCAAAGGCATCGTCGGCGGCCAGCGGTGCTTGCGATATCACCGTGACTTTGCCCTGCACCCGCGGATCGACGATGAACGTCTTTCCCGTGAGCATGGAAACATCGCTGATAAAGGCGCGAATGTCGGCATCGCGCATATTCAGCACCTGGCCTTGCGTCACCGCCGGCGCAACGGGCCCTGGGGGAACGCTTTGTGCCAATGCATCGCCTTCCCACCCGCTAAAAAAAGCGAGGAGGATGAGGCCGACTGCGGTCCGCAAGGACCCAGACTGCGTTGTAGTTGTGTTCATTTCATCCGATCAATCGAGAGACGGTGAATCTTTCGTTGCCCTTTTCGCTCAATTTCGAGTGTGAGCGATGACAGGCTTGTGACAGCAAAGGCGGCAAGCGCGCCGGTGTCGCTGACGGGGGTTCCGTTCACCGTCAGCAGAATATCGCCGGCTTCGAGGCCGGCGAGTTCAAGCAGCTCGGGATCGTCGCTGCCTTGAATGACGAGGCCGCGGTCGCCGGGCGCAAAGCGTACGAGCGTCGCGAGCGAGGCTGTATCGATACGGAGGTTGCGGTCCGCGGCCGGGGCGGCTTGCGCCTGCGGCGCGGCCGTCGCCGCCGGAGAGAGCGCACTTTCGCGATCGAAGCTCAAGGATTCGGCGACGCCGTTGCGGCGGATGACGACGCGATCGGGCAGCACCTGTTCGAGGCGCACACCGGGCATGATCTCCTGGCCGACGATGTAGACGCCCTGCGTGTTGTCGGGTGTCGCGACGATCGCGCTGCCGGGCGTGCTATCCAGCCCCGCGCGGATCCCGAACAGTTGCAGATTCAGCATGGTTTCGGGAGCGCGCGCCGCGGCGGCCGCCCTGCTACCGGCCACCGCCCGGTGGAAGGGATCGATATCGGTAAGAATCGCCGCCATCGCTGCGCGGCGCGGCTGTGCCGCAGTCTGCACCATCTCGCCGGTCGATGCCCAGGCGGGCGGCTCGAAAGCCTTCCACATCAGCGCCGCCGAGATGGAGGCGAAGGCGATGGTCAACGTCACCTCGACGCCGATGATGACGCGGGTCAGGTCAGCGGGTTGTATGCGACGCAGAACGACGCCCGCACGGACGCGCCACTCCGCGGCGAGCTCTTTGAACTCGCTTGGAGAGAAGGCCGGCAGGCGATCGTTCAGAGGCTGCATCTTTCCCGCCTCCTGTCTCATGCAGCTAGAAGCTGCGCTTCAAGCTGACCGAGAACGAGGTACCCAATTCGTATGTATCGACATCCACCCGGTTGGCGCCAATTTGCTGCGTTGCCTGGTACTTCTGGTTCAGGATGTTTTCGACATTGAAGCCGAGTTCGTACTCGCCGCCGCCCAGCGTGAGCGGATGGCTGTAGGTGAAGTCCAGCGAGATCGGCGGTTTTTCGTAGATGTCCGGCAGCGAGCCCGGACCGCCGGCGCCGACGGCGCGGATACGCTTGCTGGCGAAGTTGATCAGCAGCGTTCCCGCAGCACCCGAGTCCAGATCCTCGAAGCCAACTTGCAAGTTGCCGAGATGCTTAGAGTGGCCCTGCAGCGGGCGGCCTTGCGTCACGACGAGTTCCGCCGCGATCGGCACGCCGCTGGCGCGTTGAACGATGTCACCCGTGCGAACCAGGATCTCGGATTTGCTGTAGGTGTAGTTTGTCGCGACGAAGAAGTTTCTCGTGCTCAGCCAGCCTGACTCCGCGGCGGGGAACGTGTACTTGAACTCGGCTTCCACGCCGTAGAGCTTGGCCCGCGGCACGTTCTGGAACGTGGTGCGCAGGTTGTCGCCGGCCGCGTCGACGATTTCTTCGATCGGGCGTTTGATGAACTTATAGAAGCCGCCGACCGTCACGTATTGATCGTCGGCGAAGTACCATTCCCAGCGGGCATCCCAGTTATTGATGAGGGAGTTCGTGAGATAGGGATTGCCGATGAACCGGCGGTCGGTATCCGGATCGGTGAAGTCGGTAGGCGCGATTTCACGAAACTGCGGCCGGGCGATGGTCTGTGAGCCGCCGAAGCGCGCTTGCATGTTCTCGGCGAAGTTCCAGGTGAACGTCCCCGCAGGGACCAAGTACTTTTTCTTGATCCGGGTATCGACGCCAGCGTTGGGCAAATAGTAGTCAAAGGTATCGACGGTCTGCTCGCCCGTTTCATAACGGGCGCCGACAGCGGCACGCACGTAGTCGATCACTTCCCAATCGAAACCCGCGTAGCCGGCCTGAGTCTCAAGCGAACCCTCATAGGCCGGCGGCGAGGCGCTGCCCGTGATCTCGGTCAAGACGAAGCGGTTGGGATTGACGTTGACGTCGGAGAAAATGTAGTCGACGCGGCTCAAGCTTAAGGCCGGCGGGAACGGTCCGCCGAGGGCGAGGAACCGGTAGTCGCGCTGCTGAGACTCGCGCTGAGTGTCCTGATAGGCGTAACCGCCCTTCAGGATCAGCTCGCGGCCCGCCACCTGCGTCGTGTAGACGAGGTCGACGGCGCCGGACCAAAGCGTATCGTCGATCTTGCTGAAGCGCGTCAGGTTCTGCGCGCGCTGGAAGTCATAGCGCAGAAGACCATCGCCGAAATCGCGGTATTGAACAGTGCGCTCGTAAGGCGCATCGCGCGAGGCCATCGAGTACGAGCCCTTCCAACTGACGACGAAATCGCCGCCGCCCAGGCGGTGCGTCCCTTCGAGCTGGTTGGTCCATAACCGTCTTTCGAACCACTCGAGGAAATCTTCGCGCGTGAACTGGTCGAATTGCCGGGAGTCGCCCTGCTGGATGCGGGCTTCCTTGGTGGTGTTGCGAATGAGGAGGCTGGTGCCCTTGAGCTCGGTGCTCTCCCAGTCCGCGCCGAGACCGAGGAGCGCGTGGACGCCGACGTCGTTCTGGGTGCTGATAAAGCTGAAGTCGTCGCCGACTTCGAGTTGGTTGCCCGCACCAAGCACACCTTCCTGCTGCAGCCCGCGCTTCGTGCTCCAGCCGTTGTCGTAGCCGACGTTCAGGAGGTAACCGATACTGGCGTCGCCGCTCAGCAAGCGGTCGCCGTAAGTGAAATCGACGCCGATGTTGCCGGGCGTGGTGCCTTCGAACAGCACCCAGAGCTCCGAGTTGGCCAGGCTGCGGCCAATGGTCATCAGCTCGGTGGGCGTGAAATTGATCGAGTTCAGGCGCTTGTTGGCGTTGATGGCGTCCTGCAAGGGCCCAGGGATGTCGCGGCGGCCGCTGTCGACGCCGAGCCAGTCGTAGTTGCCCCCGTCATACATGAGGCCATTTTTCCACGTCGTTTCGGTGTCGCCGCTGAAGGAGACGCCGATCTCGAGAATACGCGCGTCCGGCACGGCCTTGGTGCGGATTTCCACCAGACCGCCGCCGAACTCGGCGGAGTACTGCGGTGAATAGGTCTTCTGGGCCGCGGCGCTTGCAAGGATCGAGGACGGGAAGAGATCGAGAGGCGCAACACGGCGAAGCGGTTCCGGGCTGGGCAGCGGCAAGCCGTTGAGCAGCGCGCTGGAATAGCGCTCGCCGAGGCCGCGAACATAGATGAAGCGGCCGCCGACGAGGCTGATGCCGGTGACGCGGCGCAGCGCCATGGCGGCGTCGCTGTCGCCCTGGCGTTCGAAATCCTCGGGCATGAGGAAGCTGGAGATTTCAGACGTCTCGCGCTTCGGTTCCGGGATGTAGGCACCGCGCACGACAATTTCTTCCACCGGTGCGCCCGCGGCCGGCGCAGTCTGCGCGACCGCCGGCAAGCAGCTGAGCGCCGTCGTGGACAGCAGCGTGCCCATGAAGATTGAGCCAAAACGTTTCATAACTTTCCCCTCTTAGTCCCGTGACGTTGCTCTTGGTGGCGAGTTGCGAGTGGAGCCGCGCCCGGCGCGATCACGCCGGGCGCGGGTATCCGCTAGCAAGCGGGAGTCGGTGAACCGAGCCCGCACGTCCAGCCTTGCCACCACGTATCCGACGCATTCCGCACGGCGCCGACGTAGCCGACGTTCGTGAGGAAGGCATTGAGGGTCGCCGAATTGAACGCGGTGCGGCCGTTTTCAGTGGCCCCGTTGACGAAGGTCGCCGTCAGGGTGTTCGCGACGTTGGTCGTGCTGTTGGTGTTACTCGCAGCGGCGAAAAGCCCCGCCGCCTGACCGTTGGCGTCGTCGCCATAAGGGGTGACGCAATCCAAGATCACGGAGCGGTACTGCGGGTTGCCCGCGGTGGTGGACGCATCGTCGATGTCCAGGCAAGAGGGCGAGGTCGTCACGACACCGTTGACCAGGTAACCGCTCACGCCGACGCGCTGGTTGATCGAGGCGGTGTGGGTGGTGCCGCGCGCGCCGACGAACGTGAAGTTGGAGACGTTCGGCGCCGTGAGCGGAGTCTTGGTGTGCTCCTGCGGCAGATTGTCGGCTTCGATGTTCTTGTCGCCCTCGTCGGTGGCCTGGACGGCGAGCAGGAACTGGAGATTACCGATATAGCCCGAAGCCCAATCAAAACCGTCGTCGCTGACGCCGGTGACGATCAGGTGCTTCGCATTCACAGTGCCGCCGAACCACTCGAAGCCGTCGTCGGAGCTGTTGTGCACCTGGACGTAGTCGATGGTGGTGCCGGCGCCGACGCCGGCCAAGGTGATGCCGTTCAGCTCGACGTTGGCCGAGACCACGAAGCCCGAGTGCTTGACCTGCACGTAGCGCAAGGAGCCTGAGCTGTCGTTGGGCAGCGCGCCGCCGAAGAAGCCGACGGGCACGCCTTCCACGCTGGTTTCGCAAGCCGCCGTGCCGCCGGGTTGGCCAACACAGGCGTTGATCGGTGCGCGACCGAGGACGACGACACCGCCCCAAAGCCCGCGTCCGGTCGCGGCTGCGGTATTGTTCACGTCCGCGAGCGCCGTGAAGACGACCGGGTTGGTCGCAGTGCCGTTAGCGAAGATCTTCGAGCCGCGGTTGATCTGCAGCGCGTCCTGGCCGGAGTTGCCGAACACGGTCACGCCCGCGTCGACGGTCAGATCCGCCGGGTCGCCGCCGGCGCGATTGCCGTCGGCGCCGACATCGCGGCCGATTTCGACGATACCGGTCAGCTGATAGATGTTGCCGGCCGTAAGGTGCAGGTTGTTGACGTAGACGCCCCGGACTTCGCAGCGGTTGAGGCCATTGAGGGTGCCGACGCGGGTGGTACCGGTCGGGCAGTCAGGCGGCGCAAACAGGCCGAAGGTCCAACCGAAGGCCCAGTTGCTGTTCGCCGTTTCCGTCGGGCGGAAGGCGCCGACGTAGTTCGCGGCCTCGAAGAAGCCCGAGAGGGTCGTCGCGTTGAACGTCGTCATGCTCTGCTCGGTCGGGCCCGGGAAGTAAGTGCCGGTCAGCGAGCTGGCGCCGATGACGTTGTTGGTATTGGCGCTGGCGGTGAAGGCTTGCGCGGCCGCACCGTTGGCGTCGTCGCCATAGGGTGCACCGCAGGCAAGCAGGACCGAGTGATAGCGCAGGCCCGACGTCAAGGTCGCAGCGTCGTCGATATCGAGGCAGAACGGCGAACCGGTGATAACACCGTTGACCAGAGTGCCGCCCACGCCGACGCGCTGGTTGATGGCGGAGGTGAAGGTCGTGCCGGTCTTACCGATGAAGGTAAAATTGGCAACCGTCGGGGCCGTCAGCGGCGTCTTGGTGTGTTCCTGCGGGAGGTTGTCCGCCTCGATGATCTTGTCGCCCTCGTCCGAGGCTTGCACCGCGAGCACGTACTGAAGGCGGCCGACGTAGCCGGAGGCCCAATCAAGGCCGTCGTCGCTAATGCCGGTAACGACGACGTGTTTGGCATTCACGGTGCCGCCGAACCACTCGATGCCGTCGTCGGAGCTGTTGTGCACCTGGACATAGTCGATGGTGGTGCCGGCGCCGACGCCGCCCAAGGTGATGCCGTTCAGCTCGACGTTGGCCGAGACAACGAAGCCGGAATGTTTCACCTGGACATATTTCAGGGTGCCGGAATTGTCGTTGACCTGGTCACCGCCGAAGAAGCCGACCGGCACGCCTTCGACGCTGGTTTCGCAAGAGACCGTGCCGCCTGGCTGGCCGACGCAGGCGTTGATGGGCGCACGGCCCAGGATCACGAGGCCGCCCCACTGTCCGCGGGACGTGGCGCCGGCCGTGCCGAGGATATCTTCACGGCTGGTGAAGATGATCGGCAGCGTCGGCGTGCCTTCCGCCATGAGCCGCGAGCCGCGGTTGACCTGGAGCGCGGTCTGGCCGGAGGTGCCGAACACACGGACACCCGGCTGAACGGTAAGCGTGACGCTCTGGCCGCCGGCGCGGTTGCCGTTGGCGCCAACGTCCACACCGACTTCCACGATGCCGTTGAGCTGATAGATCACACCGCTGGTCAGCGTGAGGTTGCTGGTAATGACCCCGGAGAGGGCGCAGGTCGTATTGTTACCCACGGCGGCGAGTGTGGTCGTACCCGTCGGGCATGTGCCCGTCTGGCCGCCGGTGCCGCCGCCGCCGGTGCCGCCGCCCGTGCCGCCCGTGTCGACCTGGGCATTCTCGCCCGGCGAGGAGACTTCGGCGTCGCTGCAGGCAGCGAGCATGGTCCCCATCAGCAAGGCCAGCGTAAGTTTTTTCAGTTTTGAATGGAGCATGATCCCCTCACGTTGATGACCGGCGGCCCGGATGCAGCGCGGCATTTGCAACCTTCGCTACGTGGGCTTTGGGGGTATATCGGTCGCATCGCGACTCATCGGTGTCAGTCCGATGACGAATAAATGACAATCGGATCGCTGCGGGAATAAACCCGCAAGTGTTGCCGTCGGAGCACGACCACGATCGTCGGCGAGCGATCGGGCGGCGCCATTTGTGACAGTTAGGACAAAAACCGGCCGAACGCGCAGCGGCCCCCGAAATGTGAGGTTAGCCTTTAGAAATGGGGCTAAGTTTCATCGTTTCGATATATTACTATCGAGCTAAATGTCATAAACATTTCACACACGCGTCATCATATTTTCATTGTGGACTTACACGAGCGGCCTCACACTCTTTTCAACGTCAAGAATGTGGAGGTTTAAATGAGAACTGTTTCCGTGCTGTGTGTGGGCGCCGCGATGATGCTGGGCGCCATGGGACCCGCGAGCGCCGACGCGACGACCCAGAGCGAAGGTTTGGCCTATGAGGCGATCCAGAGCGGCAATTGGAGCCAGGCGGAAGCCGAGCTTCGCGCCGGTCTCGCCGTGACCCCGAACGATCCGAAGAAGCTGCTCAATCTCGCCTTTGTGCTGCAGAAGGTCGGCAAGGCCGACGAGGCAGCCGGCGTTTATGGCCAAGTCCTGCAGTTGGACCGCGATCCGCTGTTGGCCTTTGGGACAGAAGTGAACACCCGTCCGATGCGCGCGAAGCTCTTGGCCAAAAAAGGCATGGCCTCGCTGAGCAAATAACGCCCATCGACGAACAGAGTGCTGTCTAGCGGCGCCGGGGTCTCCGGCGCCGTTTTTTTATGCGAAAACGCCGGATTTACGGCGCGTTGGCGACGCGCGGGAAGTCGGCCGCGGACGGCAGCGGGGTGCTGCTCTGGGCCGAGGGCCGTTCGCCAAAGGCGGCTAATGCCGCAGCGATGCTGTGCTGGTGCCGCACGAGGACGGGACGCAGGCGGTCCTCCATGAGGGCGCGCGTCTCGCCGCTCGGCGAGGCGTCGATCAGACCTTCCACCGTCATGGCGGCGAATTGGCCGAGATCTTCCAGCGCCTGACGGCGGGCCTCGGCGGCCGGGACGTTGTCAGCGGCCACAAATCGGTCCGTCAGGAGGGCATCGAGCTGGTCTGCAAGCGTGGGCGCCGGCGCCGAAACTTCGGCTTCGCGTGATTCCACGGAAGCGCCAGCGTCCCCGCGCGCCCAACCGGTAGAGGCCGGAAGGCACAGGAGGAGCGTTGCGAGCACGCAGCGAGCAGAAGCTAGAGACTTGATAAACATGAGCGTCTTTTTTCATGAAGGCGGTGGGACCGACAAGCCCCGCACCCCCATTCTTCATCGAACTGTCACGAATTCGTTATGCCGGCCGCCTCTCCGATGGGCAGATTGGAGCCGGTTAAATGCCAATAAAATCAGGGGTTTGGGAGGGGGTCATTCCCCAGCGCGGTGCAAGTGCGCACAACCTATGCAGCGAAGCTCCAACATTCACTGAACGATCACAATAGTGTCGCGGCCCTGACGAATACGGCGATGACAATGCGGGTTCATGAAGGGCTGGATCGCCATTGTCGCGCTGGAGGAGTCCGTGGGAGCGAACTATCGCCCCACCGCGGGCTACGGCTTTGGCGATCACACGCCGCATCACCGTCACGTTTCCGTCCACGATATCTTCTTCATTCGCAGCCAGACTCAACTGCTGGCGATCGCGCGCGTGCAGCGGATTGAAGCGGGTGCCTCGGAGAAGGCCGTGCAACGCTGCCCGACTTGCGGGACCGGCCAACTCGGGTTTCGCTCGACGCGCACCAACAGCTACCGGTGTCTCTACGGACACGAATTTTCGCAACCTACGGCAAGCGTGCGCAGCGGCACGGAATACAGAGCGTTCTTCGGCCTCGACTATGTCGAGATCTCCGCGCGCATCGAAGCGGCCGAGTTGCGGCCATTCGAGCTCACGAACAGCCGGCAGCTTTCCTTGCGACCTTGCGACCTCGACGGCTTGATGCGTTACGTCGTCAGGCGCGACCGCAACGCAGAGGCCGTGCTCAAGACGTGGTTGACCGCGCGCCCCCTCACCCTCACCGATGAGGATGCCGACATGGCGGAGCCGTCGGAGGTGCTGGACGAACGCGAGCACCGGCATCTCGGCATCCGCATGCGCCGCGGGCGGAAGATTTTTCGCGACGAGCTGATCCGCCGCTACGGCGCGCGCTGCATGATCTCCGGCTGCACGACCGCGGCGCTGATCGAAGCGGCTTATATCCAGCCGGAGTCGGTGCCGAAATTCAACAACCCGACGAACGGGCTGCTCCTGCGCAGCGACCTGCATACACTGTTCGACCTCAACCTTTTGGGCATCGATCCGGCGCGGCTGATCGCGGCGCTGCACCCGGATATGATGGAGAGCGAGTACAAATCGTTCGACGGTGCGCAGCTCCTGGTGACCAACGGCCGCGGCCCTAATCGCCGCGCCCTCGCGACACGCTGGGACCGGTTTCAGGCCGGGCTTTCCAAATCGGGAGAGCAGCCGCCGCAGATCAAAGCTGCGACGGCGGCGGCGGCCTCCTAAAGTTCGACGCTGATCACGCGCTCTGCCGAGTCCTTGGCCGCCTTCTTTGCGCTGGCGATGAGCGAACTCAGGTTGTCGAGGCTGGGAAGCGGCCGGTGCTCGGGCTTGTGCAAAACCGCCCCGCTCATGGACAGAAGCGGAAACTTCTCGCGGCGCCCCGAGCGCGAGACGCCGGTGATGTGTCCGTTGCCGCGATCTTCGGGCGAATAGAGGCTCTCGACGTCCGTCTTGAACTTCTCCACCGCTTGCTGAACTTCCGACATCGCCACCGCGTGAGGTACGTCCCGGAATCCGATAAAGAAATCGTCGCCGCCGACATGACCAACGAAGCGCCCGTCCCGGCTGAAGACAGTCCGTAAAATGTCGGCGCACATGAGGATGGCGCGGTCGCCGGTCCGAAAGCCGTAGGTGTCGTTGAAGGGTTTGAAGAAATCGAAATCGAGATAGGCGAAGTGATATGAGCCGTCGTGGGACGCGGCCGCAGTTGCGAGATAGTCCTGGATCAGGATATTGCCGGGCAACTTGCTGAGCGGATTCTGGTCGCGGGCGATCTGAATGCTTTTTTCATTCAGGATCTTGAGAAGCGAACGTGCGTGCAGGAAACCGCCGTACTGGCTTTCCTTGACGATGAGCACACCATCAGACTCAGGCACGGAGTTGAAGATCTCGAGGATCTTTTCCGTGGATGCATTGATGTTGGCCACCGAACAGGGCTTCACGAAGGCCGCGAGCGACGAGGCCGTACGCCGACGATTGCGAAGCAGATCTCGGCCGTACATCGAGTAAATAATGACCTTGAGATCGCGCTCGTGGATCAGGCCGACAGGAAATCCGATATCGTCGACCACGGGGAAGAAAATCCTGTCGCGATCCTTGAGGAATCGGTCGAAGACCTCTTGGATGCTCTGATTTATCTGGATCGGCTCGACCGAATCGAGCTGCGCCATGATGAGGGTGAAATCCGTGTCCACCCGCCGGCGATCCTGGATACGCATGTTGCCGATGCTGGCGTAGCTGGGAGCCAGATCCGAAAGCGTCGTGGTAGGACGCGCGACCGCATAGCCTTGGACCAGGTCACAATCCAACTCACGGCAGACATAATATTCCTGCGCGGTTTCGACGCCTTCCGCGACGACGAGACTGCCCAGGAGGTGGGCCATGCGCACGATATGCTGGAGGAACACGCTTTTCTTCGGATCCGAACCGACCGACGAGATGATGAAACGGTCCAGTTTCACGATCGACGGTTCGACATGATAAAAGAGCTGAAGATTTGCGTGGCCTGAGCCGAAGTCGTCGAGCGTCAGGTTGCCGAAACGGGTTCTGAGCTCGAGGAGGGCGGCGAGCGCTTCCGGGGATTGACTGAAGTCGTAGCGCTCGGAGACCTCGAGCGCGACATTGGCGTTGGTCAGCCCATAGCGGTCACGCAAGGCGCTGAGCATCGGGCCCATTTTTCCGCCGGCGACGTTGCGGCCGTCCAGATTCACGAACAGCTTGAGCTTGGCGTAATCCGGAATGCGGACGAACTTGTCGAACGCCTGGGTGAGGATGAATTCTTCGACCGCCTCGAGGTGACCATCCTCGTGGCACCGGTCAAAGAAGTCGGTGGGCGACTCGAAGCCGAGGGCTTGGACGTTGCGGATCAGCGCTTCGAGCCCGAACACCCGGCCGGTGTGGATGTCGACGATGGGCTGGAAGGCCACGTCCAGCGCACCCCAGCGCACGGCGGCGCCGATATCGGGGCGCTGCACTTCGCGTTCCGCCCGCGATGGAACAAGTTTAGGAACCATCATCTAAGAACCTGTAATTTGGGCTGAATTCTTCGCCGCGGTGGACGATAGCGACCCAAAGGCGAGATGCAATCGTTCGGCGTATTGGTCGGAGAGATTTCAAGAAAGAGTCGCGGAGATGTCGGAGCGCATGAGGGCATGAAAGTAGCGCTTCGGTAAATGCGCAGTAGCCCTTAGTCTTTGAATTGTCACGCGTTGCGGGAATCCTTGTCCCGTATCATGACTTGGGGCCGATCACTTTTAAGAGCAGGCAATGACGAGCAACTTTTCACGCCGCGCGCTGATGCAGCGCGCCTGGCAGACGGCGACCGCGTTGGCGGTGAGCAACGGCACGGCCTGGGCGGCGACGCCGGCGCCCGTCTTCCTCAACGACCCGTTCCAACTGGGCGTCGCCAGCGGCGATCCCGTGGCGGACGGCTTCGTCATCTGGACGCGCCTTGCGCCCGATCCTTTCGATCCCGAAGCCCTGCCGCAGGAACCCATCGAAGTGACGTGGGAAGTCGCCGCCGACGACGGGATGAAGAAGATCGTCGCGCGCGGCAACACGATGGCGCGACCGCACATGGGGCACAGCGTGCATGTGGACGTCCGCGGCCTCGAGGCCGCGCGCCCGTATTTCTATCGATTCCGTTGTGGCGCGGCGGCAAGCCGCATCGGCCGCGCGGCGACCTTACCGACGCCGCGGTCCCGCACCGAGCGGCTCAAGTTCGCCTTCGCCTCCTGCTCCCACCTCGAGCAGGGCTATTTCACCGGCTACCGCGACATGGCTGCCCAGGACCTCTGCTTCATCATCCATCTGGGCGATTACATCTACGAATCCTCGTGGGGAACGACCGTTCGCCATCATCCTGGACCGGATCCGGTCACGCTCGATCAATACCGGGCGCACCACGCGGCGTACAAGCTCGACCCAGACGCGCAAGCGGCCCATGCCCATTGCCCTTGGTACTTCACCTGGGACGATCACGAAGTCGCCAACGACTACAATAAGGACTCAGCCGAGCTGACGCCGGATCCGCAGGCTTTCTACCGGCGCAAGGTCGCCGCCTATCGCGCCTACTATGAGAACATGCCGCTCAGGCCCTATTCGCAGTTCGCCAACGACGAGATGCGCATTTACCAGCGCGCCTGGTACGGCGACCTCATGGAACTGAACATCCCCGACCTTAGGCAGTACCGCGATCCCATCGCCTGCATGTTGCCCGACCGCCGGGGTGGACGCGTCGTCGACGTCGCCGCATGCCCGGATGTCTTGGCGGCAACGCGCACCATGCTGGGACGGGAACAGGAGATTTGGCTGCGCAATGGATTCGGCCGGTCGGGCTGCACATGGAACGTGATCGCGAGCGCCCTAATGTTCACCGACTTCGATCAGATCCTGGGGCCCGGCGTGGGCGCATTCACGGACAGTTGGGGCGGATACCAGGGGCCGCGGCGTCAGATCCTCGACCTCATCAAAACGCGCGGAATTTCAAACGTCGTGGGCCTCGCCGGTGACATCCATAGCTTCTTCGTCTCCACCGTGCTGGACAATCCCAAGGACCCCGCCTCGCCAGCACTGATGAGCGAATTCACAGGTACGTCCATTACTTCGGAAAGCTTCAACGCCGCGTTGTTCAATTCACTGCTCCCCGAAAATCCGCATATCGCTTTCGTCGACGATACGGTGCGGGGCTACGTCATGTGCGATGTCGACCATAAGTCCTGGCGTGCGGACCTGCGGGTCATCGACAACGTGCGCATCCGCAATGGCGCAGTGAGGACGCTGAGGAGTTTCGCCGTGGAAAACGGTAAGGCCGGGCCCGTGCCTGCGTAACGGGCCATTGCAAACGCCTGTCTTGCTAAGGGCTTAGAGAGGATATCCACAGGGGAAAACGAGCACAGGCCAGCCTGTGACGGAATTCCCACATCGCCTCCCGAAGTGTTAACGCTCGTCAGTTTCAGTAGAATTGAAACATTAATATCTCCCCGGCGTAACATTGCTTTGGTACTCCTCAGATGTCGGGCCGCGTCCGAGGGGAGCGACGTACGCACGCTTAGACTCAACAGGGTAGCGTTTCGCTGCGTCGCAAGAGCCGCCGCAGGAAATGCAGTGAGCAACAACCAGCGGGGATCCTTCCACATGCACCGGATTACTTTTCCAAAACGTTTCGCGCGCGCGCTAACCGTGTCGCTTCAAGACTGGCGTGTCGGTGTATCGGCCCTGGCGGTTGCCACGACGATGGCCGCACCCGCTTTCGCTCAGTCCACGGGTACGTTGGTGATCGAAGAGATCATCGTCCGCGGGACCCCGATCACGATGAGCGGCGCGATGGTCGCGCAAGTCGAGCCCAAGTCCCGGGCCGCGATCACGTCGGAGCTGCTCTCGCGTCAGGCGCCCGGACAGTCGGTCCTGGACTCGATCAACTTGTTGCCGGCCGTCAACTTCACCAACAATGACGCCTACGGTTCCGGCGGCGGCGACCTTACGCTCCGCGGCTTCGACAGCCAGCGTGTGGCGCTTCTGCAAGACGGTATTCCGCTGAACGACAGTGGCAACTACGCGATCTATCCGAACCAGCAGCTCGAATCGGACCTGATCTCGCAGGTGACGGTAAACCTCGGCACCACCGACGTGGACAGCCCCACGGCCGCGGCGGCCGGCGGCACCATCAACTACATCACCCGGCGCGCGTCGGACGAATTCGGCGTGCGCGCCGAAGTCGGATACGGCAGCGACAACATGAAGCGCTTCTACGGCACGGTCGAAACGGGCGAGATCGGCCCGTTCGCGACCAAAGCGTGGATTTCGGCGCTCCGCACCACCAACGACCATTTCAGACCTCATGGCGCGACGGTCGATCCGGCCGGTAAAATTCAGAAAACCCAGTTCAACTTCCGCATCGACCAGGACGTCGGCGATGTCGGCCGGATGAGCCTGATCGGCAATTGGAACGAAAACCGCAACGCCTTCCTCGGCCGCATCAGCCTCGCTCAGTTCAATTCAAGCCCCCAAGTCATTCCTGTAAACACGGTGCAGGGCGCGGCGGAGAACATCAACCCGTCGAACACGGGCAACCTTCGCATTATGTCGAGCTGGGATCTCAGCGACGAGATCACACTGACGGTCGATCCGTCCTACCAGTTCGTGCTCGCGAACGGCGGCGGCGCGGCTAACTGGGCGGAAACCGACGCGCAGCTTCGCGGCAACACCACCGCGGCCGGCGTCGACCTGAACGGCGACGGCGACCTGCTCGATACCGTTCGCCTCTACCGCCCTAACAACACCAACACCAACCGCATCGGCGTCACCTCGTCGCTGATCTGGAAGTTCGCCGACAACCAAAGCGTTCGCGCCGCCTATACCTGGGACCGCGCCAAGCATCGCCAGACCGGTGAAGTGGGCTTCATCAAGACCGACGGCAGCTTCGAGCCTGAGAATGTGTTCGCGGGGAAGAGCGCCGGCTATGGCGGGCGCCAAATTCCGCTTCCGGACGGCACCCTCTTGCGCCGGCGCGACCGTGCGTCCGTCGCCCTGCTCAACCAGTTCGCAATCGAGTATCGCGGCCGGTTCATGGAAGATAGACTTCTGTTCAACGCTGGCGTGCGTGCGCCCTTCTTCAAGCGCAACCTGAACCAGTTCTGCTATCAGCGCGACACGTTCAACGCCTATTGCACCACGCAGGTGGGAACACCGATCGCCGGCACGAACGACGGCACCGGCAAGCCACTCGTCACCTTCCCAGTGTCGGCGCTGAACACCAGCGCAGCCTTCCGTTACGGTCAGCCGCGCTCGTTCACGCGCAAGTACGACAAGCTGCTGCCGAACGTAGGCCTCAGCTACGACATCACGGATGACTTGACGGCGTTCGCCAGCTTCGCCCAGACGCTTTCCGCTCCGCGTACGGACGACCTCTACGACCAAGTCCTGGTCGATCCGGGCCCCGAAAAAGCCTCGGCCACCGACGTGGGCCTCCGCTATCAGAGCGGGCAGTTCATGGCCGCGGGCGCGGT
>CAMDOZ010000017.1 GCA_945903705.1 Fidelibacterota bacterium | reverse complement strand
GCTCTATCGCGATGGGATGATCCTTGTGATCGACAAGCCCACGGGCATGCCGGTCCATGCGGGTTTCGGCGGCGGCCCCAATCTCGAGCAGTCTTTCGTGCACCTTACGTTCGGCCTGCCGCGCGCGCCTTCGCTCGCCCACCGGCTGGATCGCGACACTTCGGGCTGCCTCGTCCTTGGCCGGCACGCGAAGGCCCTGCGCGATGTGGGCGACCTCTTCGCCAGCGGCAAAGTTCGAAAGACCTATTGGGCCATTGTCGACGGACGCCCGCGCGAGGACGAAGGGCGTATCAAACTGGCGCTCGCCAAAATCACCGGCCAGGGCGCTGGCTGGAAGATGCGAGCGGACCCGAACGGCCAGCCCGCCGTCACCGACTATAAAGTGCGCGGCTCCATCGAAACCCCGGAAGGTGTACGGAGCTGGGTGGAGTTCCATCCCCACACCGGCCGCACCCATCAGATCCGCGTTCATGCGGCGCTGCTCGACTGTCCGGTGCTGGGCGACCGCGTCTACGGACGCGAGGGCGTCGGCGACGGGCAGTTGATGCTGCATGCACGTGCGGTGACGCTGCCCCTCTATGCCAAGCGCGATCCGATCCGGGTGCGCGCGCCGGCGCCGGCGCACATGATCGAGCTTCTCAAGGCTTGCGGCTTCAAGGGCGATACGCCGGAGAAGAAAGAAGAGCAGGCGGACTAGGGATCGCTGGCAGGGCTCGCGCCTAGTGCACGCATCAGGCTCGCCACTTCTTCGAGCACTTTTGCGATCTCAACCCTATCCGTCCCGCGCGCGACGATGCTGGTGTGAAAGCCGCCGTTTCGCATAGAAGGGTAACTCCCGATCGCGACGGCGGGATATTTTTCCTGAATGGCGGTCAGGCCCGCGGCGATGTCGCCTTCGCGCACGTTTGCGCCCACGTTGCCCGACAGCATCGGTGCGCCGCCCTTCAACTGCGGCGCCAGCGCCTCGAACATCGCGTGCGCGATGCTCGGCACGCCAGCCAGTACAAAGACATTCTCGATGCGGAACCCCGGCGCAATGGTCGTTTCGCTTTCGACAAGGCTCACGTCCGGCCCGTCGGGGATCTCCGCCATTTTTAGGCGCGCTTCATTCAACCGGTCTCCGAAATAAGCCGTCATGCGTGCGACCACCTCCGGATGCCGGATGATCTTGCGGCCGAAGGCGCGGGCGATGCAGGCCGCGGTGAGGTCGTCGTGCGTCGGCCCGATGCCGCCCGTCGTGATGACATACGAATACCGGGCGCGGGCGGCGTTCAATGTCTCGACGATCACATCGGGATCGTCGGGGATCACGCGTGCTTCTTTCAGGCGTACGCCCAGCTCCGCAAAACGGGCCGCGAAATATTTGAGATTGGCGTCCTGCGTGCGGCCCGAGAGGATCTCGTCACCGATGATCAGCACGCAAGCCGTGGGAGCGCCCGCCATCACAGCCAGTCCTGCAGAATGGCGATCAGCGGCATGTCCGCTGGCGGCATGGGATAGTCGCGCAAGGCCGAGGCCCGCACCCACGCCATGTTCTGATTCTCTTTCGCCGTGAGTTTGCCGCGCCACTGCCGGCATACATAAAGCGGCATCAGGAGATGGAATTTTTCGTAACTGTGCGAAGCGAAGGTCAGCGGGGCTACGCAGCTTGCCCGGATATCGATGCCGAGCTCCTCATGAAGCTCACGGATCAGCGCCGCTTCCGGCGTTTCGCCCGCGTGAACCTTCCCGCCGGGAAATTCCCAAAGGCCGGCCATGGGTTTTCCCGCGGGCCGTTGAGTCAGGAGGATCCGGTTGTCCGCGTCCAGAAGTGCCACCGCGACGACCGTTAGAAGAGGAAGGCCCACGCACGGATCTTCCCCGGCACTCCAGCAGCCGTTCTCTTCTTCCCCGGGCGGCGAAGGCCGCCCTTCTTTTGAATCGGGCGCTTTAGCGCCCGGGGCGCCTTCAGGTGCGGTAGGAACCATTGATGTCGATATAGCCATGGGTCAGATCGCAGGTCCACACCACTGCGGACCCCTTGCCGATGCCGACATCGACGTCGAGACCGATCTCCTGTCCCTTCATGTGTGCCACGACCGGCGTCTCGTCGTAATTCTCGACCGGCGCGCCGTCGCGGGTGATGGTCACGCCCCCAATCGCAATGGTGAGCTTGTCCCGATCGGCGCGCTCACCGGCCTTGCCTACCGCCATGACGATGCGACCCCAGTTGGCGTCCTCGCCGGCGACGGCAGTTTTCACCAGGGGCGAGTTGGCGATCGAGAGGGCGATGCGGCGCGCGGCCTTATCGTGTTCCGCGCCCGTCACGCGCACTTCGATGAACTTTGTGGCGCCCTCGCCGTCCCGGGCCACGAGCTTGGCCAGCTCGATGAGAAGAGAGTCGAGCGCGCTCTTGAAGGTGCTCACACGTGGGTCGGTGAGGGCTTCGATCGGGCTATGGCCGGCCTTGCCGGTCGCGAAGAGGAGCAGCGTATCGGAGGTCGAGGTATCGCTGTCCACCGTCATGCAATTGAAGCTGATGTCGGCGCCCGCGGCGATGAGCGCTTGCGCGACGGCCGGCGACAGCGCCGCGTCGGTGAACACGTAGGCGAGCATCGTACCCATGTCCGGCGCGATCATGCCGGATCCCTTGCAGAATCCGTTGATGGTCACGGCCTTTCCGTCGATGGAGAGGCTGCGGGTGGCGAGCTTCGGAAAGGTGTCCGTGGTCATGGTCGCTTGGGCGGCACTGAGCCAGTCGGTCGGGCTCAGCTTGGACAGGAGCAAGGGCAGCGCATCGGTGATCTTCTCGACCGGGAGGGGAACCCCGATGGTTCCAGTGGATGACACGAAGACCTCCTCGGGCCGGCAGCCGAAAGTCTTGCCGGCCGCCGCACAGGTCGCTTCGACGTCGGAGACGCCACGCTTGCCTGTGAAGGTATTGGCATTGCCCGCATTCACCACGACCACCCGGCCGGAGCCGCCCTTTACATGGGCCCGGCAGCTTTCGACCGGCGCCGAGGCCGTCAGCGAACGCGTCAGGACACCCCCGACCGTTGTGCCGGGGTCCATGACCGCAACCATGAGGTCCGAGCGCACCTTATAACGGATACCGGCCGCGTGATGGGCCAGGCGCACGCCTGCGATCGGCGGCAGGGTAGGCACGGTCGTGGGTGCGAGCGGCGAGACTTTGGAGGCCATGACTCGATTTCTGCGGCGGGTCGCGAGGTGAAAAAGGGTGCGCGCTTCAATGGCATAAGCGCTTCTTGCCGACAAGTTTGTCCGCTTGAAATTCCGGCGAAAGCGCCTCACACGGCCGTGACCGCGCGCCGCGCGGAAAAAGTCTCAAATTATCAATGAATTCAGCGAAATCTTGGGCCGGTTCCGTTGACTTCGGCAACCTCTGCTTCTATCTCTTCGCCAGCGTCACCCGGCGTCGGCCAAAGCCTAGCGCCTTTTCTTCTCCCTCCTTGAGGTTCCAATGCTCGGCGCCCTCGCCAAACGCATTTTTGGGTCGCGTACCGACCGTCTCGTTAAGTCCCTTCGTCCCACCGTCAATGCGATCAACGCCAAGGAGGCCGAAGTCGCCGCCCTGGACGACGCGGGCGTCCGGGCGCGCACGGCCTGGCTCCAGGGCCGGTTGGCTGCGGGCGAGACTCTCGACGATATCCTGGTGGACGCTTTTGCCACCGTGCGCGAAGCCGCGAAGCGGACCCTGAAGCAGCGCCACTTCGACGTGCAGCTCGTCGGCGGTATGGTCTTGAACCGCGCCATGATCGCCGAGATGGGCACCGGCGAAGGCAAGACCCTGGTCGCCACCTTGCCCGTCTACTTGAACGCCCTCTCGGGCAAGGGCGTGCACGTCGTCACCGTCAACGACTACCTCGCCAAGCGCGACGCCGAATGGATGGGCCAGATCTACCGCTTCCTCGGCCTTACCGTCGGCTGCATCCAGCACAATCTCACCGACGCCGAGCGCCGCGCGGCCTACGCTTGCGACGTCACTTACTCGACCAATAACGAGCTTGGCTTCGACTATCTGCGCGACAACATGAAGTACAGCATGGAAGAGATGGTCCATCGCGACTTCAACTACGCCATCGTCGACGAAGTGGACTCGATCCTCATCGATGAAGCACGCACGCCGCTCATCATTTCAGGGCCGTCGCAGGACCGCACCGATCTCTACGACCGGGTGAACACCATCATCCCGGAGCTAAAGCCCGAGCATTTCGAGAAGGACGAGAAGCAGCGTTCCATCACCTTCACCGATGCCGGAAGCCTATTTGCCGAGAATCTTCTGCGCGAGAAGGGCATCCTCAACGAAGGCGACCTTTACGACCTCCACAACGTGGCGCTGGTTCACCACATGAATCAGGCGCTGCGCGCGCACCATATGTTCAAGCGCGACGTCGACTATCTCGTGCGCGACGACAAGGTCCATCTCATCGACGAGTTCACCGGCCGCGTCATGGAAGGCCGCAGGCTTTCCGACGGCCTGCACCAGGCCATCGAAGCCAAAGAGCGCGTGACGGTTCAAAACGAAAACCAGACGCTCGCCAGCATCACCTTCCAGAATTACTTCCGCATGTACCCCAAGCTCGGTGGCATGACCGGTACGGCCATGACGGAAGAAGAGGAGTTCGGGCAGATCTACGGCCTCGAAGTCGTGGACGTGCCGCCCAACATGCCGCGCGCTCGTAAGGACGAACACGACGAGATCTATCGCACAGCGGAGGAGAAGTACGACGCCATCGTGACTCTGGTGGAAGAGTGCATGGCGCGCCAGCAGCCGGTCCTCGTGGGCACCGTTTCCATTGAGAAATCCGAAACGCTTGCGACCATCCTGCGCAAGAAAAAGGACCTCAAGCCGCAGGTCTTGAACGCGAAGTACCACGAGCAGGAAGCCTTCATCATCGCGCAAGCGGGCGTGCCGGGTTCGGTGACCATCGCCACCAACATGGCCGGCCGCGGCACCGACATTCAGCTCGGCGGCAACGTCGAATACTGTATCCGCGAGGAAGAATTGCGCCTCGGCCGTCCGCTCTCAGACGAGGAGAAGGACGCCATCCGCGCCGACGTCGCGGAAAAGAAGAAGGTCGCGCTTGCGGCCGGTGGCTTGTACATCATCGGTACGGAACGCCACGAAAGCCGGCGTATCGACAATCAGCTCCGCGGCCGCGCCGGTCGTCAGGGCGATCCCGGCGCATCGAAGTTCTTCCTGTCGTTGCAGGACGATCTCATGCGCATTTTCGGCTCCGAGCGCATGGACTCCATGCTGCAGCGCCTTGGTCTGCAGCCCGGCGAAGCCATCATCCATCCCTGGATCAACAAGGCGATCGAGAAGGCGCAGCAGAAAGTCGAAGCACGCAACTTCGATATCCGCAAGAATCTGCTCCAGTACGACGACGTGATGAACGACCAGCGCCGCGTGATCTTCGAGCAGCGCAAGGACATGATGCGCTCGGAAGATCTCTCCGAGCTCGTCAACGACATGCGCCACGACGTGATCGATGACCTGGTGACGAAGTTCATTCCTCCCGGGCAGATGCACGAGTCATGGGACTGGCCGGGCCTTCACGAAGAAAGCTTGCGCCTCCTGAACCTCGATCTGCCGGTCAAGGAATGGGCGGCCGAGGAAGGCATTGCGGAAGAGGAAATCCGCGAACGCATCACCGAGGCCTCCGACGGCGGGTTCAACTCGAAAGTGGCCGCCATCGGCCCCGACATCATGCGCCGGGTGGAAAAGAGCCTTGTGTTGCAGATGATCGACCAGGCTTGGCGCGACCATCTCGCGCAGCTCGACATGCTGCGCCAGAGCGTGAACCTCCGGGCTTACGGCCAAAAGCAGCCATTGCTTGAGTACCAGCGCGAAGCGTTCGAAATGTTCAACCTGCTCCTTTCGGGCCTGCGCGAGCGCGTCACCGGTATATTGTCGCGCGTCGAACTGCGTGTGGCGCCGCCGCCGGAGGATCTCGAAACCCGCGCTCCGCGACAGGTTCAGGAGATCAAGGAACAGGTCCAGCCGATAGTTGGGTCCATTGCTCCGTTACCCTCGGCCATAGACGCCCAACGGATGTTGCCTCGCGTTCGGCCTGAACAGCGCGATCCCAACGATCCCTCCACCTGGGGCAAGGTCGCGCGTAACGAAAGCTGTCCCTGCGGCTCCGGCAAGAAGTACAAACACTGCCACGGCGCAGTCGAAGAAGTCGCTTAAAGCTTAAGAGGATTCCGCGATGCCGCGCGCGCGCAAGCAAGACGGCGTGAATGTTACCGTCATCCGGCACGTCGCCTTCGAGGATCTCGGCGTCTTGGCTGAGCTGTTCGCCGCGCGTGGGTGGAGCGTCACCTACATCGAGGCGCCCGTCGCAGATTGGACCGCGTTCGATCCCTTGAGCCCGGACCTCCTTGTGGTTCTCGGCGGGCCCATCGGCGTCTACGAGGACGATCTCTATCCTTTCCTGAAGTTTGAATTGGCCGCGCTCGAGCAGCGGCTCAAGGCCGACAAACCTACGCTCGGCATCTGCCTGGGGGCACAGCTCATTGCGGGCGCCTTGGGGGCGCGGGTCTATCCAAACCGCGAAAAGGAAATCGGCTGGTCACCTTTGATCCTGTCGGCCGCCGGCTACAAGTCTCCCGTGCGTCACTTAGGACCCGAGGGGACCTTCATGTTCCATTGGCATGGCGATACGTTCGACCTGCCGAAGGATGCAACTCTGCTCGCGGGCACCGGCGTTTGCTTCCACCAGATCTTCGGCTGGGGCAAGAACACCCTTGGCTTCCAGTGCCATCCCGAGGTGTTGGAGCACGACCTCGAGAAGTGGTACGTCGGTCACGCCGTGGAAATTGCCGCCACGCAAGGGGCCCACGTGAAAACGCTCCGCGCCGATTCCAAACGCTATGCGGCGGCGCTCGAGAAACAAGCGCGACTGTGTTTCGGCGAGTGGCTGGACGGGCTCGCGCTCTAGAGCGTTTTCCGACGAAGTGCCCGCGCGCGAAAGCGCGCTTCTTTTTAGATGCCGGCCTTCGCCGGCGCGGTTCGTCGTAGAAAACGCGACCACATCTATGAATCTAACCTAGAAAATTTGCGACGGTATCGAGGATTTCGCCCGGCCGGTCCCGGTGCGGCACATGGCCGCACGCCTTCATCAGATGAAGTTTCGCAGAGCCGGCGACGTGGTCGCAAAGGTACTTCGCCTGACCCGTGCTTCCGAATTCGTCCAGGTCGCCGTAAAGGGCGAGCACCGGACATCGAATCCTTTTCATGTGGCTCGTCAGGTCGAGCACGAACGCTGGGTCGAGCCAGTTGTCGATCCACGACGAAAGGACCCAATCGGTTTTCTCACCGTGATATTTCTTCAAGCGCTCGCGCTGCGGGCTGCCGGGCACCAGATTTGGCTGCGCCGCGCGAATTCCCTCAAAGGTCCGTTCCTCGCGGAAGATTTGCGCGGATTCGCTGATCAGGCCTTTGCAGCGCGCGCCGAAGTCCGCGGCGCCCGCGGTGGACATGCCGCCACCGACGCTATGGCCGAAAAGGACAAATTCTTCGATGTTCAGCGCCGCTAGGAGAGGCGGCAGCGAAGTGCTGCACTCCGTATATATAAACTTGAGCGGCAGGCGCCCCGGAAACGCGTCCGACTGGCCGAAACCCAGACGGTCGTAGGCGATGACGCGCCGCCCTGTCCGCGCGCTGAGCTCCGCCGGGAAGTCACGCCACAGCGTGATGCATCCGAGGGAGTCGTGCAGGAGGACGATGGGTGGAGCGGACGCGGGCCCGTCCGGCTGCCACTCGCGCGCGTACACTCGGCCACCGCCCATCGGAATGTGGTGATCGCCTACGCTCACGTCAGGTCCGGGTTCAATCCCATGAGACTGCGCGCGAATGCGTGCGACGTGAACGGCCGGAGATCGCCCGCGCCCTCGCCGACGCCCACGTAGTGAACGGGCAGGCCGAACTTCTCGGCCAGCGCCACGACCACCCCGCCCTTTGCCGTGCCGTCCAATTTGGTGAGCACCAGGCCGGTGACGCCGGTCATGCTCTTGAAGACCTCGACCTGAGCGTGCGCGTTCTGGCCGACCGTGGCGTCCAAGACCAGAAGCGTGGCATGCGGGGCTGTCGGTTCGACTTTGTTGATGGCGCGTACGATCTTTTGCAATTCGGCCATCAGGGCATCTCTATTCTGAAGGCGTCCCGCAGTGTCGATCAAAAGCACGTCGTCGCCGCGCTTCTTCGCCTCTATAAAGGCCTCGAACGCAAGTCCGGCCGCATCGGCGCCGGCGTCCTTGGAAAACACCGGTGCTACGGCGCGTGCGCCCCAAACTTTGAGCTGCTCCACTGCGGCGGCGCGGAAGGTATCGCCCGCAGCCATCGAAACTTTCACGCCCGCGTTCTTGAGCTGATGGGCGATTTTGCCGATGGTCGTGGTCTTGCCGGCGCCGTTGACGCCGACCACCAGAACCACGAAGGGCTTGTGGTCCGGATCGATCACCAGCGGACGTGCGACAGGTTCCAGGATCCTCCGGATATCCGCGGCGAAGGCTTCCCGTACTTCTTCCGGGGTGATGTCTTTCCCGAACCGCGTTTTGGCCAGCGCCTGCGTGAGCTTTCCAGCGGTTGCCGTGCCGAGATCGGCAGTAATCAGAAGATCTTCCAGCTCTGCCAGAGCCGAGTCGTCCAACTTCCTCTTGGTGAGAATCTCACCGATGCCCGTGACAATCCGGCTCGACGACTTGGCGAGGCCCTCGCTCAGTTTGAGCGACCACTCACCTTGATACTGCTGATGAACTTCTTCCGAGGTCTTGCCCCCCGGCAGCATGTCGCGCAGGGACATTAAAATACGCCGGTGAGATGTGTAGCCGTGGCGCCGACGATTGCGGCGCTGATGATACGTCCCGGCGCCGCGGACGCGATTTCAACCGGCAGATAGTGTTCGCTATGGCCTCGGCCGTCCTTTTCCATGAGGACGTTCACGCGCTTGCCGACGTGACGACCCAGCGAGCGTGTAAGCGCCTTCGCACCCTTAGCCCGAAGGCGCGCTGCTCGTTCCTTGATGGCCGCGCCGTTCACTTGTGGCATGCGGGCCGCAGGGGTACCGGGTCGGATCGAGTAGGGGAAGACGTGAAGCAACGAAAGGTCGGCATCGTCGACGAGCGCCAGCGTGTTCTCGAACATCGCCTCGTCCTCGGTCGGAAAGCCGGCGATCAAGTCCGCGCCGAACACGGCGTCCGGCCGCAACATTCGTACCCGATCACAGAACGCAACGATGTCGGCCCGCGCGTGCCGCCGCTTCATCCGCTTCAGGATCATATCGTCTCCCGCCTGAGCGGAGATATGGAAGTGCGGCATGAGCCTTGGTTCGTCGGCCATGAGGCGGAAGAGATCTTCGTCGGCTTCGGCGGGATCGAGCGACGAGAGCCGCAGGCGCGGAAGTTCGGGTACAGCCATCAGCAGTCGGCGCACCATCTGTCCCAGGCTCGGTGTTCCCGGAAGGTCGCCACCGTAGCCGGTGATGTCGACGCCGGTGATGACGATCTCCTGGTAGCCGCCCGCCACCAGCCCGCGCACCTCTTCGACGATCCGCCCCATCGGCACGCTGCGATTATTGCCGCGGGCGAAAGGGATGATGCAGAACGTGCAGCGATGGTCGCAGCCTTGTTGGACTTGTACGAAGGCGCGTGTGCGCCCGTCGAAGCCTTCCACCAGGTGCTCCGCGGTCTCCCGCACAGTCATGATGTCGCTGACCCGAACCTTTTCGCTCACATCGACGTGGAAGCTTTCGGCCTTCATTTTGTGTTCGTTGCCGAGCACGCGGTCGACTTCCGGCATCTTCGCGTAGCGGCCGGGGTCGAGCTGCACGGCACATCCCGTCGCGATGATATGCGCGCCGGGGTTTTCGCGGCGCAGCTTGCGTAGGGTTTGCAGGCCCTGGCGCTCCGCCTCCTTGGTCACCGCGCAAGTGTTGACGATGATGGCATCGCTAAGCCCGGCGTCTCTTGCGTGCGCCCGCATGACCTCGCCTTCATAGGTATTGAGGCGGCAGCCCATACTCACAACGCGCGGCGCCGCGGTCATGACACGAGACCTTGCGAGAGATGCGCATCCAGCGTGCCGCGGAAACTTTCCTCTGCCGGGCCCGTCATGACGACATGCCCGTCGTCGCGCCAGGAAATATACAAATCGCCGCCATCGAGGGTGACGACGGCGGTGCGGTCCGCAAGGCCGCGCCGCGCGGCCGCGACCACGGTTGCGCATGCGCCGGTGCCGCAGGCGAGGGTGATTCCCGCACCGCGTTCCCACACGCGCATCCGCAGTCGGCCGCGGTCGATCACTTGCACCGCCTCTACATTGACCCGCTCGGGGAACAACGGATGATGCTCGATCTTGGGTCCGACGGCGGTGAGATCGATCGCGCTCACGTCCTTCACGAAGAACACCGCATGTGGATTGCCCATGTTCACGCCGACTGGGTCCTGCAGCAGTCCTTCGCCGATACCGAGATGCAGCGTGTCCTTCTCCTGAGCGAGCGGAATGTCCCGCCACGCGGTCCGCGCCGGTCCCATGTCCACGGCGAACTGTCCGTTGGCGGCGCGTGAGGCAATCACCGGACCGGCCAGGGTTTCGAAGGTCAGCTGATCCTTGCCCGTCTCTTCGAACAGGACGCGCGCGACGGCGCGCATGCCGTTGCCGCAGCTCGGGACTTGGCCGCCGTCGGAATTGCGGATCGCGATGAACGCGTCACCGCCGTTGCGTGGAGGCTCGAGAATGAGAATCTGATCGCAGCCCACGCCCGTACGCCTGTTGGCGATGGCGCTCGCGGATTCCGGGGTAAACCGTACCGGTGCGCGCCGGCCGTCCAGGACGACGAAGTCGTTCCCGAGGCCATGCATCTTACGAAAGCCAAGACCGGCCGATTGAGGTTGGGCGAGGGGCATGGGCGGGTTATAGGTGCGGGGGTCCGGCCTGTCCAGGGACCGGCCAAGGATCATGCAATAAGGGGCTGATAATAAAGGCGCTTTCAGATATCGCGGCCTTCCTGCGGGCGGAGGCTACGGCCGGCATCCTCTTGATGGCCGCCGCCGCGGCCGCGCTCGTCGTCGCCAACACGGGACTCGCCGGCGTCTATGCCACCATCCTGGCCCATCCCCTGGCCATCGGCATCGCGCCGGCGCTTCTGGAAAAACCTGTTCTCCTTTGGATCAACGACGGTCTGATGGCCGTGTTTTTTCTGCTGGTGGGACTCGAGATCAAGCGCGAGATCGTCGCCGGCGAACTCTCGAACCGCGCGAGCGCGGCGCTCCCTGTGATCGCGGCGGCCGGCGGCATGATCGGCCCCGCGCTGATTTACGTTGCGATCAATCACGCCTCGCTCACCGACCTTCGCGGCTGGGCCATCCCGACCGCCACCGACATCGCATTCGCCCTCGGGATTCTCGCGCTCCTCGGACCGCGGGTCCCGGTATCGCTCAAGATTTTCCTCGCGGCCCTTGCGATCATCGACGACCTCGGCGCCATCGCGATCATTGCCGTGTTTTACACCGAGCATCTCTCGGGTCCCGCGCTGATCGCCGCTTCGATCTGTATCGCAGCGCTTTTTTTGCTGAATCGCTTGGGGATTCGCGCGATTTGGATCTACCTCGCGGTCGGACTTCTCCTCTGGGTCTGCGTCCTGAAATCGGGCATTCACGCCACCATGGCCGGCGTCATCACCGCACTCGCGGTGCCTGCGTCGGCCGACGCGAGCGGAGCCTCACCTCTCACCCGCCTCGAACATGCGGTGCATCCTTACGTGACCTTCTTCATCCTCCCGCTGTTCGCTTTCGCCAACGCCGGCGTGGCGCTCGCCGACGTCACGCGCGGGGCGCTCCTTCACCCCGTGACGCTCGGCATCGCGCTGGGACTCTTCTTCGGAAAACAGGCGGGGGTCCTCGCCGCGGTTACGTTGGCGCGCCGCGCGGGCTGGGTGCGCCTTCCCGCGGACGCCACGCCCCTCCAGTTTTATGGCGTCGTGGTGCTGACCGGGGTGGGCTTCACCATGAGCCTCTTCATCGGCTCCCTGGCTTTCACGCCGCCTCTTTATAGTGTCGAACTCAAAATCGGCGTCCTGGGGGGCTCCTTGGTCTCCGGGATCGTCGGTTATTTGCTCCTGCGGCGCGGCTCAACTCATTGATATTGTTCGATAACGCCTCAGTTCCTTGACTCGTCCGGGCCCTGCGGCTACACCACCGCCGCTGAACCCAGAAAACTCGGGTTTTCGCTACCCCTCAGGGGCCGTCCGTCCGCGATAACGCGCACGGGCGCGAAACTGCTTTTGGAATGCTGATGTTCGATACGCTGACCGACAAGCTAAGCGCAGTCCTGGGAAAGCTCACCGGCCGTGGTGCGCTGTCCGAGGCCGATGTCGCGAACGCCATGCGCGAAGTGCGCATCGCGTTGCTTGAAGCCGACGTCGCGCTCCCGGTGGTGAAGGACTTCATCGCCAAGGTGAGCGAGAAGGCCGTCGGCGAAGCGGTCGTGAAGTCGGTCACGCCGGGCCAGATGGTCGTGAAGATCGTTCACGACGAACTCGTCGAAATGCTCGGCGGCAAGGATGCGCAAGGCGACATATCGCTCGCGGCGCCGTCCCCCGTTCCGGTGCTGATGGTTGGTCTGCAGGGCTCAGGTAAGACCACGACCACCGCCAAGATCGCGAACCGTCTCCAAAACCTCGCCAAGAAGCGCGTGCTGATGGTGAGCTTGGACGTCTACCGCCCGGCGGCTCAGGATCAGCTTGCGATTCTCGGTAAGCAGGTGAATGTCGTTACGTTGCCGATCGTCGCGGGCCAGCAGCCCCTCGACATCGCGCGCCGCGGTCTCACCGAGGCGCGCAATGGCGGATTTGATGTCGTGATTTTCGACACCGCCGGCCGCCTCACCATCGACGAAGCGATGATGGCCGAAGTCACGGCCGTGCGCGACGTCGTGAAACCCCATGAGACGCTGCTCGTCACCGACGCCATGATCGGTCAAGACGCGGTCGTCACGGCGCAGTCGTTTAATGAGAAGGTCGGCATCACCGGCATCGTGCTCACCCGTGTCGATGGCGACGCGCGCGGCGGTGCGGCGCTTTCCATGCGCGCGGTCACTGGCCGACCCATCAAGCTCATCGGCGTCGGCGAAAAAGTCGACGCGCTCGATACCTTCAATCCCGAACGCATTGCCGGCCGCATCCTCGGCATGGGCGACGTGGTCAGCCTGGTCGAGAAGGCGATCACCACCATCGACCAGGAGAAGGCCGAGAAGCTCGCCCAGCGCATGCAAGAGGGCAAGTTCGACCTCAACGACATGCTCACCCAATTGCAGCAGATCCAGCGCATGGGCGACATGAAAGGCCTGCTCGGGCTCATCCCCGGCCTCGGCCAGGCGATGAAGCAGATCAAGAGCGCCGATCTCGATCCGAAGCAATTCAAGCGCCTCGAGGCGATCATTCAATCCATGACGCCGAAAGAGCGCCGCAATCCGGACCTTATCAAGGCCTCGCGCAAAGTACGCATCGCCGCGGGTTCGGGCACCTCGGTTCCGGATGTGAACAAGCTGCTCAAGCAGCATCAGCAGATGGAAACCGTAATGAAGCGCATGAAGAAGATGGGCGGTCTTGGCGCCCTCGGTGCGCTCATGGGCGGCGGCGGAATGCCGGGCGGGCTCGGCGGTGGACTTGGCAAATTACCCGGCGGTGGCATGCCTCGCCCCGGCGGATTTCCCTTTGGCAAACGATAACCAATTTACGAAATCACAGAAGGAGACTTTTCAATGTCGCTCAAGATCAGACTGTCGCGCGCCGGCGCGAAGAAGCAAGCCGCCTACCGCCTCGTTGTCGCCGACACGCGCAGCCCGCGCGATGGTCGCTTCATCGAGAAGGTCGGCACTTACAATCCGCGCGTTCCGCACGATCACAAGGAGCGCTTGGTGGTGAAGGAAGACCGGATCAAGCATTGGATCAGCGTCGGCGCTCTGCCCACCGACCGCGTCGCGCGTCTGTTCTCCAAGATCGGTCTTGCTCAGGCCCCGACGGTCAATGAGCAGACCAAGAAGGACAAGCCGCGTGCGAAAGCCCAGGAACGTCTGAAGGCGGCTGAAGAAGCGGCGAAGGCTGCGGCGGAAGCGGCGGCCAGCGGCGAAGCGCAGGCTTAAGCACGACGGCCCTCTGGTTGGTAGGATCTGCCTTGGAGCGGTCCGCACGCGTGTGTCTCGGCGTCATCGTTGGCGCGAAAGGTTTGCGCGGCGAAGTGCGGATCAAGAGCTTCACGGAAGATCCAGCCGACGTCGGCTCATACGGGCCTGTGACGGCAAGCGACGGGCGGTCGTTCAAAGTCACCGTCGTCGGTGCGGCCCAAGGTGTGGTGATCGCGAAGCTCGCGGGTATCGCGGACCGCAACGGAGCTGAGGCGTTGAAGGGAACCGAGCTCTTTGTCGAGCGAAGCGCTCTTCCTGCGGCGGCGGACGGCTCTTTCTACCACGCCGATCTGATCGGCGCGGAGGTGAGGCTGACGAGCGGAGAAGTGCTGGGCCGCGTGAGCGCCCTTCACAACTTCGGCGGCGGTGACATGATGGAAGTGGGCGAGGGACGAAGCTCCGTCCTGATTCCGCTGACATCGGAAGCGGTCGAGACGCTCGACGTCGCGGGCGGCAAGGTGGTAGTTCGTCCCATCCCAGGCCTCCTTGGCGGCGAGTCGGACGAGGGCGGGGAAAAGGACGAGACGGACGTAAAGCATGGACAATAGCCCTGCCTTTCGCGCCGTGGTCTTGACCCTGTTCCCGGAAATGTTTCCGGGCCCGCTGGGATTTTCGTTGGCGGGTAAGGCTTTAGCGGACGGTCTGTGGTCGTTGGAATCGGTGGACATTCGCACCTTCGCGCGCGATAAACACCGCACCGTCGACGATAGCCCCTTCGGGGGCGGGGCCGGGATGGTGTTACGCCCCGACGTGCTGGATGCGGCCATTGGCGCGTCCCATGTCGAGGAGACGCCGCTGATATATCTCACCCCGCGCGGGCGGCTGATGGATCAGCCCTTCGTGCGCAGATTGGCGGCGGGTCCCGGGGCGACGTTGATTTGCGGGCGTTACGAAGGTGTCGATCAGCGCCTTCTTGAAGCCCGCGGCGTGGAAGAAGTCAGCCTCGGCGACTTCATCCTGTCAGGCGGCGAGCCGGCGGCCTTGGCGCTGCTCGACGCGGTAGTCCGGCTTCTGCCCGGTGTTGTGGGCAAGGTCGCGAGTTTGGAAGACGAGAGTTTCGAAACGGGTCTTTTGGAGTATCCGCATTATACGCGGCCCGACCCGTGGAATGGGCGAGAAGTGCCCGAGGTATTGAAGTCCGGCCATCATGCCAAAGTGCAGGCATGGCGGCGGGCCCAGGCGGAAGAGATTACGCGCGAACGAAGGCCCGATATGTGGGCGCGGTACGCGGTGAAAGACAAGACGAAGACGTAACCGATCCGAAAACGGATCTAACCAAGACCAAAAAGATAACGAAGCCCAAAAGGAATATGACGATGAATACGCTGCAACAGCTCGAACAAGACTACATGGCCGAAATGAAGGCCAAGCGCACGATCCCGGAATTCGGTCCGGGCGACACGCTCCGCGTCCACGTGAAAGTTACCGAAGGCCAGCGCGAACGCGTGCAAGCTTATGAAGGCGTTTGCATCGCGCGCCGAAACGCCGGCGTGAACTCCTCGTTCACCGTGCGCAAAATTTCCTTCGGCGAAGGTGTCGAGCGCGTGTTCCCGCTGTTCGCGCCCATCGTCGATAAGGTCGAAGTGGTCCGTAAGGGCCGCGTCCGCCGGGCGAAGCTTTATTACCTGCGCGACCGCCGCGGCCGTGCGGCCCGTATCGCCGAAGAATCGCTGGGCGGCGGCGAAGGCGCTGCCGAAAGCGAGAAAGCGTAACGCTGCTCTAGAGGCAGGTCGTTACAGAATGCCCCGCTTCGGCGGGGCATTTTTTTTGCAGCGACGTCGGCGCAGCGCGCTTCGACGGCTAGGCTCTGGAGGAAACTCCGGCGCGTGTCAGGTGCGGGCCAAGCCCGCCCGTGATCCACAATCCGTACATCCTGAAGTCGCTGATCAGCGACCAGGTCGGATAAGTGAAGGTCGCCGGCCGATTGTGCTCGACCGCCATGTGCGCGACCCAGGCAAAGCCGTAGCCCGCGAGAGGAACGGCGAGCCAGGCCCAGCCGCCAGCGAACGCCGCATAGACCAAACAGGTGATCGCGAGGGTGGTGCCGACATAGTGCAGTCCGCGGGTCAGCGGCTTCGCATGCTCGCGCAAATAGAAGGGCCAAAACTCGGCGTAAGTCGTGATTCGGGGCGCTGGCGCCATGGTCCCTCAATCTTGCTTTCACGTACCGGGGAGCGTAGTTTGCCGCACCTTTTTGGGCCCTGGAAGCGGGCCTTTTTTTAAAGAACGGACCAAACGATGCCCGATGACGCCCGCCCGCCCGCCCGTCGCCCCGGCTATGTCGTTGCGGTCATTGGCGCCACCGGAAACGTGGGCCGCGAGATGCTCAACACACTCTACGACCGCCAATTTCCCGTCTCCAAAGTGATCGCGCTCGCCTCCGAGCGGTCTGTCGGCCGCGAGGTCTCCTTCGGGGAAGACGAGCTGCTCAAGATCCAAGACCTCGCCACCTTCGACTTCAAGGGTGTGCACATCGCGCTTTCGTCGCCCGGCGCCAAGATTTCGGCCGTGCATAGCCCGCGTGCAGCCGCCGCCGGCTGCGTGGTTATCGACAATACCTCGCACTTCCGCATGGACCCCGACGTGCCGTTGGTGGTGCCGGAGGTGAACCCGGAAGCCATCGCGCGCTACAAGAAGAAGGGCATCATCGCCAATCCCAACTGTTCGACCATCCAGATGGTCATGGCCCTGAAGCCGCTGCATGACGTCTTCAAGATCAAGCGCGTCGTTGTCTCCACCTATCAGTCCACCTCCGGCAAGGGGAAGGACGCGATGGACGAGCTTTTCAATCAAACAAAGGGCATCTACGCCAACCAGGCGGTCGCGCAAACCAAGTCGCTGTTCACCAAACAGATCGCCTTCAACGTCATCCCGCATATCGACATCTTCATGGATGGCGGCGAGACCAAGGAGGAATGGAAGATGGTGGTCGAGACCCGCAAGATTCTCGATCCCGAAATCAAGGTGCACGCCAACTGCGCACGTGTGGCCACCTTCATTGGTCACGCCGAGTACGTGAATATCGAATGCGAACGCCCGATCACCGACCGCGAGGCGCGCGAAGTCCTCTCGAAGGCTCCGGGCATCTCGGTCATCGATCGCCGTGTCGATGAAGGTTATGTCACACCTGCCGAAGCGGCCGGCGAAGACGCCGTCTTCATCTCGCGCATCCGCAAGGACATGAGCGTCGAGAACGGACTTTCGTTCTGGTGCGTGTCGGACAACCTGCGCAAAGGTGCTGCGCTGAACGCCGTGCAGATCGCCGAAGTGCTGGCGAAGGAATATTTGAAGGTTTCCTGACCTAGTGTCGCGATTCCAAAGTTCGCAAGATCATGCCGCAAGCGTCAGTGCGAACTTTGGAATCATGAGCGACACTAGAACCTATTGAATCTAGTGTGGCTTAATGGATTTGAAGTTCCTAATCGAGTCCGCCGCGAAGTCGTAGGAACTTCAAATCCGCCACACTAGCGCCGCTTCCGGCGATCACGTCGAAGGGCGCGGCCCCGGGTCATTGCCCGCCCACAGCAGGTGCGATAGTTTCTATTTCCCACTTGACCATGGAATTGCCATTTCCGTCCTCGAGCCGCGCTTTCGGTCCGAATTGCATGACGACGCTCGCGTCGCCGGCTTAGTTTACCTCGCCGTGGTCGTGGCTGGTATTTTCTCGCTCGGCTACGTCCCAGGGCAATTGTCGATCGTAGGGACAGGCGCGAGCGCGCTCGACGTGATGGTGCGCGGCGAGGCTCTGTTTCGGTTCGGGATCGCCGCCGAAATCATCTGCCAGACCGCTTTCCTTATTCTGCCTTTCGCCCTGTGCCGCGTTCTCTGGGCCATCGACAATAAGGCGGCGATCCTAATGACGGCGTTCGCCGCCAGCAGCGTTCCCTTGGGATTCGCGAATATTGCACATCACTTTGAGGTGTTGAGGGCCATTGTTGACTTCAAAACATCGGCCCTGACGCCGGAGCAAGCTGATGCGGTGATTACCTCGGCCCGCGCGTCTTACCTCAATGGTCTGAAACTGCTGTTCGTTTTCTGGGGACTGTGGCTCCTGCCGCTTGGCTATCTCGTCATTCGCAGCGGCTTTCTGCCCGTCACTTTGGGAGCGCTGCTGATCGCCAGAGGCGTTGACTACGTGTTCGATTGCTTCGGCTTCCTTCTGCTCGAAAACTACACTTCGAGTTTGCTCAATCGGGTGCTGAGCGTGGGCCGCTTCGCGGAAATTCTCTTCTGCGCCTGGATTGTCGTTTTTGGAGCAAGGCGCTGGGTCATTAAATTCGGCCGAAAAGCCGCCGCATAATGCAGCAGGCGTCGGACTCGAAGCGGTGCGCCTCTATCGGTGCGATGGGAGCTCTAACCCGCGAAAGCTCGCGCCAGTGCGAGGGTCAAGACGGCGATTCCCGATAGCGCCATGATCCCGCCCGAGAAGCGGTTGAGACGCTTGAGGCCGCGCTCCAGCACGCTGCCGTGCCAAGTCCCGGCGGTGCCGGCCAGAATGAGCCACCACGCCGCCGACCCACCGAACACGCCCGCGACAAGGAGAAGACCATCTCCGGGGCTTGCGTTTCCATAGGCCGGGCCAAAGGCCGCGAACACGCCAAGGGCGGCGAACATCGTCGCCGGGTTAATGATCGCCATGCTGAAGGCCGCCGCGAAGTCGCGCCTGAGGCTTTGAACGCTCAAGTGTCCGTCAGCCATCAACACCGGAGCGCGGTACGTGACCAGGCCGACGGCGAGAACGATGATGCCGCCGATCAGGCCGATGGCGACCTCATGGGCGATGATAAAGGTGCTGATGATGGTAAGGCTGAGCCCGGCGATGGCGCCGAACATCATGTCCGCCACCGCGGCGCCGAGGCCCGCGGCGAAACCCTGAAGCCGCCCGCGCGCCAGCGCACGACGGATACACAGCAGGGCGACGGGCCCGATGGGAGCGGCCAGCGCGAAGCCGGCGGCCAGGCCGCGCACGAAGGCAAAGTCGAACAGCGCGAAAGTCATGCGTTGGATACGTGCTCTTCACAGTGAAAGGATGGGCCTACATACAGTTTTTGCCTGGCCCCATCAAGTTTGAGGGCTTTCTGCACGTATATCGGGAGTGTATGCACGTTTCGTAGCCGCCCGTGCCACGAAGAGGATCCGCGATGAGTAACACCGCCGCCCGCCCCCGCCGCAGCCTTCTTTATGTGCCCGCGTCCAATGCCCGCGCGCTGGAAAAGGCGCGTACCTTGCCGGCCGACGGCTTCATTGTCGATCTCGAGGACGCTGTGCTTCCCGAAGCCAAGCCGGCTGCGCGCGAAACAGCCGTCGCTCTCATCCGCGCCGGCGGTTTTGAGAACCGCGAAGTGATCGTGCGTGTGAATGCGCTCGATACCCCATGGGCAAAGGACGATCTTGCCGCACTTGCCGAGGCAAGGTCTCCCGCCATTCTCGTGCCCAAGGTCTCGTCGCCCGACGATCTCCGTGTGGCTGCCGGCGCGCTCATGTCGCACGCGTCGATACAACTCTGGGCCATGATGGAGACGGCGCGCTCGATTCTCTATGCGCGCGAGATCGCGGCCTTTGGTGCGCCGCTCGCGGGCGTTGTGGTCGGCACCAACGATCTCGCCAAGGAGCTGCGTTGCTCGCATCCCGCCGACCGTGCGCCCATGAGGATGGCGCTTCAGACCTGCGTTCTTGCGGCGCGTGCGCACGGGCTCGCGGTCATTGACGGGGTGCATATCGACCTCGATGACGAGGCCGGCTTCATTGAATCCTGCCGGCAGAGCCGCGCGCTCGGCTTCGACGGCCGCTCGCTCATCCATCCCAAGCAGATTGCCGGCGCCAATATCGCCTATGCACCCTCGGCCGACGACGTCACCCGCGCGCGCAAGATCGCCGAGGCTCACCGCGCCGCCGCGGCCGACGGAAAGGCCGTCGTGGTGGTGGATGGACGTTTAGTGGAATTTCTCCACGTGCGCGAAGCCGAGCGCGTGTTGGCTCAAGCTGAAGCGATAGCTTCGCTCTCCTAAAAAATAAGGCCTGATCATTTCTGATCAGGCCTTAAGTTCAAATCAGGGAGGGAGAGGAAGGCTTCTAGCAACGCATCAAGGAACAAACTAGTCGCGGAAATGGATCAACTCGGCAGGCTGAGGCCAGTAGGCACAACACACAAACGCACTTAGGAAACACGAGAACACAACGAAAGCGTCGAGATATAAACTTGTCATGGCCTGAACCTAACGAACTAACGAACACACACTATAAAACGCACAAGCACATCAAGAGGACGCAGGGACGAACAACAAACAACGCAAATTACTTTTTGATTCGAGCGCCGGTCGAGTTGGAGAGCGAGCCGCTCGCGCCGGCACCGCCCGAGATCGCGCCCGGCGAGGTCGAAACGCCACCCGAGGTCGTAGCGCTGCCGGACGTGGTCGACGTCACCGACGCCGGCGGAGCCAAAGCTTCCGTCTCGATCGTGGAGCTGGACGAAGTGCTGCTACCGACAGAGCTATCGACATCGCTCGCTGCGCCAGCCGCACCATTCACTTCACCGCCGACACCGCTCGCCGCAGCGCGTGCATGACCTTCAGCAACATTGGCGCCGCTGCGGACATGCCCTTCAGTCACGCTGGCACCGCTGCGGACATGGCCCTCGGTGACGCTGGCGCCACTGCGAACATGTCCTTCGGTGACGCTGGCCGCGCCGCGCGCATTGCCTTCGACAACACCAGCGGCTCCAGTGGCCGCGCGGCCTGTCGCATCGACATTGGCCTCGGCTTCCGCCTGAGCTTTCGCCCGGGCGCGATTGGTCGCACGCGTGGTCGCACGCGTCGTCGAGCGGGTCGTACCGCGCACGTCCGGCGCATCGAGGCGGCCGCCGAGGCGGCCCGCGGCCGAGCCGCCGGCGCCAACGTCGCCACCGAGGCCACTACCGAGGCCGCCACCAAGACCACCGGCCGCACCGGCGCTGCCACCAAGGGCGCCGCCCGCGCTGCCGCCGAGAACCTGAGCACTGGCCGGAGCGGCCATCAGAGCCGCGATCGCGCTGGCCATCAGAAACTTCTTAAACATGGAACTCTCCTTCAGTTGTCGTATGGATTATCCCGTCCACCCGCCGCCGCACGTTCCGGAAGCGCGACGGGTTCAATGAGGTAAACGCATCCATCGCGTCAAAACCGGGGCACAACCCGAGGCATTATTGGGGCGCGGTTGTGCCCTGCATGCGTGCGACAACCGTTGCGCACGGCCCCGGTCGGAAATGCGCGTAGTTTCAATGGTGCAGGCCAGCCACGCGCGGAACGCGTGCGCACGCCCGATCCACTTGACCGTTCGTTGACTTCATAAGGTGAGGTGAGTACACAAACAGGGCGGGGATCGAAACGAAGGGCCTCAGCCCGAAAATATCGTTCTTAATCAACACGTTATATATAACGGACGCTTCCCATGACCCAAGCCGCGAAGTCTTCCGCCCGGCCGCTGTCGCCGCACCTTCAGATCTACCGGCTGCCCTTGGCGGCCTGGCTCTCGATCACCCACCGCATCACGGGTATCGGGCTCACGCTCGGGACCTTGCTCCTGACCTGGTGGGTTGCCGCCGCCGCCTACGGCGAGGAGAGCTACGACGTGTTCGCCGACTTCATCAGCTCGCCCTTCGGCTTGTTCATCCTCTTCGGATTCTCCGTCGCGCTGTTCTTCCACCTCTGCAACGGCCTTCGCCATTTGCTCTGGGATGTCGGCAAGAACTTCTCCATTGCCGCGACCAAGACCAGCAACACCTTCGTCCTCGCCGGCACGGTCATCCTGACCGCCATCGCCTGGCTCGTGGCTTATTTCTAAGGGAGGCGAGAGATGTCGGGTTCTTCCAACTCCGGTTCGCGCAGCCTCCGATCGCCTTTGGGTCACGCCCGCGGCCTCGGCTCGGCGAAAGAAGGTCTGCATCACTGGTGGATGCAGCGTCTGACCTCCATCGCGCTTATTCCGCTCACGGTCTGGTTCGTGGTCTCGCTCATTCAGCTTCGCCAGTCCGGCTTCGAAGAATACGCCCATTGGATCGAGAGTCCGCTTAACGCCACCACCATGGTCCTCTTCCTCGGCGTCACCTTTCATCATGCCCAGTCCGGCATGCAGGTCGTCCTTGAGGACTATGTCGCCTCGCATGGTCTGCGCGTCGCGTCCGTCATCGCCGTCAAGCTCATCTGCACCGCGCTTGCGGCCTTGAGCATCGTTTCCGTTTTGATCGTCGCGTTTAGAGTCTGAGCCATGGCTGCCTTCACCATCGTTGATCACGAATACGACGTGGTTGTTGTCGGCGCCGGCGGCGCGGGTCTTCGCGCCACCTTCGGCATGGTGCAGCAGGGTTTCAAGACGGCCTGCATCACGAAAGTTTTTCCGACGCGCAGCCATACGGTCGCAGCGCAAGGCGGCGTCGCCGCTTCGCTCGGTAACATCGGCGAGGACAATTGGGCCTGGCATATGTACGACACCGTCAAGGGGTCGGACTGGCTCGGCGACCAGGACGCCATCGAATACATGTGCCGCGAGGCGGTGCCCGCGATCCGTGAGCTTGAACACAGCGGTGTGCCGTTTTCGCGCACGCCCGAAGGTAAGATCTATCAGCGCCCGTTCGGCGGCCATATGCGCAACTTCGGCGAAGCGCCCGTGCAGCGCGCCTGCGCCGCGGCCGACCGCACCGGTCACGCCATTCTCCACACGCTCTATCAGCAGAGCCTGAAGCACAAAGCCGAATTCTTCATCGAATACTTCTCCATCGACCTCATGATGGATGAAAGCGGCTGCCGCGGCGTCGTCGCGATCGATATGGCCACCGGCACCATCCACCGCTTCAAGGCCCATCGGACCGTGATCGCTACGGGCGGATACGGCCGCGCCTATTTCTCCTGCACCTCCGCGCACACCTGCACAGGCGACGGCAACGCCATGGCCGCGCGCGCCGGCTTGCCGCTCCAGGACATGGAGTTCGTGCAGTTCCATCCGACCGGCGTCTACGGCGCGGGGGTGCTGATCACCGAAGGCTCACGCGGCGAAGGCGGCTATCTCACCAACTCCGCCGGCGAGCGTTTCATGGAACGATATGCGCCGACTGCCAAGGACTTGGCCTCGCGCGACGTCGTCAGCCGTTCCATGACCATGGAAATCCGCGAAGGCCGCGGCGTGGGTCCGGAGAAGGATCACATCTTCTTGCACCTCGAGCATCTGGGCGCCGAAGTGCTGCATCAGCGCCTGCCGGGGATCACCGAGTCCGCGAAGGTCTTTGCCGGCGTCGATGCGACCAAGCAGCCAATCCCGGTTCTGCCGACCGTGCATTACAACATGGGCGGCATCCCCACAAACTACATGGGCGAAGTGATCCGGCCGGAGCCGGGCAATACGGAAGCGATCATCCCAGGCCTGATGGCCATCGGCGAAGCGGCCTGCGTCTCCGTACATGGCGCGAACCGTCTCGGCGCCAATTCGCTCCTCGATCTGGTCGTCTTCGGCCGTGCCGCCGCGCTCCGCTGCCGCGACACGTTGAAGAAGGGCGAGACGCACCGCCCTCTGCCGAAGGATGCTTCGGATAAAGCGCTCTCCCGCCTCGATCGCCTGCGCAATGCAAACGGTTCTATGACGACGGCGCAGATCCGCAAGAACATGCAGCGCATCATGCAGAACGATGCCGCCGTGTTCCGCACGACAAAGACTCTGCAGGACGGCATCAGTAAGCTCGCGCAAGTCGCTGGGTCCTTGAAGGACATCAAGGTCAGCGACCGCTCGCTGATCTTCAACACCGACCTGATCGAAGCGCTCGAGCTCGAAAACCTCATGACGTGTGCGCTCGCGACCATCCACGGCGCCGAAGCCCGCCACGAAAGCCGCGGCGCCCACGCGCACGAGGATTTCCCGAACCGCGACGACGACAACTGGACCAAGCACACGGTCGCCTATGTCGACGAGCAGTGGAAGGTGAAGCTCGATTACCGTCCGGTGCACAAATACACGCTCACCAACGAAGTTCAGTACATTCCGCCCAAGGCGCGCGTCTACTAGGCCGTGCGGGGCCGGGAAAAGTGGAACCCGCTTTTCCGATAAGGCCACGCACCAAATAAAAGACCGCGAAAGGACAGTCACATGGTTGAATTTTCGCTTCCCAAGAATTCGAAGCCCAAGAAGGGCAAGCACTATCCCGCGCCCGCCGGTGCGAAGAACGTCAAGCGCTTCGACGTCTACCGCTACGACCCCGATAAGGACGCGACCCCGCGCATCGACTCTTACGACGTCGATATGGACACGTGCGGGCCGATGGTGCTCGACGGACTTCTCAAGATTAAGGACGAAGTCGACCAGACCCTCGCGCTGCGCCGCTCCTGCCGCGAAGGCATCTGCGGCTCATGCTCGATGAACATCGACGGCGGCAATACGCTCGCCTGTCTGAAGCCCATCGACGAGTGCAATGGCGCGGTGAAGGTCTATCCGCTGCCGCATATGCCGGTGGTGAAGGATCTCGTTCCCGATCTCACCCACGTCTACGCCCAGTACGCCTCCATCGAGCCCTGGATGAAGACCGAAACGCTGCCGCCGTCATCGGGCGAACGTCTTCAGTCGCCGGAAGAGCGCGAAAAACTCGACGGTCTGTGGGAATGCATTCTGTGTTTCTGCTGCTCGACCAGCTGCCCCAGCTACTGGTGGAACGGCGATCGTTATCTTGGGCCGGCGATTCTTCTTCAGGCGGCCCGCTGGATCAATGACAGCCGCGATGAAGCCACGGGTGAGCGTTTGGACAATCTCGAGGACCCGTTCCGACTCTATCGCTGCCACACCATCATGAACTGCACGCAGACATGCCCCAAGGGTCTCAACCCCGCCAAGGCCATCGCGGACATCAAGATGAAGTTGGTGGAGCGCGCGGGCTAATCCTGGCCCATCGCGTCAGATGAGAATGCCGCGCTTTTTCTTGGTTTTCGCCAGCCAGCGCGCGTAAAGACCATTCTTCGGGTTTTTCGCGGCGATCTTAGTGAAGTCGGCTTCAGCCTCGGCGAGGTCGCCGTTCACAAAGTGACTGATGCCGCGGGCAAAGCGCCATTCCGTATTTTCCCGGCGCGCGAGGAGCGCGTTGAAATCCGCGATAGCCGCCGCGGCGTTTCCGTTCTCCATGTGCAGGAGTCCGCGCCTGTGCCACAGCATTGTGCGCCGTGGGTCGAGGGCAATGGCGGCCGTGAGATCGGTAATGGCGTCACCGGGCCGGTTCAGTTGATGCAGAATGTCCGCTCGCGCGCCGCGCGTCAGCACCACCATGTTCAGCGCATGGGTCTCCGGCAGCAGTGAATTCCAGGCCCTGAGGCCGAGTTCATTGGCGGTCTGGACCTTGGGCGCGATGCGTACGGCCGCGTCAAGGTCCGCGAGGGCGGCCTGAAGGTCTCCTATGCGGGCATATGTAAGACCGCGGCGGTAGTACGACATATAGCTGTCGGGATAGCGGCGGATGGTCTCGGAATAGACCTCAATCGCGCTCGGCGCGTCAGCGGCCGTAAAGGCCATGTAGGCCCGACGGGACAAGTCATCATCAAAGGAAAGCGCCTGCCTGATCGGATCGACGGCGGCGATACTGACAACCATGGCCAGCGCGACAACGCTGGAACGCAACATAACCATCACAACCTCGCGTCCCCTCAGCGACGGTAGAACGTCCTCGAAGGCTCAAGGTTTCAACGGTTTCGCCACACAACGGTAAAAAATACGGGTCGGCGCGAACAGGGTACAAGACCAGTCTGTCTGGTCGGTCAGCTCCGGCGTCCGCCCGGTCTTGGCGCATTCCGACTCGGCCAGCTTATAGATCTCCTCGGGCGTCGCACTTTGACTGGAATAGCAGATGGCCACCGTGTCCGGGGTCGAGGCGCCGACAGGTTCGCGCTGCCCGGCTTCCCGGCGGCTGTCCACATACGGCGCACCCGCGCAAGCGCCAAGTACTAGGGTAAGGGCGATAGCCGATCCCGCCTTACCCAAACTCCATTGAGTCTGCTTCAAAAAAAGTCCTTTGCGATCACCGCGGTCCCGCTTACCACGGGTTGTTTTAACTGCCCGGCCTGTTTATCTTTTCGCCCGGGATACACTTTTGTCGAGGGGAGTTTTTAGATGTCCGCAGGGAAATTTCGGCTTGTCACCCGCAGCGACTTCGACGGGCTGGTCTGCGCCGCCATCATGCGCGAATTGGGAATGATCGACGAGATAAAGTTCGTCCATCCCAAGGACATGCAGGATGGCGTGATCGAAATCACCAACCGCGACATCACGACCAACCTTCCCTTCGTGGAAGGCGTGCACCTGGCTTTCGACCATCACGAGAGCGAAACCATCCGCGTCGGGAAGAAGCAAAATCACGTCATCGACCCCAAGGCCCCCTCGGCCGCCCGCGTGGTTTATGATTATTACGGCGGCAAGAAGAAGCTGCCGCGCATCACCGATGCCCTGATGGCCGCGGTCGACAAGGGCGACGCCGCCCAGTTCAACAAGGACGAGGTCCTCAATCCGCAAGGCTGGGATCTCATGAACTTCATCATGGACGCCCGCACCGGTTTGGGGCGCTTCCGCGAGTTCACCATTTCCAACTATCAGCTCATGATGGAGTTGATCGAGAAGTGCGTGCAGATGCCGGTGGAAGACATCCTCATGCTCCCCGACGTGGTCGAACGCGTCGACCTTTATGTCGAGCACGAAGCCAAGGCGAAAGAGCAGATCAAGCGTTGCACCACCGAACATAAGAACCTGGTGGTGCTCGACCTTCGCGACGAAGACACCATCTGGGCCTGCAACCGCTTCCTGATCTACGCCATCTTCCCCAAGAGCAACATCTCGATCCACGTCATGTGGGGCCTCAAGAAACAGAACACCGTCTATGCCATCGGCAAGTCGATCTTCGACCGTTCGTCCAAGACCAACGTCGGCGAACTCTGTCTCAAATACGGCGGCGGCGGCCACCAGGCCGCGGGCACCTGCCAGGTTCCGAACGACCAGGCCGAAAAGACGCTCAAGGACCTCATTGAAAAGATCAACAAGGACGGCTAATTCCGCCCTTCGTAGAGAAGCGCACCGTGCCGCCTCCTCGGGGGCGGCATTTTGCTTTTAAGAATGTCCCATTCCCGTGACTGACACTCCTGTCGAGCGCTACCGCACGCTTGTATCTTCGGGGGAGCTGAAGGCCGACCCGATCCAGGAGCTTGCGGCCGAAAAGCTGACAGCCCTTTCTCATGCGCTCGCCGGCTACGCGGCGCGCAGCGGCAAGAAGGGCTGGATGGCGCGCATAAGCCACCTTGGTTTCAAGAGGGGCGCTAAAGACGATGCGCCTCCCCCACAGGGCCTCTACCTCTACGGCGGGGTCGGCCGCGGAAAGTCCATGCTCATGAACCTCTTCTTCGAGACCGCACCGGCCGCGAAGAAGGAACGCGTGCATTTTCACGCCTTCATGCGCGACATCCACGCCGAGATTCATCGCCGCCGTCAGATGCCGATGTATGAGGAGGAAGGTGACCCGATCCCCGGCATGGCCGACGGCATCGCGGACAACGCGACGCTGCTTTGCCTCGATGAAATGGAGATCCGTGATATTGCCGACGCCATGATCGTCGGCCGGCTGTTCCAAAAGCTGTTCGAGCGCGGCGTGGTCGTCGTCACCACCTCGAACCGCCATCCGGACGACCTCTATAAGCACGGTCTCCAGCGCGATCGATTTGTGCCCTTCATCGCCATTATCAAGGAGAAGCTCGACCTTCTCGAACTCGACGCGGCGCAGGATTACCGTCTCGGCCGCTTAGCCGGACAAACGGTGTATCACATGCCCCTCGGCCCGGCGGCGGACGCAGCGCTCGACGCGGCCTGGGCGCGCTTGACCGACGATGCGAAGCCGGAGCCGGATTTCATTCTGGTGCACGGACGGAAGGTGAGCGTGCCCGCCAGCGCCCATCAGGTTGCGCGATTCTCTTTCGACGATCTGTGCCGAACGGCCCTAGGGCCCACGGACTATCTCGCCATCGCCGCGCAGTTCTCCACGGTGATCATCAAGGATATCCCGGCGATGAATGAGGATTTGAAAGACGCCGCGCGGCGCTTCGTGACACTGGTGGATGCGCTCTACGAGCACCGCACCGCGCTCGTATGTTCAGCGGACGCCCATCCGCACGAGCTTTACATCGGCTCCGAAGGCGGCTTCGAATTTGCGCGCACAGCGTCCCGTCTCATCGAGATGCAAGCCGCCGACTACATTCAGCAGCGACATATTAACAAGTCATAGCTCGCACTTGTTCTCGCGCCGCTGCCCCATCTGAGCCTTGATCGCCGCGCGCATTTCCTCGCTCGTGGCGTAAGGTGCGGGCAGCGGACGGATCACCAAGAGATAGGTCCCGCTCTTGGTATCCGCGGCCGACAGCTTCGGCTTCGGCGCGTCGCCGCTTTCCACCGGTGTTACGACCGCGACCTTGAGCGCCGGCATGCGCAGCTTCAGCCGCTCGACCGTGCCGAGGAACGCGTCGCTGTGGAAGTGTCCCGTGAGATGCACGACTTTGCGGCCCGGGTTTTTCTGGAGATGCTGCACGATGGACTCCGCCATGGTGTCGTCGCGGGTCACCTGTGCCGCAAAGGCGCGCACCGCCTGATCGCTGGGGGTGCGTTTTTCGCCGGGCTTTGCGTTGGGGTCGCCGCCGTGGCCGGCATCGCCCGTGGCGAACCCCATGAACTTGTCCTTATAAGGCCCGTCCTGAAGGTTGAGGTCGGCCGCCGCCCATCCGCGCTGGTCCGGCTTCATGCGGGCGAGGAAAGAAGGCCCCTCCATGCCGACGCAGCGCACGACCATGGCCGGCGCGTTTGCCGCGATGACCGGCAGTTTGTGCTCTTTCGCATACTCCACCAGTGGCCGGTAACTCGTTCCATAATTCGCCCACAGCTCGATGCGGCTTGCCATGGTGTTCTCACCGATCTTGCCGGTGATGTACTCGTCCAGCACCCGCTGCTGGTCCCGCTCGAACTGCTCCATGGAAAGGCTCATGGCTGAATGGCGGGCATGGAGCTCGCGGAAAAACGCCATCTGCGCGTGATGAACGCCCGCATGACGGTGAACCTCACCCAGAATGATCACGTCGAATTGCGCGAGAGCATCCGCAGCCGCCATCAGGGTGACCACCCGCGGCGGCGCCTCGCCGCCATCGGTCCGCACCAGCGCATAAGACGTGAGATCAGAGACCGGCTCCGGGAGCGCGTAGTCACCGCCGGTCTGGCTGAGGGACGGTGCGGACGGCGGAGGAGAGATTGATGTGGGAGGCGCCACGGTGGCCGCCGAGACGCATCCGGCCAGAACCAGCGCACAGGAGGCGGGAAGCTGTCGATAGCGCTTGCGCGACATGGGCGTCCGAAGACCGGAGGAAACTCGACCATCCTAACCCGCATCCCATTGATCCGACACCCGACTTTCTAGTTTATTGGGCACTGCGCGGGCGCTTGCTCCGGGGCCCCGTTTCGCGCTACGACACCGCAACGGGGGATGGGGCTTAAAAGCGGGATTCTTCGAAATTCCGCGGCCTTCTGAACATAACAAAAAGGACAAAATGGCACGCAAGAAGATTGCGCTCGTAGGCTCCGGCAACATTGGCGGCACGCTCGCCCATCTGATCGGTCTCAAGGAATTGGGCGATGTGGTGATGTTCGACATCGCCGAGGGAATCCCCCAGGGCAAGAGCCTCGACATGGCCGAGTCCACCCCGGTCGAGCGCGTCGATGCGGCCTATATGGGCGCCAACGACTACAGCGCCATCAAAGACGCGGACGTGGTCATCGTCACCGCGGGTGTCGCGCGTAAGCCGGGCATGAGCCGCGACGATCTTATCGGCATCAATCTCAAAGTGATGAAAGCCGTGGGCGAGGGCATCAAGACCAACTGCCCGAAGGCCTTTGTGATCTGTATCACCAATCCTCTCGACGCCATGGTTTGGGCCCTGCGTGAATTTTCGGGTCTGCCGCACAACATGGTCGTCGGCATGGCCGGCGTTCTCGATAGCGCGCGCTTCCGCTACTTCCTTTCCGAGGAATTCAAGGTGTCCGTGAAGGACATCACCGCCTTCGTGCTCGGCGGCCACGGCGACACCATGGTGCCGCTGGTGCGCTATTCCACCGTCGCCGGCATTCCGCTGCCCGACCTCATCAAGATGGGTTGGACCAGCCAGGAGAAGCTCGACAAGATCGTTCAGCGCACTCGTGACGGCGGTGCCGAGATCGTCGGCCTCCTCAAGACCGGCTCGGCTTACTACGCGCCGGCGGCCTCGGGCATCGAGATGGCCGAAGCTTACCTCAAAGACCAGAAGCGCGTTCTCCCGGTCGCGGCCTACATCGACGGCAAGTACGGCGAGAAAGACATTTATGTCGGCGTTCCCGTGGTGATCGGCGCCGGCGGCGTCGAACGCATCGTGGAAATCAGCCTCAATGCCGACGAGCAGAAAATGTTCTCACACTCTGTCGGCGCCGTGCGCGGGCTCGTCGACGCCTGTAAGAACATCGACCCTTCCCTGAAGAAATAATCAACGCTCCTGTCGAGAAAGCGGATCATCAATGAACATTCATGAGTACCAAGCAAAACAGGTACTGAAGAAGTACGGCGTGCCTGTCCTCCCGGGCGGCGTCGCCTACACCGCCGATGAAGCGGCGAAAATTGCCGAAAGCCTTCCCGCAGGCGTCTTCGTCGTGAAGTCGCAAATTCATGCGGGTGGCCGCGGCAAGGGCAAGTTCAAGGAAGCCGAAGCCGGCGGAAAGGGCGGCGTTCGCGTCGTCAAGTCCGTCGCTGAAGTAAAAGAAAGCGCCGCGCAGATGATCGGCCGCACGCTGGTCACGATCCAGACCGGCCCCGCCGGCAAGCAGGTGAAGCGCGTCTATATCGAGGCAGGCTGCAACATCACCCGCGAACTTTATCTCTCCATGCTGGTCGACCGTGGCTCCAGCCGCGTCACCATCATGGCCTCCACCGAAGGCGGCGTGAATATCGAAGACGTCGCGCACAACACACCGGAAAAGATCATCCTGCAGACGATCGATCCTGCGACCGGCATCCAGGGCTTCCACTGCCGCAAGATTGCCTTCGCGCTGGGTCTCACCGACAAGCAGGTGAAATCGGCGACGAAGCTTCTCACCTCGCTCTACAAGGCGTTCATCGAAACCGACGCCTCGATGCTTGAAATCAATCCGTTGGTCGTCACCGGCGAGGGCGAAGTGCTCCCGCTCGATGCGAAAATGAATTTCGATTCCAACGCACTCTATCGTCATCCGGAAATCGTCGAGCTGCGCGACGAGGATGAAGAAGATCCGATGGAACTCGAGGCTTCGAAGCACGATCTCAACTACATCAAGCTCGACGGCTCCATCGGCTGCATGGTGAACGGAGCTGGTTTGGCCATGGCGACTATGGACATCATCAAGCTCTACGGCGGCGAGCCGGCGAACTTCCTCGATGTTGGCGGCGGAGCGACCCGCGAGCGCGTCACCACCGCGTTCAAGATCATTCTCTCCGATCCGAACGTCGAAGGCATTCTGGTCAACATCTTCGGCGGGATCATGCGCTGCGACGTCATCGCCGAGGGCGTTGTCGCCGCAGCACGCGAGATCAGCCTCAATGTTCCCCTGGTCGTGCGCCTCGAAGGCACCAACGTCGACCTTGGCAAGAAGATCATGGCCGATTCCGGCCTTCCCATCATCACCGCCGACAATCTCGCCGACGCCGCGCAGAAAGTCGTCAAAGCCGTGAAGGAGGCCGCGTAAATGGCCGTCCTCGTTAGCAAGAACACGAAAGTCATCTGCCAGGGCTTCACCGGAAGCCAGGGAACCTTCCATTCCGAACAAGCCATCGCGTACGGTACTAAGATGGTCGGCGGCGTGACCCCCGGTAAGGGCGGCACCACGCACCTCGATCTTCCGGTGTTCGACACCGTTGCCGACGCCAGGAAGAAAACCGGCGCCGACGCGACCGTGATCTACGTGCCACCGCCGTTTGCGGCCGATGCGATCCTGGAAGCCATCGACGCCGAGATCCCGCTCGCGGTCTGCATCACTGAAGGTATTCCTGTGCTCGACATGGTGCGTGTGAAGCGTGCGCTCGCCGGCTCCAAGACGCGCCTCGTGGGGCCGAACTGCCCCGGCGTCATCACACCGGGCGAATGCAAAATCGGCATCATGCCC
>CAMDOZ010000016.1 GCA_945903705.1 Fidelibacterota bacterium | reverse complement strand
CTCCACCGGTCCTTTGCGGGGGCAAAGGTTCGGACACTGGATCAACAGAGCGGAGCCTGAAATGCAAGTCCCCGTCCAGATCTCTTTCCATGGACTCGACAAATCCGATGCCGTCGAAACCCGAATCCGCGAAAAGGTCGCCAAGCTCGAACAGTTCTTTGACCGGATCACAGGCTGCCGTGTCGTCGTCGAACGACATCACAAGAATAACAACCACGCCAGCAATACGGCGCAGCCGTATCATATCTCCATCATTCTCGACGTGCCGGGCGACGAACTCGTTGTGAAGCGCGATCCCAAGCGCGAGGACAGTCTGAAGGACCATGAGGACATTCAAATTGCCTTGCGCGATGCCTTCACCGCCATGGAGCGGCAACTCAAGGACTTTGTGCGGCGCCGGCGTGAGGGCCGCGGAACCCGCCCTGAGGACATCCTCGTTCCAGAAGCGCCCTAGCGTAGCTTTATCCGGAGGACCCGCGCGGCTGTGACCGCTGACTTTCGCACCGATCCGGCGCCGCCGTTCAAAGGCGGCGGCGTCACGGCCGTGCTCGGGCCCACCAACACCGGCAAAACCTATCTCGCCATGGACCGGATGCTCGGTCATGCAAGCGGCATGATCGGGTTTCCGCTGCGGCTGCTCGCGCGCGAAAATTATGACCGCGTCGTGCGCGCCCGTGGCGCCGGATCCGTGGCGCTCATCACCGGCGAAGAGAAAATCGTTCCGCCGAACCCGCGCTACTACGTCTGCACGGTGGAAAGTATGCCGCTCGACCGCGAGGTGGCGTTCCTCGCCGTCGATGAAATCCAACTGGCCGCGGACGCCGACCGCGGTCATGTGTTCACCCAGCGGCTGCTGCATGCCCGCGGCACGGTGGAGACCATGTTCCTCGGCGCCGAGACCATCAAGCCGCTGATCCGCCGTCTTGTGCCGGGCGCTGAGTTCGTCACGCGCCCGCGATTCTCCAAGCTCACCTATACGGGGGCTAAGAAACTCACGCGGCTGCCGCGCCGGTGCGCGGTGGTGGCCTTCTCCGTCTCCGAGGTCTACGGCATCGCCGAGCTCATCCGGCGCCATCGCGGGGGTGCTGCCGTGGTGATGGGCGCGCTCTCGCCACGCACCCGCAATGCGCAAGTGGCGCTCTATCAGAGCGGCGATGTGGACTACATGGTGGCGACGGACGCCATCGGAATGGGCCTCAACATGGACGTCGACCATGTGGCCTTTGCCTCCATGAGCAAGTTCGACGGCCGCGCGCCGCGGGCCCTCTCCGCCTCCGAGGTCGCCCAGATCGCCGGCCGCGCCGGCCGCCACATGAATGACGGAACTTTCGGCGTCACGGCGGAGCTACCCGAGATCGATCCGGACATCAGCGCCCGCGTCGAAGCGCACGAGTTTCCGCCCCTACAACATCTCTTTTGGCGCAATACCGACCTGCGATTTACATCGCTCGATGCGCTACAGGCGTCGCTCAAATATCCGCCGCCGTCGCCGTCCCTCGTGCGGCCGCCGCCGGCGGAAGATCAACTCGTGCTCGAGGCCATGACTAAAGATACGGCGGTGCGCGAACGGGCCGACAGCCCCGCCCGTATTCGCCTGTTGTGGGACGTCGCCCAGGTGCCGGACTTCCGCAAACTGCGGCCGGAATTTCACGCCAAGTTGATGGCGCAGGTCTATACACATCTGACGCAAGACAGCGGCGTGATGCCGGATGATTGGATCGCCGGCCAAGTGGAGCGCATCAACCGCACCGACGGCGACATCCATGTCCTCATGGACCGCATCGCGGCGATCCGCACCTGGACCTATCTTTCCCACCGCGGCGACTGGGTGACCGACGCGCGCGAATGGCAGGAAAAGACCCGCGAGGTGGAAGACCGTCTGTCGGATGCTCTGCACGACAAACTCACCAAGCAATTCGTCGACAGCCGCACGGCGCATCTGGTGAAGCGCTTGCGCGGCGACGATCTTATGGCCGCCGATATCGCCGACGACGGCCTCGTCACGGTCGACGGTCACCGGCTTGGCCATCTCGAGGGGCTTCGCTTCCGTGCCGAGCGCACGGGCACCCGAACCGCGGATCGCGCCGTCCTCGGGGCAGCCAACGCGGCGCTGCGTCCGCTGATCGCCGCACGGATCGACGCGATTGTCGCGGCTGGCGACGAGACGCTCTCGCTCGACGATGAAGCACGCATCGTTTGGCAGAACGAGCCGATTGCCATGCTCGTCGGCGGCAGTGAACTCTTGCGTCCGCAAATCGAAGTCCCGTCCGACGAACGCATCGAGGCCCCGGACCGGTTGCGCCTGGAAAGTCGCCTGCGCGAATGGTTGGCCAAACAGATCAGCAAGCACCTCGAGCCGCTGGCGCGAGCGCGTCAGGATGCAGCGCCCCCGGCGGTGCGCGGGATTCTCTTTCATCTGACCGAGACCCTCGGCCTGGTGCGGCGCAGCATCGTTGAAAGCCAGCTCAGGGCCCTCAGCATCGAGAACCGCAAGGTCCTCGCACGGGCCGGTGTCCGTTTTGGCGTCGAGCATGTGTACATGCCCGCCCTCTTGAAGGCCGCGCCTGCGCGCCTCAGGGGCCTTCTCTGGATCGCTGGTCATCGCGAGAATCCGGCGCCGCGGCTTCCGCCGCCGGGGCGCGTTTCGATTCCGCTTGATCTCGGGGTGGCGCAGGATTTCTACCGCGCCTGCGGTTATGAGCCGCTGGGCGCAGCGGGCTACCGCATCGACATGCTCGAGCGCTTCTCCGCCACCGCGCGCAAGCTCGCCCGCGAAAAGGTCACGGTGCTTCCGCCTGAACACTTGTCGCTCCTGGGGATCAACGCGGTCACCGGCGCCGAAGTTCTGCGGGCCTTGGGTTTCAAGGCAAAGCTCGACGAGAGCGGTCTTACGTTCCGCCTCAAACGCCGGAGGCACGATCAAGCGCCTTCCAAACATAAGGGCCAGCCCACACCCGAGCCGGTGAATGCGGACTCGCCTTTCGCCAAACTTAAGCAGTTGATGTCGTCTTGAGCGGCGACTCCTTGCGTCTCGACAAATGGCTCTGGTACGCGCGCTTCGCGAAAACGCGTGCGCTCGCCCAGAAACTCATCGAACGCGGCCAGGTCAAGGTCAACGGCGCGGAGGTGCAAAAGCCAAGCACCGGCGTGCGTCCCGGCGACACGGTTGCGGTCGTCATGGGGCCAGTGCGGCGAACGGTGATCGTGCGCGACACGGGCGAGCGCCGTGGGCCTCCGGCCGAGGCGCGCACCCTCTACGATGAACCCGCGCCGCCTGAGTGGCTTTCCTGGGAAGAGGCGGGTGCGCCTCTCCATAAGCGCTAACGCGTCACGAACTTGTCCATCCCCGACATGAAGCGGATGGTGCCGGTGTCCCCGACCTTGTCGTTCATGGCCAGGTTGTCGAGATAGAGCGTCGCGGGCTCGCGGCCTTGTGCGCTCATATGTGCATAGGCGGAAAACAGCGCGATCTGATCGACGCCCCAGCTCCAGGATCCGCGGTTCTTCCAGTGGATGATGGAGGCCGCGACCCGCCGCGCAAACTCAAGGCCCTTGCTAGTCGGCACAATGCCCACGCAGCTTGCCGTGATCTTCAGCATCGGTTCGAACGAACACGGGTTTGTCCGAAGCGCGAGATCGTGGGGGCCCAGTGAGGCAAGGAACGGCCGCGGATCGCGGAGCAACTGCACGTCGCAGTCCAGCATCCACATCCGCGTTCGCCCGCGGGTCAGTTCTTCGTAGAACCGGACATATCTCACGGCGTGATAGTAGTTGCGCGCGTAGACACGGCCTTGCGCGGATGCCCCCGAAGCTTCCGCGGTCAATGTGGCCGCGACGTGCTTGAGGGCGCCAAGCAGGCCGCGCGCCTCGGTCCATTCAGAGTTCCCGCCGTCGAGAAGATGCACATGGACCGCGACCGGGATTTGCATCGCCTCGAGCTGGCGCAGGAACGGCAAGGTGAACGTCGCGAAGTAGCTGTGGTCGCTCGCCATGAACAGCTTTTCATCCGCCGCGCGCCCGTCGAGGAGACGCTGGACCGGCGCCAATCCAGAGACGATGTTTGCATCGGTCATCGCGTCGAGGCCGGCATGAAACGCCGCGCCGAAGGCCGTAAAATCTGCCGGTGTGCGTTTGGGTCCGCCGCGCAGTTCGGCAAGATACTTTTCTACCGTTTCCCAGTCGCCGTTTGAGACGGCGATATAGGCGAGGTCGAGGCGCGCAGTCGCGCGTTTGGAGCCCATGGCGATTTCCGCCTGCAGCGCCGCCTTCAAGGCCGGTAGTGCTGCGGCATCCGGCCACTGAAAAGTGTCGCGCCAGGAAAGTCCGTGGTCGGGCGGCAGCCCCGTTGCGCGCCGCGCGAGCGGCGCACGGATGCTTGTCATGCGAAGGAGAAGATAGGCGGCGCGGCTCGGGTCGGTGCGTACGTCCGCCAAGTGTTGCTCGAGGGTAGCGATCGCTTCTTCGGGCGCCAGCGTATCCGCATAGGCCGCGACGAACTCGGTCCGGCCCGGGTGGGCCTGCAAGGCGCCCTGCATCACAGCGCGCGCGCTGTCCGGTCCACCGCCGGCGCTTTTCAGTTTCGCCAGGAGGCGGTAGGTGGTGAGATCGACGCGGGCGGGCGCCAACGTCACCAGCCGGTCGAGCGTTTCCTCGGCGGCGGCGAACTCCCGGCGCTCGTAGTGCTGCAAGGCAAGGTCGGCCAAGACGTCCGCCTCGGATCTTTCCATGGCCGGCATCTCGTCAGCTTTTCGTAAAAACTAAGGTGTGGTTGTTGGCGGGCATGGGGATGCGCTCGGCGAGGGCGAGCCCGTTCGCCTTCGCCAAGGGCAGGATGTCCTTGAGGTCCCGCACGCCCCATTCGGGGTTGCGCGCGCGCAAGGACTGGTCGAACGCCAGGTTGCTCTCCGCCTGGAAGTCGCCGTCGATGGCGTAAGGCCCGTAGGTGACAAGCGTCCTGCCGGCGGCCAGCGTTCGGCCGGCGCCCTTGAAGAGACCTACCGTCGACGCCCAGGGCGAGATGTGAATCATGTTGATACAGACCATGGCGTCGGCGGCGGTCACCGGCCAGCGTTCTTCCCGCGCATCGAGAGCCAGAGGGTCATTGAGGTTCGGTAAGCCGGCATCGGCGACATAGGCCTTGATACTCGCCAGTGCCGTCTCGTCGGGATCGGTCGGCTGCCATATGAGATGCGGCAGCACAGCAGCGAAGGCGCTGGCGTGGTAGCCCGAGCCGGAAGCGATCTCTAATACCAGCCCGCGCGCCAGCCGGTCTGGCCCGAAGACGCGCGTCAGCGCCTCCGCGAGGGGCGGGGTGTTGCGCACGCTGGCGGGCGGGATCTGTTTGACATCGTTCATGGATGAGGTCCGAAGCGGCGGCCATGGCTTGACGCCTCCGCGCGAAACGCAGTACGTGAGAATGTGACATTGCCCCGGAAGCAGTGCGGGCGGCTAGAGCCCGCCTTCCGGCATGCGGGGGTTGTGAATGACGTACGTCGTCACGGAAAATTGCATCAAGTGCAAATACATGGACTGCGTTGAAGTCTGTCCGGTGGACTGCTTCTACGAAGGCGAGAACATGCTCGTCATTCACCCGGACGAATGCATCGACTGCGGTGTGTGCGAACCGGAGTGTCCCGCGGAGGCCATCGTTCCCGACTCGGACGAGGCAGCCACCGAATGGTCTGATATCAATAAAGAATATGCCGACAAGTGGCCGAATATTACGGCCAAAGGCGAAACCCCTCCCGACGCCGACGAGTGGAAGGGAAAACCTGATAAGAAACAGCTGCTTAGCGCCGAGCCCGGCACGAACGCCTAAAGCTGTTTCCCGGCCTGTGCAGCCGTGCCTTGCGAGGGGCGCGGAGCTTTAGGCCTGTTTTTTGACCCCTTTTTCTGCTATATAATCCACAGTCCGTCGGGGAACCGGCGGATTATTTTTTCTCTCGTGTTCGACATCACGATCTAGCGGTAAGCCATTGATAAACCGCTAGTTCTTGCGTTGACCGCGAGGGAACGCGCTCCGACCCCTACGTCCCAACGACGAGGGGTTGGCCCGAACCGGCGTAACGAGAAGCCACCCTTAAGGCAAACGGGTGGACGATGGGGGAACGGGGTAAGGCGCCAACGAAGAACAGGCCCCTGGTGTGGAGAGACCGTAAAATGCCCAAGACAGCAACAGCTACAAAGAGTGCAAAAGAGCCGAAGATCGCAGCGCCGTTTTCGGCTGGCGATTTTGTCGTCTATCCGGCCCATGGGGTCGGCAAAGTGACCAGCATTGAATCGCAATTGATCGGCGGCTCGAAGGTCGAGCTGTTCGTCATCAGCTTCGAACGCGACCGCATGACGCTCCGCGTCCCCGTGCGCAAAGTCGAGAACTCCGGTCTTCGCAAGCTCTCCACACGTAAAGTGATGGAAGCGGCGCTGACGACCCTCAAGGGCCGCGCCCGCGTGAAGCGCGCCATGTGGAGCCGCCGCGCGCAAGAATACGAAGCCAAGATCAACTCCGGCGATCCCGTTTCGATCGCGGAAGTCGTCCGCGACCTGCATCGCGGCGCGTCTCAGCCGGAACAGTCCTACAGCGAACGGCAGATTTATGTGCAGGCGCTGGAGCGCCTGGCTCACGAAGTCGCCGCCGTGGAAAAGATCAAGCCGGAAGCGGCGACCGCGAAGCTCGAGAAGCTTCTGAACGCCGCCTAACCGGTTTTCCGCATCGCGATCAAAACGGCTCCGCGTGTCCCGCGGGGCCGTTTTTGTTTAGACTGCCCGCATGACGCTCATGCTCTCCCGCCGCCGCCTCGTCCTCGCCATGGCTGCCATCGCTGCAGTGCCGGTGCGCGCCTTTGCGGCCGCGCCCGACTCTCTGCCCGATGGCGGACACGGCGTGATCGGCGCGGTCCATGACGGCGATACCATCCGCTTCAAGGATGGAGACGCCGACATCCGCCTCGTCGGCATCCAGGCGCCGAAGCTGCCGCAAGGCCGCAGAAACCCGACTGCCTGGCCGATGGCCGACGAAAGCCGCGGCGCTCTGCGCGCGCTCCTGGAAAAACATTCCATCACCCTGCGCCTCGCAACCACGGCCCGCGACCGGAACGGGCGCATTCTCGCTCACCTGGTGCGCGACGATGGTGTGTGGATCCAACAGACCATGCTGCGGGAGGGATGGGCGCGGGTTTATACGTTCCCCGACAATCGCCTTTTCGCCGCCGATCTCTATGCGGCCGAAACGATCGCGCGCACGGCACGCCGCGGGCTTTGGGCGCACTCTGACTACGCCTTGCGCACGCCCGACCCCGCCGCGCTCAAGTCCGACATCGGCTCGTTCCAGATTGTCGAAGGCAAGGTCACTGATGCCGCGCGCGTGCGCGGCCGTGCCTACCTCAATTTCGGCGACGACTACCGCACGGACTTCACCGCCTCGATCCCGCCCGAAGTGATGCGGCTTTTTACCGCGGCGAAACTCGATCCCTTGAGCTTGAAAGGCCGTAGCGTGCGCGTGCGCGGCTACCTCCGGGACTTCAACGGCCCGTCCATGGACCTTACGCATCCTGAGCAGATCGAAGTTCTATGATCCTTACGCCCGTCGACGCCGCCGCGCTGCCGCGGATCCTTGAAGTATTCGACCAAGGTCTCGGCGAAGATACTTTTGCCCGCGCCATCTTCCGGCGTATCGCCGCGACCCGCGCTCTATGCCCGGACCTTGTCGCCGATCTCAACGCCGGCCGTGCGAAGGCTGTCGCCCTTGCCGCGCGGTTTGGAATACCGACCCTCGATGAAGATCCCGCCGTCGCCTTTTCCTGGGACGGCAAGGTGATCCGCACGCGCTCGGAAACGAGCGTGGTATTCCACGAAATCGCTCACTGGCAGATCGCTCCGCTTGATCGGCGTCCGCGGCCCGACTTCGGCGTCGGCGCCGGCCCGGAGACCGGCCGCGTGCACGACGCCAATGCCGCGGTCTGCGTCGATGCGGCGACAAAGGAAGAGGAAGAAAACCTGTCCTCGCTGCTCGGCATCTTATGGGAAGTGGAATACGAAGAGCCCGCGATCCTCGCCTTCGCCGAACAGAACTGGCTGGAACTCTACGACCGCCCGTCGACGCCGGCGCATTTCGCGCGCTGTCTACGAGTATTGAAGGATCGGGGACTTCTCGGCACCGATGGAAGGCCTGCGCCTCCGCTAGCCTAAGCCTTCACCAACGGAATCTTCGGTTCGCGACGCCGGCCGAACAGGCCCCAGTGGGCGCCCACGGCGCCTTCGATGCCGTGACCTTTCCACGGCTGGTCGAAGGCTTCGAAAAAGGAATAGACGTACTTCTCGCGCGCCGCCCGGGCGAGGAAATCGCGTGCGAACTGCTCCTGCGACGCGAGGGACGGCACCGCGCCCTTGAACGCCGGGCCCGCTGAGGGCCAGCCGGTCTCCGCGATGACGATCGGTTTATTCGGAAAGGCCTTGCGCAATTCGTCGTACTTCCGCGCGACGTAATCGACGCTCTCAGCGATCGGCAAGCCGTCCCAGTAGGGATAGAGGTGTGCGCCAATGAAATCGCACGCTGCCGCCACTTGGGGATTTGTCTGCCACTCGTGCCAGGCTTCCCCGGTTCCGACCTTCACTGCCGGGTCGGGAATAGACACGCGCATGCGGCGCAAATGACCGACAAGGTCGGCGGCGGTCAGATCCTTGCGCTGTAAAGTTTCATTGCCGACATAGATCCGGTCGATGATCTTCCCATGCGCTCTGAAGATCCTCATGACGCGCCCGAACTCGAGATCGTTCTTTGCCTTGTCGCGGCCGAGCCACATGCCGAGTGAAACTTTGAGTCCGACTTTCTCGGCCATGGGAAAAGTCCGATCGATGCCGCGATCCAAGGTGTAGGTGCGGATGTGTCCGGTGTATTTCCTAATGTGCTCGAGGTCGAGGCGGATACGCGTCTCATCGACGCCGCGGGCCAGTTCGCCCTCCAGATCGACGCCGGACGGGCTGTAGGAGAGACTCATGAACGGCCTGGTGTCCGCCGCTGCGTTCACCCCGTGCGCGCAAGCGAGGCTCGCGGCGGTCGTCAGCATGAAGTCGCGTCTTCGCATGTCGTCTCCTTTCTTCTAGTCTAACCGGCGATGAAGAAAGACACCAAAGTCATTCGCGCCGGTCATTCCAAGAAGCGCAACGCGGGCGTCGTCAACACGCCCGTGTATCACGCCTCGACGGTTGTGTTCGATACGATCGCGCAGTTGAAAGACGTCGGCCCGCGTGCGCTGAAGGGAGAGAAGGCGCTGTTCTATGGGCGCCTTGGTACGCCCACGCATTGGACGCTCGAAGAAGCCATCACCGACCTTGCCGGCGGCGCCGATACCATCCTCACGCCGTCCGGCGTTGCCGCTTGCGCACTCACCATCCTCGGCTGCGTGAAAGCGGGTGATCACGTCCTGGTGTCGGACTCCGCCTACGAACCCACGCGCAAGCTCTGCGACGGCCTGCTCAAGGACTTCGGCGTCGAGACCGGCTACTACGACCCTTGCATCGGCGGCGGGATAGCCGCGCTGATGCGCGAGAACACCCGCCTCGTTTTCTGTGAATCGCCGGGCTCGCACACGTTCGAGGTGCAGGACATCCCTGCGATCGCCAAGGTCGCCCACGCGCGTGGGGCCAAAGTCGCCATCGACAACACGTGGGCCTCGCCCGTCTTTTGCCGGCCTCTGGACCTCGGCGCGGACATCTCCATCGAAGCCGGCACCAAATATATCTGCGGCCATTCCGACGCCGTGATCGGCGCGGTGACCGCCACCGCCGAGGCGCTGCCGGACCTGCGCCGGGCGGTCCTGGCCCTCGGGTATGCGGTCGGTCCCGATGACGTCTATCTCACCACACGGGGCTTGCGCACCCTCTCTGTCCGGCTCGCCCGCCACCAGGAGAACGCCATGAAAGTGGCGCTCTGGCTCAAAGACAGACCCGAAGTGAAGCGCGTCCTCTACCCCGCGCTCCCCGACGACCCCGGCCACGCCCTGTGGAAGCGCGACTTCCAGGGTGCCTCGGGCCTCATGGGTGTTCTGCTGCACCGCACATCTCCGGCGGCTGCTGCCGCCTTGATCGAAGGCATGGAGTTCTTTGCGCTGGGCTTTTCCTGGGGCGGCTTCGAAAGCCTCATTGCCCCCTCCGCGCCCAAGACCATCCGCACGGCCGTCCCCTGGACCGAAGCGGAGCCGGGGCTTCGCCTCCATATCGGACTCGAGGATCCGGCGGACTTGATCGCCGATCTCGAAAAGGGCTTCGCGCGCCTCACGGCCGCCCTCGTTTGACAGATAAGCAAAAGACCGCCGATGCAGGCTTAGGTAAGTGTGCATCGCGGCTAGAGCTGTTCGCCCGCCGCACTGTTGTTAGCCTCTGACTCCACGACATTTTTTACGGCTTCTCGATTGACCATGGAGTCCCGGTGCTCTAGGTCAGGCGCCCCTTGTTACCGCCCTTTTTTTATTAAGCCTGCCGCATATGTCCGTTAGACTGTCCCCCGGTGTGTTCAGGAAAAGTGAAACTTCGTTTTCCGTCCGGACACGCGCCAGCGTTGCGAGCTTGTTATTGGGCGCAGAACCCGTACGGGAGATGACCTTATGAACTTGCAGGCCAAAGACATAAGAGGAAGCGCGCCCGACGGCGCGCCAGTCCAAAAATCTGAACTTGATGCCATCGTTGTGCGGTTCGCCGGTGACTCCGGCGACGGCGTACAGATGCTCGGCAGTCAGTTCTCGATGGAGACCGCGCTCGCGGGAAATTCCCTCGCGACGTTCCCCGATTTCCCCGCCGAGATCCGCGCGCCGACCGGCACGACCTACGGCGTCTCGGCGTTCCAGATCAACTTCGGTTCGCGGGTGGTGAAAACCGCCGGCGATCAGCCGGACGTGCTGGTGGCCCTCAATCCCGCCGCGCTCATGGTCAACTACAAAGGCCTGCGCAAGGGCGGTCTCGTGATCCTCGATTCCGGCGCCTTCAAGGAAAAGGATATCAAGCGCGCGGGCTTCACGGTCGATCCGCGCACCGACGGCACGCTCAAAGAATTCCGCGTCATGGAGATCGATATCTCGGCCCAGGCGCTGGAAGTTGCGAAGCCCTTCGGCGTATCTCAGAAGGAAGCGCTCAGAACAAAAAATCTCTGGGTCCTCGGTCTCGTCTCGTGGATGTACGACCGCGAAATGAAATCGACGTTGGACTACGTCAGCCGCAAGTTCGGCGCCGAGGATCCCATCGGTCAGGCCAACCTCGCGGCCCTGCGCGCCGGACACGCCTATGGCGAAACCCACGAGCTCGCGGGCGACGTCGCTCCGGTCTCGATGCCGAGCGTCAAGGTCGAACCGGGCACGTACCGCCTGGTCTCCGGCGCCGAGGCGCTCTCCTGGGGTCTTGCCGCGGGGGCGCAACTTGCCGGCCTCGAGCTGGTGCTCGCCTCCTATCCGATCACGCCGTCTTCGCCGATCCTGCACATCCTTGCGCGCATGAAGCAGTACGGCATCACCACCTTCCAGGCGGAAGACGAGATCGCGGCCTGCTGCGCGGCCATCGGTGCCTCTTATGCCGGCAAGATGGGCGTCACGGCCTCGTCGGGTCCGGGTATCGCGCTCAAGACTGAAGCCATCGGATTGGCAATCTCGACCGAGCTGCCGCTGGTCGTGGTCAACACGCAGCGCGGCGGTCCGTCGACGGGCCTTCCCACCAAGACCGAACAGTCGGATCTTTTCCTTGCCGTCTTCGGACGCAATGCCGACGCTCCGATCCCCGTGATCGCGTCGCGCTCACCCGGCGATTGCTTCGAAGTGGCGATCGAGGCCGTGCGGCTCGCCACCAAGTACATGACGCCGGTGATGCTGCTCTCGGACGGCTATATCGCCAATGCCGCCGAGCCGTGGCTCATTCCGACCATGGCCAACTACAAGCCGTTCAAGGTTCAGTTCCGCACCGATCCGGAAGGTTTCCATCCCTTCGTCCGTGATCCGAAGACGTTGGCGCGGACATGGGCCATTCCGGGAACGCCCGGTCTCATGCATCGTATTGGCGGCATCGAGAAGGACTACAACTCGGGCAATATCTCTTACGACGCGACGAACCATCAGAAGATGACCGACACCCGCGCCGCCAAGATCAACAACATCGCCGACGATATCCCTGAGCAGCATGTCGAGATCGGCGATACCAAGGGCAAGCTTGCGGTCGTGGGCTGGGGCTCGACATTCGGCCCGATCAATCGCGCGGTCCACAACATGCGCGGCAAAGGCCTCGACGTTTCGCACATCCATATCCGGCACGTGTGGCCGCTGCCGCGTAATCTCGGGGCTCTCCTTAAGAGCTACGATAAAGTCCTGGTGGCCGAGATGAACAACGGCCAGATGCTGCAGCTCCTGCGGGGCCAGTATCTCGTCGACGCCAAGGGCCTTCTGAAGGTGTCCGGCCAGCCGCTCAAAATAGTGGAAGTCGAAGACGCCATCCGGTCGCAACTCGCTACCCAGGTGCAAGCATGAACGTCCAGGTCCAGCCCGAAAAGCTTACGCCGAAGGATTTCGCGTCCGACCAGGAAGTGCGCTGGTGCCCGGGGTGCGGCGACTACGCCATCCTCAAGGCGATGCACAAGGCCCTCGCCGACATGGGCGTGCGGCCCGAGAACACGGTGTTCGTCTCCGGCATTGGTTGCTCGTCGCGCTTTCCCTATTACATGGCGACCTATGGTTTCCACACGATCCACGGCCGCGCGCCGGCGGTCGCGACGGGCCTCAAGCTGTCGCGTCCGGAACTCGATGTGTGGATGGTCACCGGCGACGGCGACGCGCTCTCCATCGGCGGCAACCACCTGTTCCACGCCCTGCGCCGGAACATCGACATCAACATTCTGCTGTTCAACAACGAAGTCTATGGCCTGACCAAGGGCCAAGCCTCGCCGACGTCCCGCGTCGGGCAGCGTTCGCCCTCGACGCCCATGGGCAGCGTCGACAGCCCGGCGGAAGCCTGCACCTTCGCGCTTGGATGCAACGCGCGCTTCATTGCCCGCGGCATCGACGTCCAGGCGAAGGAACTCGGCGAACTCTTCTCCCGCGCGCGCGCGCACAAGGGCGCGTCGTTCATCGAGATCATCCAGAACTGCATCGTCTACAATGACGCGGTCTTCGCCGACTTCACCGAGAAGGCGGTGGCCGCCGACATGCAGGTCCACGTTAAACACGGCCAGCCTGCAATCTTCGGCAAGGAGCGCAACAAGGGCCTCAAACTCAATCCCAAGACCTTCGCGCTCGAAGTCGTCACCCTCGGCGAGAACGGCGTGACGGAAGCCGACATCTTGGTTCACGACGAAAAGAACCGGGTCCTCGCCGGTCTCCTCGCCGCGCTGCGGCCGCCCCATTTCCCGGAAGTGCTCGGCGTCATCTATTGCGACCCGGCGCCGTCCTATGAGACGGCCGTCGCGGCTCAGGACGCCGTCGCCCGCGCCAAGGGCCCCGGCGACCTCGATAAGCTCATGCGCTCCGGGAATACCTGGCAGGTGACTTAACGGCCCATCGCGTCACGCGCGTTGAACGTCGCGGTGCACTGCGCAACTTAGGCGCATTCCACCCTGGGCAACTTTTTGGGAAGACTTTGACTTTCCCCGGATTTCCGTTGAAAAATAAGGGGATGGATCGCGCGTAGGGGTGGCCTCGCGATTCTGCGAAGGGTGGGGCGTGGACGTCGTTTCGTTTCCCAAGGGTAAGGTGCTGTTCAAGCAGGGCGAAGGCGGTGATGCCGCCTATATCGTCAACAGCGGCGCCGTCGGTCTTTATCGCGAAGCCCAGGGCCGCAAGATCCCGCTCGCGACCGTCCGTAAGGGTGAGCTCTTCGGCGAGATGGCGGTGATTGACGGCAGCCCGCGCATGGCCACGGCCTTTGCGCTCGAGGATTCGAAGCTCACCGTCATCCCGATCGACACCATGGTCGACAAGATGAAGAAGGCCGATCCCTTCATCAAAGCCATGATCCACATGCTGATGAACAACCTCCGCTCCGTGCACGATTCCCATACGCCCAAGTCCCGGAGTCTCATCGATGCCGTGAACTCGCTGGCGCGCCAGTGCGACATCGTCGGCCGGCTGCTGCAGGGGGATTTGCCGCCCACCTTCCGCCCGGACCTCGAGAAGAAACTCAAAGCCCTCGATCCGGTGCTCAAGGACTTGCGCCGCATCGCCATGGTCCACCGCGAGGACGACCGCCGCGAAGACGCAATGCCCACTGAAGGCGAATTGCCGCACTAATTCGCGGTCGCCGGCCCACGGAAAAGAGTGAATTTTTCCCGATTCGGCCCCTTGCGGCCGGCCATTCCCACCTTAAATCCAATCCCGCAGGCGCCTTCGGGGCCTGTTCGGCCAACGGGCGCGGCCATTCAGGCGCGTCGCGGCTTTAGGGGACCCCAACGAGGACATCTCGTCTCGGGACCTTAAGCCCGGCAGCTTGATAAACGCGCTCTCCGAATATTGCTCAATGGAGAATATTCCTATGCGTACCTTCGACCTTTCCCCCCTTTATCGTGCGTCTGTCGGATTCGACAATCTGACCCGTCTGTTTGACGCGACGCTCAACGATGCCCCCGCCTATCCGCCGTACAACATCGCGAAAGCCGGTGACGACGCGTACCGCATTACCTTTGCGGTCGCTGGCTTTGCCGACAAGGACCTCGACGTGCAGGTCGAGAACCACACTCTGACGGTCCGCGGCAAGACCTCGCAGGATGAAGCGGCGACGTATCTCCACCGTGGAATCGCCGGCCGCTCGTTTGAGCGCAAGTTCCAATTGGCCGACCATATCCTGGTCACCGGCGCGACCATGGAAAACGGCTTGCTCCACATCGACCTCAAGCGCGAGATCCCGGAAGCCCTGAAGCCGCGCAAGGTTGCGATCGCCGGCAACGCCAATACCTCCAAGACCATCGCCCAGGCGGCTTAAGCCTGTAGAGATTAGATCTGGTTTAACTCGAGCGCGCGCCGGTCCCCTCCGGCGCGCGCTTTTTCTTTTCCGGCGTGAGAGTAAAATCGCGCCGTGGCAAGCGATCTTCTCAACTTCTACCGCGGGACTGGCCGCGACGGCGCGGGCCGGGCCATCGGCGAGATTTGGTGTTGGGACCATAAGCGTCTCGAGATGGTGCATGACTTCGTCCAGTGGCTCTTTCCATTGCCGGAGCCGAGCCGCTTCAATCCCGATGCGCCACTTCTTTCTGCCGCCGATATCGCGAGCTTTCGCACGGAAGGCGATCTCCAAGCACGGGCGCAGCGATCCCTCGATCTGATGCTGGAGTTCTTTGGGCTCGAGCGGAAGGATGGGGCTGTGGTGCGCGCCGCCGATTTCGCCCGCCGGGCCCATTGGCTCGAGCCGCTCAATCACAATCATCTGCGGTTGACGCGTATCATGCTGTTCTTGCGGCACGTCGGCCTAACAATCGAAGCCGACGCGCTCCTCGCCTGTCTCTTGGATATTGCCGCAAACGAAGGTGAGGGGACCGTCTCCGAACGCACCCTTCAATTCTGGCGTGCCACGAAAGGTGCGTGATCGAAGGAGAGAAGCTTCACGCCGGCGCGCGTACGACCGTCGTGGCGAAGGGTAGGAACATCTCGAAGCGCGAGCCCTTTCCCGGCGCGCTTTCGACCCTGATTTCGCCGCTCTGCGCTTCGACCAGCTTTTTCACAATGGCAAGCCCGAGCCCGATACTCCGTTCGCCGCCCGTGGGCCGCGGCGAGGCGCGCTCGAACGGCTCGAATATGTCGTCGAGTTCGTCGGCGGGAATACCTTGGCCTTGGTCGATGACGGCGAGGCGCGCCCGGCCGTTGATGGCCCGCACCTCAATCGTCACCTCACCGCTGTGCGGCGAGTACTTCACCGCATTGCTGACGAGATTGTCGAGTACCTGGGCCGCCCGCTTCGCATCGGCCCATACCGGCGGGATCTTCGCAAGGTCGAGACGCAGGCCAATGTCCTTGGCTTGCGCCGTCATGCGCAGGAGTTCCGCGCGGCCTTCAACCATCTTCGACAGATCGATGGCATCGGGCACCAGTTCGACCTTGCCTTCGCGGATGGCTGCGACATCCAGAAGATCTTCGGTCATGCTCAAGGTGACGTCCGCCCCGTCGCGGATGGTGCGCAGAAGCGTTTCGCGTTTGTCCTGCGCCAGCGGGATTTCGATCAGCAGCTGGGCCGCCGCGCGTATTCCGGAAAGTGGGTTGCGCAAGTCGTGGGCCACCACGCCGAGCATGCGATTCTTCGCCTCGTGGGCTTCCCGCAACGCCTCGTTGGCCAGCGAAAGCTCGGCCGTGCGCTCTTGGACCTTGGCCTCCAAATTCTGGCGGAATCCGTCCGCGAGCCCCAGCGTGATGCCGACGACGAGCAGTGTCAGCCCGATCACCGCAAGGGAGATCGAGATCGGGTGCTCGGTGATGATGTGGTAGCTCGCAACATTTGTGAGAAGGAGGCAGACGAGGAAGGGCGCCGTAACCACGACATACATGATCGCCGATCGCATCCGCGCGCGGATCGCATCGACGACCATGGCGACGATGAACGCCGTGGCAATCAGCATGCTGCCGATCAACACCGTGGGGAAGTTGTAGGGCGCAAGAAGCACGGCCAGGATCATGCCCGCGGCGATCGTCGCGGCGGCTATGGATGCGGCGGTGTGCAGGCGCGGCCGGCGTTCCGGAACGGCCAGAAAATAAGACGTGAACATCACCCCGAACGCATGGACCATCGCTGATCCGCCGAGATATATGAGGCGTGTGAGGTCGCTGCCCTGAAGGGCCGCCGGCCAGAACATGCGGTCCAGGTTCATGTGCGGCTGGGACGTGATGAAGATGCTCAAGACCACGGCAAAGCCGTAGCCGTATACGGCCTCTCGCAAATGGGCCCACAGCAGAAGGCAGAACAGCACTGCGAGCAGCATCGCGCCGAACAGCGGGCCCATCATGCGCTCGACCGCGATTTCACTCCGCGTCTCTTCCTCGGCGGTGATCAAACCCTGCCCGAGGGTCGAGATGTAATGGGTGGTCAGGCGGGCGTAGAGCGTAAAGCGATCGACACCCAGATCGCCGACGGCGACCGAGAATTTTCGGTAGGTGTTGCTGCCGGGGACGTCGAGCCCGCCGTGATAGGTGCGAAGGACGTTCCCCGCATCGTCGACGATGAAGAACGAGGCCGTGTCCGGATGGAGCGCGTTGAATTGCGCGCGCCGTGTCACCCGCTGGGGATCCTGTGAGAGATCGACGCTCACCCGCGTCCAGGCGGCGCCTCTCGATACGCCGAATACCGGCCGGTCGGTGCCTGCGGGCTTGAATCCGGCCCCGAGCGGTCCCATCACATCGGCAAGGCCGGCTTCACCGCTCGGGTCTTCGAGAATTTCGAGCTCGCGGCTCAGCGCGAGCGTTTCCGATCCGGTCGGGCGTACAACGGCTGTCTCCGCGCGCGCCCCCTGCATATTAAGGAAGGCGCACACTGTTATGAAAACGAGGGCCATGGCCCTCGTGACGATCGATCTCGTTGCGCGCAACATGCCCCCGCGCCGTACTTACGTGCCACATCCGGCGCGCGTCCTAGCGCCCGGTCCTCGCATTCCCTATACCATCCCCCAGGGTAGAATTAATGTTGCATTTCGTAACGCGCGGGATGGCCTTCGCCCCGGGCCTGCTTGTATTTTGGAGCGGTCCCGTCCCTTCCAGACGCCCTCAAGCTCGTCACCTGTGAAAAACAATTCCTTAGACGACGAGACCGCAGTTCCGCTGCTGACCCGGGCTCTGCCGATGGCCGTGCTCGCGGCGTTGTCGGCGCTCTATTACGCATTGTATTTCGATGCGGGATTCAATTTTTCCGATGAAGGCAACTATGCTCAGTTCGCCTACGAGTTGTCGCTGGGTACGAGCCTCAACGATCTTCCCCTCGGTTACGGACTTCTGTGGTTCAAGCTGGGAGAGGCGATGTTTCGCCTCTTCGGTCCGAACTATCTTATCGTCCGGCTACTTTTCTTCGCCTGCGTTCTTGCGACCACGCTTCTTGTATATGCCGCGGTCGTGCGCGTCACGGGCCGGCGCTGGTACGCCGCAGCAATCGCAGCTGTGCCGGCACTCGCACCGGCGTTCCTGCCGACCGCGTTCTATGGTCTTTGCATTCTCATCAACTGCGTGCCGCAATTGAGATTGGCACAAGGTCTTGCGATCGCGCGCGCGCGCGACGCCGCGGTGGCGGGCGCGGCCCTCGCGCTTTCATTCCAGATTCGCCCTGACTTCGGCTACATCTTCGCCGTGCCGCTCACGGCACTTCTGATCCTCGCCGCAGGACGCGGGGCCGACGACAGGCCGGCGCGCCTGCGCCGCGGTCTGCGTTTGGCCGGCGCCGCGACTCTCGCATTTATGGCGGCCCACCTCCCGGGTCTGATCCTCGCCGTTAACGACGGTTATCTCGGGGCGCTCATCGGCCAGTATCTGTCCTATCCCTTTATGCTGGCGGATTACGGTCTTCGCGGCGTTACCGCAATGTTCGGCGGCGGGGCGAATGTTGGGGCAGGGACAGCTGCGCTCCTGCAACGTCCGCACCTCTTCGGCGCGGCCAGCCTTGCCGAGGCGCGGCTCGCGCTTCTTGTCTACCTTCCGCTCGTCATTGTCGTCGCCTTTGCCGTTTGCGCACTGCTCACGCTCCGCCGCGCCGCCGACCCCGTGACATACGGCGCAATGATGCTGGTGGTGCTGTTTGCCGGGGCGGCGGCGCTGCCGCACTATTTCTTCTTCCGGCCCGACCTCTCACACGTTGCCAACTTCATGCCCGGCTTTGCCGTGCTCGCGGGCGTATTCATCTGGCAGGCGGTGACGCGCTCACGGCGCGGCATCGTGCTTGCTGTCCCCATCGCCGCAGTGCTTGGCCTTTATCTTTGGACCGCGCTGACGCAGGAAGGCAGCGGGTCCATCGCCGGAACTTTTGGGCGTACTGAACGCTTTCAGGCCGCGAACGGCGTTAACGTGCGCGTATATCCCGGCGAGAAAGTCATGTTCGAAGATCTGAAAGCCGTGATCGAGGCCAACTCGGCGCCCGGGGATACGATCGTCTGCGTTCCCTATTGTCCCGGCATCGCCTTCATGACCGACCGGCGCCTCTTGTTTCGCGAGCAGTATGTGGACGACGCCGTGCCGGCCCGGGACCCCGAATGGATCGAACGGGCCATCGCGCTGACCCGCGAACGGCGCCCGCCTGTGGTCATTGTCATGGATTGGGCGGTCAACGGCACCGAAATTTCGCGCTTCTCACGCTGGGCCAGTCCTTATATGGAGACGCTGGAAATGCTGGCCCGCGAGAAGCTCGATCGCCCCGGCCTCTCTATATATTTGCTCTGAGCTGGAGACACGTATGTCCGTGACGATCGAGACCCTCGCCATTCCCGATGTGAAGATCATCCGCCCCAAAAAGCACGGCGATGCGCGTGGCTTCTTTTCCGAGACCTATTCCCAGAAGGCTCTTTCCAGCGCCGGCATTGATCTCACCTTCGTGCAGGATAACCACGCCTTCTCCGCGGCCAAGGGCACCGTCCGGGGTCTGCACTTTCAGACGCCGCCGTTCTCGCAAGACAAGCTGATCCGCGTGACCAGAGGCTCCATCTTCGACGTCGCGGTAGACTTGAGACGTGGATCCTCGACCTACGGCCGTCATGTTTCCGCCGTGATCTCGGCGGAAGAGTGGAACCAGATCCTGATCCCCACGGGCTTTGCCCATGGGCTTCTGACCCTCGAGCCCGATACCGAGGTCCTATATAAAGTGACCAACTATTACTCGCCGACGCATGACCTGGGCCTGTTGTGGAATGACCCAGCCCTTGGTATCGCATGGCCCATAGCCGAGGCCGATGCGATACTCTCGGCCAAGGACAAAGTGCAGCCGCGCTTCGCCGATCTGCCGGTTTACTTCTAGGACGAGCTAGGGATACGGAATGAAGGTTATCGTTACAGGCGGCGCGGGCTTCATCGGCTCGGCGGTTGTCCGGCTCCTCGCGGGCGAGGAGAAGGTCGACGTGGTTAACGTCGATGCGCTCACCTACGCCGGCAATCTCGATTCCGTCGCACCCGTATCCGACAGAAAATATTACAAGTTCGTCCAAGCCAATGTGTGCGATGCGCCGGCGATGGCGCAGCTCTTCGCGAGCGAACAGCCCGACGCGGTGATGCATCTCGCCGCCGAGAGCCATGTGGACCGCTCGATCGACGGACCCGCCGCATTTATCACGACCAATGTCGTCGGCACCTACACCATGCTGGAAGCCGCCCGCGCCTACTGGCACGCCTTGCCGGGAGCGCGCAAGGACGTCTTCCGCTTTCATCACATCTCGACCGATGAAGTGTATGGCTCCCTGGGCCCGGAAGGGTTGTTCACCGAGACCACGCCCTACGCGCCGAACTCTCCCTACTCCGCGTCGAAGGCGGGGTCCGATCACCTGGTGCGCGCCTGGCATCACACCTACGGAATGCCGGTCGTCACCACCAACTGCTCGAACAATTACGGGCCGTATCATTTTCCCGAAAAAATGATTCCGCTCATGATCCTGAACGCGCTCGAAGGTAAGCCGCTGCCGGTCTATGGCACAGGCTCGAATGTGCGCGATTGGCTCTATGTTGAGGATCACGCCCGCGCCTTATGGACTGTCGTGAAAAAGGGCCGCCTCGGCGAGGTCTACAACGTAGGCGGCGAAGCCGAATACAAGAACATCGATGTGGTCGGCGCGATCTGCGATTTGGTGGATGAGCTTGCTCCAGGGCCCAAGTCCGCCCGCGAGCTCATCACCTTCGTCACCGATCGACCCGGCCACGACGCCCGCTACGCCATGGACATTTCCAAGATCGGCCGCGAACTCGGCTGGCGCCCGCGGGAAACCTTCGCCACCGGGTTGCGCAAGACCGTGGAGTGGTATCTCGCCAATCGTCCGTGGTGGACCAAGATCCGTTCGGGCACTTACGCCGGTCAGCGCCTCGGGCTCTCGTCGTCTTCGGAAACAACGTCTTCGAGAAAAACCGCGTGAAGCCGGACATTTTGCTGACCGGCGCCGGCGGCCAGGTTGCGTGGGAGATCGAGCGCCGCGCGGCGGCTGCCAGGCTTTCGGTCAAGGCCCTCAGCAAGCTCGAACTCGATATCACCGACAACAAAGCCGTTCATAGCGTCGTCGCGGCGACCGGACCGCAAATCGTTATCAACGCCGCCGCCTATACGGCAGTCGACAAGGCCGAGACCGACAAGGAGCGGGCCTTCGCCGTGAATCGTGACGGTCCCGGCCACCTCGCCGCCATCTGCGCGGCCCGGGAAATTCCCCTGGTCCACATCTCGACCGACTATGTGTTCGACGGCGCCGCCAAGGACCCCTACATGGAGGAGGACTTCACCGCGCCGATCGGAATCTATGGTGACAGCAAGCTCGCGGGCGAAGCTGCCGTGCGCGCCTTTCTCGACCGCCACGTTATCGTGCGCACCGCCTGGGTCTACGGCGAACACGGCCACAACTTCGTAAAGACCATGCTGCGCCTTGGGCGGGAGCGGGATGTCCTGCGTGTGGTGGACGACCAGCGCGGTTCACCCACCTTTGCCGCCGATCTCGCCGACGCGCTGATTGTGCTCGCGCGGCGCCTCATCGGCGAAACCTTGCCGGAAGAGGCTTACGGGACCTTCCACTACACCGGCGGCGGCGCGGTCAGCTGGCACGGCTTTGCCGAAAAGATCTTTGACCTCGCGGCGCGCGACCTTGGCCGCCGACCGAAAGTCGAGCCCATCACCACCGCCGAATACCCGACGCCCGCAAAACGGCCGGCCAACTCCGTCCTCGACTGTAGCAAAATAGGCCGTATTCACGGCATTATGCAGCGCCCCTGGGAAGACGCCCTCAAGGAGATGCTGGCGAAAACCCTTGCGGCCGCACCGCACTAACACCCGCTAACTAGGAATCGCCTATGAAGGGAATCATCCTCGCCGGAGGCTCCGGAACGCGCCTGCACCCAATCACCTATGCGGTGTCCAAGCAGCTCCTGCCGGTCTACGACAAACCGATGATCTATTATCCGCTGAGCACCTTGATGCTCGCCGGAATCCGCGACGTCCTTATCATCACCACGCCCCACGAAGCGGCCGGGTTTCAACACCTGCTGGGCGACGGCAAGCGGTGGGGCATAAATCTCACTTATGCACAGCAACCGAGCCCCGACGGCCTTGCGCAAGCCTTCATCATCGGAAAGTCGTTCGTCGGCAATTCGAGTTGTGCGCTCGTTCTGGGTGACAACATTTTCTATGGCCACGGTCTCACGGAAAAACTGAAGGCCGCCGCCGCGCGTGGGAAGGGCGCCACCGTGTTCGGCTATCAGGTCCGCGATCCGGAACGCTACGGCATTGTCGCCTTCGATAGTGCGGGCCGCGCAAATTCCATCGAAGAAAAGCCGGAGGCGCCGAAGTCCAGCTGGGCCGTGACCGGCATCTACTTCTACGACAATGACGTCGTGAACATCGCGGCGAACCTCAAACCCAGCGCGCGGGGCGAGCTCGAGATCACCGACGTCAACCGCGTCTATCTCGAGCGCGGAGGCCTCAATGTCGAGCGCCTTGGCCGCGGCTTCGCCTGGTTCGACACCGGTACCTACGACAGTCTGGTGGAAGCCTCGAGCTTCGTGCAGACCATCGAGAAGCGCCAAGGCCAGCGAATCTGCGTGCCGGAAGAAATCGCTTTCGCCAACGGCTGGATCGATAAGGCGCAATTGATCGCCCTGGGCGAGAAGCTGACAAAGAGCGGCTACGGTCAATATTTGATTCAAGTCGCTGAAAACCCGAACCCATAAAATGACCGCGCCGGTCGCGACCGCCAGAGTCACTATCGCAATAGTGAGCTACAACTCCGGTGCAACGCTCCCGCGCTGCCTTGCGGCCCTCGCTGCCCAGAGCGAACAGAACTTCCGCGTCATCCTTATCGACAACGCCTCGCGTGAGCGGCCGGTGGCCCTGATCCAAAGCCTCCCGTTTCCCGTCGACTACCGCGAGATGGACGAAAACCTTGGCTTTGCGGGCGGAATGAATGTCGCGCTCGAGGCTTGCGAAACTCCCTTCCTCGCGGCGCTCAATCCGGACGCCTTCCCGGAGCCCGCTTGGCTCGCGAACCTTCTCCGCGCCGCCGATCGTTATCCGCATGTCGCCGCCTTCGGATCGATGCAGCTTGCGGCGGACAACCCTGGGCGGATCGACGGCTTCGGCGATCATTACCTGATCTGCGGCCAGGCCTGGCGCGGACGGACGAGACCCCCAACTCACGGCGATCTTGCCTATAGCTTCGGCGTCTGCGCCGCCGCGGCTCTTTATCGCACGGGTCTCCTGCGCGAAGTCGGTAGCTTCGACGAACGGTTCTTCTGCTTCTACGAGGACGTCGACGTCGCCTTCCGCTTGCGTCTTGCCGGCGCCGAATGCGCGGTGGTGCCGGCGGCCGTCGTTTCTCACGTGGGCGGAGCGAGCTTCGAGGGCCTCTCCGATTTTGCGGCCTTCTTGATCGCGCGAAACCAATGGTGGGTGCTGGTCAAGAACATGCCCCTTACCCTTTTATGCTTCGCGCTGCCGGGATTCGTGCTTCTGCAACTTATTGGACTTGTGAGGCATCCTGGATCGGCGCGCATGAAAGGCCTGTGGGCCGGACTCATTGGCACCGCGGAATTTCTGAAAGCACGGCGCGTCGTTCGCAAGCAGCGATCTCCACTGGCCAATGCCGGCTATTGGATCAGTTGGAATCCGGTGGCGTTCCTCAGGAAGACAGCGCTCGTACGGGTCGACCGCCGTTCCGGGGCATCGTGATCTGAGCGGAAGCGGCTAACCGCTCACGCCTCCGCCGGATTGCGGTCCACCAGCACGCGTCGGAGCTGCACGCCTACCAGCGCAAGGCGCGACGAACTCGACAGCACTTCGAAGATCACGGCATCGTGGATCCAGTGGCGTTGGATATGATCTTCCATGATGCCGTCGGCGAGCGCGACCGTAAGTGTGTAGGTGCCGCGCGCAAGGGCGGGCCAGTTGAACCGGAAGCGAAAAGCTAATCTCTCTCCAGCGGGAATTGGCGGCTGGGGCACCGTGTCCCAATAGCTGTTGTCGCCGAGCAGAAACTGACCCAGCCGGTCCTTCACATAAAATCCCATAATCGGCCGTTCGACGGTCACGTCGGCTTTCACCAGTATCCGGAGGTCGATCTCTTGACCTTCGATGACTTGGCTCAGACGCTGTCCGTTGGCCGGTGAGAAAAGGCCCACGTCGATGATGGCCGCTCCACCACTGCCGAAGGAGCTGCCTTCGGGATTGAACGCGGAAATGCTCGTCGTTCCGGGCTTCGAGCCCCGCGGCGGTGCTTCGTCGTCCAGGAGAACGATTTCTCCGTTGATCTCTTTCGCCGGTTCTCGGTGCGCGTGCGTGACCGGCGTATTGAACGTCGCTCCTTCGAAAAGCGAGCCGACGTACTGTTCACACATCTTGATGGCCGGTCCCTCGCCGCGTACACGTCCATGGTCCAGCCAGATGGCTTTGTCGCAGAGTCCGGTCACCGAGCCGAGGTCATGGCTCACGAACAGGATGGAGCCGCGCTGTTTGAAGTTCTTGAGGAAGCGCAGGCATTTCTGCGTGAAACGCACGTCGCCGACCGAGAGCGCTTCGTCGATGATCAGAAGGTCGGCGTCCACGTGGGCCGCCACCGAGAAGGCAAGGCGCATGAACATGCCGCTCGAGTAGGTGCGTACCGGGCGATCGATAAAAGGCCCCAGCTCGGAAAACGCAATGATCGCGTCGGTACGCTCCTTCAGCTCGCGGCTGGAGAGGCCGAGAATCGTCCCGTTGAGCAGGATGTTTTCGCGCCCCGTGAAGTCCGGTTCGAATCCCGCGCCCAATTCCAGAAGAGCGGCCACCCGCCCGCTGACGTGCACTTCACCCGCTGTGGGGGCGACGATCCCGGTGACGAGCTGAAGGAGTGTGGATTTGCCGGCGCCGTTCTGGCCGATAATGCCGACGGTCTCACCACGCTCGACGGTGAAGGTGACGCCCTTTAGCGCATCGAACGTCGGATACTTGCGCCACGGCATGAACAGGTGGGCAAAGCGGTCCGACGGGCGCGGATAGAGCGTATAGCTCTTGGCGATGTCGCGCGCGACGACAACGGGAGAAGGATCAGAGGACATCGGCGAAATTCTTGCGGGCGCGGCGGAAGAACGCGAGACCAAGGGCTGCGATCATCCAGGCGATGACGAAGTAGACGGCGAGCCGGCGCCAATCGGGCATGCGTCCGTCCAACAGGACGCTGCGGCCTTCTTCGACGATGACGCTGACGGGATTGAACATGATGCCCCGCTGTAAACCGGGCGAAAGCCGTTCAGCCGGATAAAACACCGGCGATAGGAACAAGGCCGCCGTCATCAAAAGACCAACGATATGGGTGAGGTCGCGGAAATAGACGCCGATGCCGGCCAGCAGCCAGGCGACCCCCAAAAGCAAGAGGGCCAGCGGAAAGACCACGACCGGGAAGAGGATCATGGTGAGATGGAGAGGCTTGCCCAAGACGACGAGCGCAGCCACGAGCACGGAGGTGCTCACCAGGCAGTGAAACAGGCCCGTGCCGACCACGACGGCGGGGATCACCTCCAGCGGGAACACCGATTTCTTGACGAGGTTGGTTTGCTCGACGACGGAGCCCGGCGACTGGGTGACCACTTCCGCCATGAGCCAGAACACGATCAGGCCCGAGAACAGCCTCAAGGTGAACGTCGTGGTGTCGACGTTCTCGACCGGGATCACCACGCCGAACACGAATGTGTAGATGGCCAGGGTTGCAAGGGGGATCACCATCGTCCACAGAAAGCCCAGGCTGCTCATGCGGTAGCGCCGTGTGATGGCGCGCGTCAAAAACTGGCGGTAGGCCACGCGCTGGCGCAGCAGCACCGCGATGGGAACAAGAAGGTCCATCGGACGGTCGAGCGGAGTGGAGGCGTGCGCGCGCATCGGGATCTTTGTCACCGCGCGGGCATGCGATCGAGCACCTGACGGATGGTGCGGGGTTGATTGGGATCGCGAAGGCCTATGGACTTCTGCACCACCGGCACGACGATGGTACCGCGACGGCGCGTCTCAATGGCGGTCTTCGCTTCGCGGATGAACTTGAGGCGCGCCTCGCCAACCAGGCCGCCCACCGGCACCGTATTGCTGCCGTCTGTCTTATAGTAGTAGTCGCCGATGTCCGTTTCAACGAGCGCGAAGTCCGAGAGGAAAGCGGACGTGATGCGCAACAGCACGTCGTAATCTTCCTCCAGCGTCAGAGTGGTGACGAAGCGCAGCATGTCGGCCGGCACTTGCGAGCGGTCGATCACGTAACTGTGCAAGGGGCAGTAGTTGTTGTGGAACAGGTCCAGAAGATCGGACCCGCTGTAGGGCGTGACCACCCGCTCCTTCGTGTAGAAGAACTCGTCATAGACGTCGATGCGCATGACGCGGACTTTGGCGAAGGCGATCGCCGCGCCGGTGTCCTTGAGGCGGCTGATCATCATTTCGTACGCTTCCGGATAGAGCACGTCGTCGTAATCCAGGAACGCGAGGTATTTCCCCGTCGCGTTCTCTATCCCGAGATTGAGGAGAACCGAGCGGGCGTCGGCGGGCTCCGGGTTGGTCAGGTTGACGATCGCAAGCTCTGGAGCATCGCGGCCTTGCAGGAAGGGGCGCAGGGCCTGTTCCACAGCCTCGATCTGCTCGCCATTGAAACGCTGAAGCGCAAGGACGATACGCACGGCCTTATAGGTCTGTCCGGCCAGCGAAAAGACGCAACGCTTGAGCTCCGCCAGGCGGCGGATGTCGTGGAAACGGACGACGGTGTCGATCTGTTCGGACATGGCTACCAGCGCATCTCGGCGAAGGTGAAGTGATGCTTGAAATCGGCAAGGCGGCGCCAGTCGGCCGGGACGGGGCCCGGCTGGCCCGGAGGCGCTTTGCCGCCGATGTCCTCGAGCTCGCCGATCAGCATCGCTTCGAAGTCGGGATTGCCCCACTTCCGCGCGAGGATGACGCCTGAGCCGTAGATCATCTTCAGCACACGCGCTTCCGGCTCGCGGTTGGTGACCTCATGCAGGAACAAGGCGCGCGGGCATATCCGCACCGCGAAGCCCAGGGCCTTCGCCCGCCATGAGAGGTCCACGTCCTCGCAGTACATGAAGAAGGTTTCGTCGAACCCGTTGGTCTGATCAAAGAGCGCGCGGGGAATGACGAGGCAGGCGCCGGAGGCCCATGGAGTCTCGAATGTATAGGAATCGTAGACCTTGGGATGCTCGGCTGGGAACTGAATCGCTTCGATCAGTGCGCGGTTGCGGTGCGCGCGCATCATCTGCATCAGGGCGATGATCGCGTCCGGATGAAAGGCGCCGTCGGGATTGGCGGCGATATAGAACTCGCCGCCGGCGGCGAACCAATCGGTCATCAGACGGTTGTGTCCTGCGCCGAAGCCGATATTTCCGGCCGACGGCAGATAATGCAGAAGATCGCCGCCCGCGCCGGCCTCCCGCACCAGGATCTCCGACGCCGTCCCATTGTCGATGAGGTTGATGCGCGCTCCGGCAGCAAGGCCCGCCCGCTTGAGGGCATGGCGCGCGCTATCGACCACGCGGCGCAACTGCGCTGCCGAATTGTTGTAAGTCACGATGCCGATGCAGACCTTCGCCGTCGGATCCACTTCGACGTCGCAGCCGAGAGCCTTGTACTGCAGCCGATCGACGACGATGCGCGGCGCCAGCACTGGCGTGGGATGAGCCTCGCGCTGCGGCGGAAGAGTCGGTCCCGTAAGCTTCAGGCCGCATTCGTTGACGAAGGTGCTCAAGGTGGCGGGGGTGTCGATGGTGACGATGCAAGGAGTCTGCGTATAGAGCGCCCGCGAAGCAATCTTCATCCATCCGAACCCGGCCCGCTCGCACACATAGAAGTAGAGGCGCTCGATGGCGTGGGCGATCGTGCCGTCGATCTGCGCCTTTTCTTCGTCGAAATCCTCGAAGGTGAGATTGAGATCGAGCAGCGGTTTCAACGCCGCCGAGCGCGCCCAGAACATGGAGCCCGAGGGGAAGTCCAGCGGCTTATCCATGGAGAGCGAGTGTTCGCCCATGCGCTGGGCGAGGGTTTCGGCAATCTTGAAATTACCGCCCCAGTTTATCCAGTGGCGTACGGCTTCGAAGTGCTGCGGGGCAATCATGCCGACGTCGGATCGGCGCGTGAAGGCATCGAAGATGCTGCCGACAATCTCGGGCGATCCAAGCAGGGTTTCCAGGAGGAGACCGCGCCAGTTCGCGAGGGCGCCGGAGTGATCGGAGATCTTGGAATGCAGATGAAGAACGAACGAATAGCGATCGTAGATCTCGCGGAACCCGAGCAGCTTCGGCGCAATGTCGCGGCCGCGGTTCGGCGTGACGCGCACCTCTACTTGTCCCTTGTCCCAGCCGGAGAAGGCCCTGGTGATGATGCCGGCTTTCGCCGCGCTGTCGGTGGTGATGAAAAGATCGAAGGGGAAGGGGATATTCCCGAGATACCGCTGGAACTCGGGCGTGAGGCTCTCGTGATAAAGGTGCAGGAACACGGCAAGACGAGGCGCTTCGACCTCGGTGGTCACATACACGAAAGGTACGGCCGCGCTGTAGTCGATCTCGATCGCGCGGGCCACTTCCTTCGGAAGATTTCTTGACCCTTCGCCCGGCAGCAACGCCTGGGCCGCGCGCCGGCGCGACTCAAACCACAATGTATAGAAACTTGTGTTGCGCACGACCGGCGCGAAGAGGTGCAGAAGCATGCTGACGATCCGGGCCTTGACGGACACCGGTAGCGGCGTGAAGCGGTAGACGAGGCCCCCGACGACGCGCACCGGGCGGCGCAGCGAGCGCAGCATCTTTCCAGCCAGCCGGCTCGCAAACCGCAACGGCTTCGTGACGCGCCAGCTGAATGATGTCTGGAGACGCGATATCGCTAGGTCCCTCGCGTCCACCTGGGCCTGCAACGCTTCTGAGCGGTGCTCATGGGCGCGAATCTGAACGATCATGCTTTCGGTCACGGCGGCGATCTGCGCGTTCAGCGCTTTCGCTTGAGCCTTGATCTGGGCGTTCAGGGCATTGGCTTGTGTGGTCAGCTGGCGGCCGAGCTCTCGTGCTTCCGCTTCCAGCGCGCTCGCGCGCTCACCCTGCGCTTTCCAGGCGGCGGTCAGCTCGTCCACGTGCTGTTTCGAACGTGCGGCGAGGTCGCGGTTTTCGCCTTCCAAAGCTTCCGCGCAGGCCTTCTGCGCGTGCCACTTGCCGGTTAGGTCCTCGCGCACCTGCTGCGATTCAAACTGCGCCTTGAAGGCGGCGCCCAGGCGGCCGTAAGCCTGGCGCACATCGATGAGCGCTTGGGGATCCTTGGCGGCCTCGAGCAGCGGCAGAATTCCCGCGGGCAGATTCTTTCCGTAGCCAAGCACACCGAGGCCGTGGCCGTGCAAGAAGTCGAAGGTGGGATACTGGCTCTTCAGGTCTTCCCACAGTTTGAAGACCCCGAAATTGCGCTCGCGGACATTGATGTCATGGAAGATCACCACGGCGCGGTCCGACAGTTTCACGCGCCAGGTTTCGTAGTCTTCCTTCACGTCCTCGTAGAAATGCCGGCCGTCGATATGCAGGAGGTCGATGGAGCCATCGGGAAAGTGCGCAAGTGCTTCTGCAAAAGTCGCGCGCACCAGACGCGAGAAGGACGCGTAGTGGCGTTCATTGTGATCGTGGACGCGGCGGTAGATATCTTCGCCGTAAAAGCCCGCGTGCTCATCGCCTTGCCAGGTGTCGACGGCGTAGCAGCGGGTCGCAAGGCCCAGCGCCTTCACCGTCTGGCACATGGTGAAGTAGGAGTAGCCGCCGTGCGTGCCCAGCTCGACGAAGCTGCGGGGGCGGATCGCCTCGATCAGCCAAAAGGCGAATGCGCCGTGATCCAGCCAGGCGGATTCCTCAAGATAGAGCGGCGACCAGAAGGACGACGGCGTAAGCAACGCGCGCAGACGTTCCGCCCGCGCCGCTTCTGCAGTGGCGTCCGCGATATCTGAAGGCGCCTGGCGCGCCAATTTGCCGGCGAGATCCATGCCTGAGCTTTGACCTTGTGAAGAACGTGTTGGCGAGGATGTGTGTACTTAAGATAGGCCCGGGATGTCACGCGGAATAGGGGCCGCTTGGTGGCCTTTCGCTTTGAAAGACCTCATGTTTTTGGCTTAATTGGGGCAAAGCTGAAGCGCTGGTGGCCCAGGGTGCCGGGGAAGACCGGGACGATGACCCCGATCACATGGGCCACGGCCTCCGGATGCCGGGTAAAGTCCATGGCCGGGAGGACGTGTTCGGCCAAGCCCACCGGTGGTCCATGCAACCCCGCGCGGATACTAGCAGGGCCGGAGAGAGTCGGAACGGAGTTTTAGTTTACGGCGCTGCTGCCGCCGCCGCCCGCGTCCGTGGTGGCGGAACGCGGGCGTTCGCCGCTTGCTCGTAGTCGTAAGCCAGCGAGAGCAACAATGACTCCGTCCAGGCGGTGCCGGCGAAGGAGAGCCCGACGGGAAGGCCGTTCACCAAGCCCATGGGCACGGAGATGACGGGATAACCCGCGACCGCCGTGGTGGAGGTGAGTGACGCCGGCGTCGTTCCCCGCGTGGCTGGAATGGGGCCGGAGCCGGGAGTTCCATCGGGCTCAAGGACCGCCGCTGGCCCGCCCGTCGGCGAGACGATAGCAACGACATTGTGCTCCTTGAGAATCCGATCGATGCCGTCGTCCCGCGTCAATTTATAGGCCTTTGCCAGATTCTCGATGTAGGCCGGGTTCTGACGGCCGCCTTGCGTTGCCTCGGAATCGGTCCAGAGGTCCATGCCGTGCATGCTCTCCCGCGGATCGGATTTACTGAAGGCAATGAGGTCGGCCAGCGTGCGCACCGTCACCGTGTCGGGCGTGCCGGCGAGATATGCGTTCAAGTCTTCCTTGAAGTCGTGAAGCAGCGTGACGCGCATTTCGGGCCGGGAATCGATGAGGCTGTCCACCGGCAGTTCGACAAGTTCCGCGCCCTGCGTAGTCAGTACACCTAGGGCCTTGCCGAAAATCTCCCGCGTCACGTCTGCATTCGCGCCGGTGGGACGGATAAACCCGACGCGCTTGCCCTGAAGGGCTTCCGTGCTGAGGGCCGCCGCATAGTCGGTCTTGTGCGCATCTGCGTCGGCGGACCAGCGGTCGGCTGGATCTGTGCCGGCCATGACCGTAAGCAGCATGGCGGCGTCACGGATGTTGCGTGCCATGGGGCCGGCCGTGTCCTGCGTCAGGCTGATGGGCACGATCCCGCGGCGCGACACCAGGGCAACGGTCGGCTTCACGCCGACGACGCCATTGACGTTGGCCGGACCGACGATCGACCCGCCGGTCTGCGTGCCGACGGTGGCGGCGGCGAAGCTCATTGCGGCGGCGATGCCCGAGCCGTTGCTCGATCCCGCCGCTGTCCGGGTGATGTCGTAAGGATTCTTGGTGCTGCCGCCCACGGTGCTGCCGTTAAAAGCGGATGAGGACCGGAAACCCGCGTATTGCGATGTGTTTGCCTTGCCGAGAATGACCGCGCCGGCTGCGCGCAGGCGCTTCACCACTTCGGAGTCTACGGCAGGATAGTTCTTCTCCAGCGCGAACGATCCGGCGGTGGTCGGCATGCCGACGGCGTCATGATTATCCTTGAACATGATCGGGATTCCGTCCAACGGACCCAGCGCCTGTCCCGCCGCGCGGCGCTTGTCGGAGGCCTCCGCCTGCTGCACGGCATCCGGTGCGATCATGATGACACCATTGAGATCGCCGTCCATCGTCTCGATCCGGTGGATATAGGCTTTGGTGACATCCACCGAGGTCGTCTTGCCGGCCGCGAGATCGGCGGAGACCTGAGAGAGCGCGACTTCTTCCACCGAATACGGTGCCGGCGGAGGCGCGTTCTCCGAACATGCCGATAACACCGCCGGAAGAGCCAAGGTCAATAGAACCAAAAGGCGAAATTGCATTTTCATCCTCCGATGATTTCGAGACCCGCGCGGTCTAGGAACCGAGTTGCTTGCTCAAGATTAGACTACGATACGTCTTGTCCCGCCACTGTTCGATTGCGACTTTCCGGTATCCCAACCGCTTGTACCAGTCGACCAAGTGGGTAGCCCCTTCCGCGGTATCGAGCGCGAGTTCGGTCGCACCGGTTTCGAGGGCGCGTTTCTCCGAAAGGCGCATGAGCTGTAAGCCGACTCCCTGGCGCTGGGCCGCCGGCAAGACGCCAAACTGGTGAACGGCGGCGACGTGGGGCTGTTCGTACCAGGCGCACCCGCGTGGCCGGCGGCGAAAGAGGATGCTTCCGACCAGACGATCGTCGTCGAAGGCGACATAGCACTCGCCCCCGTCAACTCTCTGCCGCGTCACTTCTTCCGGCTGGTCGACGGCGGTATAGTTGAATCCCAGCCTTTGCAGTCCAGAATAGGCGGAATGCAGCAGCGCCGTCAGATCCGCAATCGAGTCGGAGGCATTGAGAAGGCGAATGGCAATCGCCACGAATCGCATTCCTTGTGATGGTGCCCGCTCCCGGACTTGAACCGGGACGCCACGATGAAGCGGCTACGGATTTTAAGTCCGTTGCGTCTACCAATTCCGCCAAGCGGGCACGAGGTGTCTGCGTGGCCGTAACCTACCGGCCCCTTTGGCGAAGAGCAACGCACCCTTGATCGGCCGCGCCCTTTCAGGCAAAGCCTCGCCATGCCGAACCCCGCCGCA
>CAMDOZ010000015.1 GCA_945903705.1 Fidelibacterota bacterium | reverse complement strand
CGGACCGCCGGCATCCCGAATTCCTTCACCGCTTTGTACTGGTAGCTATCAATGCCGGCGGCATCCGCTTCGCGTTTGAAGACGAACCAGCGCGACGGGTTGGGGCCGACTCCCGCCGTCCCCAGGCTCTGGTACTTCTTCGCCCGGTCAATCAACTCGGCGATGGACTTCGGGTAGCCGGGTCCGGTGTGAGAGAGATACTCGGTCACTTGTGAGGCGAACTCCGGATAGCGCAGGGCCATATAATATTCTTGTTTCGTATCGAGCAGCCACTTCGGGAACTTCACATCGACGATGGTGGCGCCTTGCTCCTTCATCAGGTCGAGGGCCGCTTCGATCGACCAGATGACTTCCGCATCGCCCTCCATGAAATCGCGCGCGATCCCGATGCGTGCGCCTTTGAAGGCGCCGGTCTTCAGGTACTTCATATAGTCGCTCTCGGCTTTTCCGGTCTTGGTCACCGCATCGGCGGGATCCACCCCGGCAACGACGCCGAGCACGGCGGCGATATCCGAGACGTTGCGGGCCATGGGCCCGACGGTGTCGAAACTGAGCGTGAGCGGAATGACGCCGCCGCGGCTCACGAGCCCCATGGTCGTCTTCAGGCCGACGATGCCGTTGGCCGCCGAGGGACCGCGGATCGAGCCGCCGGTATCCGTACCGAAGCCCAATTGGCCAAAGGCCGCCGCAACCGCGACGCCCGTTCCGCCCGAAGATCCCGCCGGCGTGCGGGAAAGATCGTGCGGATTGAGGGATTGTCCGCCGAGGGAGCTATTGGCGCCGCCGGTCGCGAATTCGGAGAGGTTCACCTTGGCAAGGATGATGGCGCCCGCGTCACGCAGCTTCTTCACTGTGAACGCGTCCTTCGGCGGAATCCAGCCTTCGAGCAGAACCGAGCCGGCCGTGGTCGGCATGTCGGACGTATCCATATTGTCCTTGAGCACGACGGGAATGCCGTGCATCAGCGAGCGCTTTCCCTTGGCTTTCCGTTCGGCATCGAGCGCCCGCGCGGTTTCAAGCGCCTTCTGATTGAGGGTGATGACCGCATGCAGCTTCGGGCCCTGTTTGTCGTAAGCCTCGATGCGGGCGAGATACATCTGCACCAATTGCTCGGAGGTTAACGTGCCGGCATCGAAGGCCGCGTTTATCTCAGCGATCGTGGCCTTGTCGACGTCGATCTGCGCGGCCGAGGCCGGCAGCGCAAAGGTCAGCGCGAGGGCGGCCATCAGTGCGAGCTTTTTCATGTGGAGATCCCCAGTACTTGCGGTTTAAGGCGTGGCCAGAGCCGGCGTGCTTTCCGGCGGGCGGCGATGTTTCGTCGCTTGTTCGTAAGCGTAGGCGAGTTTGATGAGCGTGGCTTCATCCCAGGCGCGGCCGAAGAAAGTGATCCCGGCGGGAAGACGCCCGCCGCGCGTGTATCCCATCGGCACATTGACCGCCGGGAAGCCCGAGGTGGGCGAGAACACCTGGCTGTTGTCGCCGCCGGGTGTGTTGAGATCGCCGATCAGACGCGGCGGCCAGCTCCAGGTGGGATAGACGAAGGCGGTGAGCTTCATCTCGTCCATGGTCTTGGTGACCGCGTCGCCGAAGGACTTGCGGTAGGCGAACTCCTGCTTGCAGGCGTCGCTGTCCGGGCCTTGCGGCATGGCCTTCTGCGCATTGAGAAGCCGCACTTCGACGGACGGATGGAATTTCCGCGAAGCGACGACGTCATCCAACGTCTTCATCGGAATGCGCGCACCGTGCGAGGCGAGCCACGCATTGATGTCGTACTTGAATCCCATGCAGGTGCCGGCGTCGGGGTTGCGCCGGATGCCTTCGAGATTGACGCGGGCTGGATCAATGATTTCGGCACCAGCTAGTTTCAGCGCGTCGACTGCGGCGGTGAACGCGTTCACCACATCAGGATCGACGCCCTCGCCGTCGCGCTCATAGGCCTGGCGCAGAACACCAATGCGCGCGCCCTTAAGTCCGCCGGCGACAAGAGATCCGCTGTAATTGGGAATCTTGCGGCCCTTCGCGGCGGCCGTGGCGGGATCGGCGGGATCGTGACCGGCGATCGCCTGGAACACGATTACCGCATCCGTGAGCGTGCGAGTCATGGGACCTGCGATATCGGCGAGAAGATTGAGCGGGATGACGCCCGCGCGGCTGGTAAGCCCCATGGTGGAGCGGATGCCCGCGAGGGCCTGGTGAGCCGACGGTCCACGGATGGAATCGCCGGTGTCGCTCCCAAGACCGATGAGGCCGAAATTAGCGGCCACCGCCGCGGCCGTCCCGCCGCTGGAGCCCGCCGTGGAACGGTTGAGGGCGTATGGATTGAGGGTGTAGCCGGGCTGGAGCGAGTTCACCGTCTCGATGGGCGAGAAGGCCCACTCCGCCATACTGGACTTCGCGAGCACGATGGCGCCCGCCTCCTTGATGCGCTTCACCTGAAAGGCATCTTTATCTGAAGCGAAATCCTTGAGCGCGAGGGAGCCGCCGGCGCTCTGGAGGCCGATGGTCTCAAAGTTGTCCTTCACGATGGCGGGCACGCAATGGAGCGGGCCTACCATTCCCTTCTGCTTGAAGCCCGCGTCCATGGCGTCGGCTTCCGCGAGGGCATTCGGATTGACGAGATTGATGGCATTCAGCGACGGGCCTTTCTTGTCGTAGGCCTCGATGCGGGCAAGATAGGCTTCGACCAGGACGCGGCACGTGAGCCGTCCGGCTTTCATCGCAGCGTGTACATCGGCGATGGTTGCTTCCTCGACACGGAAGGTTTGAGCGGAGGCCGGAAGCGCCGCGAACGCCAGACCGATAACCGAAAAACACAGCCGCGCGCGGAAAGACTTCATCCGGACCCCCAATTGCCCGGGATATCTGAGCATAGTTGGGGCGCGGACGGGAAGCCCGCTAAGCGGCTTTTGATTTAGGTAAAGTGATGGTGGCGCGCAGGCCGCCCCCGGGGCGGTTGGCGAGAATGACGTCGCCGCCGTGATTGAGGACAATCGAGCGCGTTATGGCGAGTCCCAGACCCGAGCCGCCGGTCTCACGGCTGCGCGAGGCCTCGAGCCGCACGAAGGGTTGGAACGCCTTCTCGATCTCGCCGTCGACACGCACTCGTGGATCAAGGGCGAGATCGGCGGATTGGCGAGATAGCCGCCATCCCAGTATTGCTCGCCCTGGAATTCGACCGCGCGGAACGTGAGCGGAAGACAGGCTGAGGCCAGCAGGCACTCGGCCTGCATCTCTTCGGTCGTGAAAACACGGAGCTTACATGTGCGCACATTGGTGGCGGCGACAAAGAGCTTGATCTCCTTGCGCTTGCGCAGGGCCGCGAAATCCACCTGTTCGTTGAGGATGTCGCGCAAGGGATTGTAGTCCATCGGGTTCAGCTGGTAGGGCGAGAACATGCGGGTCATGGCGTCGGCCATCATGAAGGCCGGCGACTGATCGACGTTCCACCGGTCCGCGCCCGCAGGCATGAACCAGCTCATGAATTCGCTGCCGGGCGCCTTGCTGGTGTGCTCGCTCACTGCGCGCCAGAATTCTCTGAGCGCGTCACACGCACCTTTGCGGCCGCCCTTGATGAAGCCGTGGGCGAAGACGGTGGCGTTGAGCGCACCTGCGCTGGTGCCGCTGAGGCCGTCGATGAAAATGCGCTTGTCGCGGATCAGGCGATCGAGCACGCCCCAGGTGAAGGCGCCGTGCGCGCCGCCGCCTTGCAGCGCAAGGTTGATGCGCTTGCGGTCGCCGCCCTTGCTTTCGGTCTTGCGTTCTGCCGCCACGGGTCCCCCGACCTCGCCAGCCTCGATTACGTCTCTTAGATCACCCTTTGGCCGCGCTGTCAGTGACCACCGGCGCTTGGACCGCTTCATTCACGTGAAGCTGGAAGATATCCGGGCGCGCATAGTGGCCGACGACGTCGAAGTCATACTTGCCGCGGGCGATGTCCTCGCGGTCGATCTCGGCGGTGAGGATGCCCTCTTTGTCCCAAAGCGGCCCGGCGAGCACCTTGCCCAGCGGCCCGACGATGCAGGAGCCGCCGCGCATGAGGGTCTTCGGCTCATTCGCCTCGCCGCGCATGGCATGACCCGGCGGGAAGGAGCCGGAGGTGAGGTATTGGCAGGCGGAGACCACGAAGCAGCGGCCCTCGAGCGCGACGGTCTGCATGGTGGGCAGCCAGGTGTCGCGGTCGTCGGCGGTGGGCGCGCAATAGATCTGCACGCCCTTCGCATACATGGCGGTGCGCAGGAGGGGCATGTAGTTCTCCCAGCAGATGACGGTGCCGAGCTTCCCGAGCGGCGTATCGGTCACGGGCAGTGTCGAGCCGTCGCCGAATCCCCAGATCAAGCGCTCCATGCCCGTGGGCATGAGCTTCCTGTGTTTGGCGATGAGCCGGCCGTCGGGCCCGAAGGTGAGCGCCGTACAGTAGAGCGTTGTGCCCCCGCGTTCGATCACGCCGACGACGAGGTGGATCTTGTTGGCCTTGGCGGCGGCGCCAATGCGCGCGACCTCGGGCCCGTTGTCAGTGATGGCGCCGTTGAAATAGGCGAGGAAATCGTCGCGGCCGGCAGGCGTGCGGCCGCCCAGCCGTGCCCCAAAATCCATACCCTTGGGATAGCCGCCGATGAACGCTTCCGGGAAGAGCGCGAGGTTGGCGCCCTGCCCGGCGGCGTCGAAGGCCAGATCGCCGAGCTTCTCGAGCGTCGCCGGCGTATCGAAGAGCACCGAGCTCGCTTGGACCACAGCGGCGGTGAAACGGGACGATGAGGTCATGTGGGCCCTCCCTTTGGGCTGATGTTAGCCCAGCGCCGCGCCCCAAAGCAAAACCGCCGGGTCTTTCGGGACCCGGCGGTTGTCGTTCATTCAGCAGAGTCTCTTAGTGCTTCTCAAGCCGCGCCCAGAGGCGGCGCTTGTAGAAGAACGCGAGCACCGTGAAGAGAAGCGCGAACAGGACCACGCGGATGCCGGTGGCATGGCGGACTTCCAGCTTGGGCTCGGCGGCCCAGTGCAAGAAGGCGGTCACGTCGGAGGCGATCTGCTCGGCGGAGGCTTTTGTCCCATCAGCATAGGTCACGCGGTCGTCGGTGATCTGCTGCGGCATACCGATCTGGTGACCGGGGAAGTAGGTGTTGTAGCTCATGCCCGGCAGGATCTCGAAACCCTTCGGCGGCTCGGTGTAGCCCATCATCAGACTGAAGACGTAGTTCGGGCCGTCCTCGCGTGCCTTCGTCATGAGCGAGAGATCCGGCGGCAGCGCGCCGCCGTTGGAGGCGCGGGCCAGTTGCTCGTTGGCGAACGGCTTCGGGATACGGTCCGACGCACGCCCCGGACGGTCGAACATGTCGCCGTTCTCGTCCGGTCCGTCCTGAACCTGATACTCCGCCGCGATGACCTTCACCTGGTCTTCGCTGTAGCCGATGTCCTGCAGATTGCGGAACGCCAGGTACTGTACCGAGTGACAGGAGGCGCAGACTTCTTTGTAGACCTGGAAGCCGCGCTGGAGCTGCTGCTTGTCGAACTTGCCGAAGACGCCGTCGAAGGTCCACGTGCGCTTCATCGGCTTGATTTCCTCGGCAGCCATAACCGGGCTGGAGAGGACGAACGCCGCCGCGGCGGCCAATACGATCTTTCTCATGGCACTACTCCGCGGGCTTCATGGCTGGCGACAAGACCGGCTGGCTGATGCTGGCCGGCAGCGGCTTCGGCGTCTCGACCCAGGAGAGCAAGGGCAGAAGCACGATGAAGTGGAAGAAGTACCAGAAGGTACCGACGCGGCTGAGGATCAGCGGCAGACCTTCGGCGAGCTGCGAGCCGCACCAGCCGAGCATGATTCCGTTCGCCAGGAAGACCCAGAAGAAGATCTTGAAGATCGGACGGAACGTCGCCGAGCGGACCGGGTGACGGTCGAGCCACGGCAGCACGAACAGGATGAGGATCGAGCCGAACATCGCGATGACGCCCAGGAGCTTGTCCGGGATCGCGCGCAGGATCGCGTAGAACGGCAGATAGTACCATTCCGGCACGATGTGCGGCGGCGTGACGAGCGGGTTGGCCTTCTCGTAGTTCAACGGATGGCCCATGGCATTGGGCAGCCAGAACACGACGGCGAACATCACGACCAAGAACACGCCGAGGCCGACCGCATCCTTCGCGTAGTAGTACGGGAAGAACGGGATCTTGTCGGCGGGCGCCGCTTCGATGCCGAGCGGGTTGTTCGAGCCGGGGATGTGCAACGCCCAGACGTGCAGGACGACCACGCCGACGATCACGAACGGCAGCAGATAGTGCAGGGCGAAGAAGCGGTTCAACGTCGGATTGTCGACCGAGAAGCCGCCCCAGAGCAGGGTGACGATGGCGTCGCCGACGCCCGGGATCGCCGAGAACAGGTTCGTGATGACGGTGGCGCCCCAGAAGCTCATCTGGCCCCAGGGGAGCACGTAGCCCATGAAGGCGGTGGCCATCATGAGGAGGTAGATGATGACGCCCATCCACCACAGCACTTCGCGCGGCGGCTTATAGGAGCCGTAGTAGAGGCCGCGGAAAATGTGGATGTAGACGACGATGAAGAAGAACGACGCGCCGTTGGCGTGCATGTAACGGATCAGCCAGCCGTTGTTCACGTCGCGCATGATGCGCTCGACGCTGTCGAAGGCCATGCTGGTGTGCGCGGTATAGTTCATCGCGAGGAACACACCGGTGATGATCATCAACACCAGCATGAACAGGGCGAGCGAGCCGAAATTCCACCAGTAGTTCAGGTTTTTCGGCGCGGGATACTTGGAGCCCAGGGAGTGGTCGAGCCAGTGGCCGATCGGCAGACGCTGTTCGTGCCATTCCCAAGCTTTGAGGAGGCGGCTTTTCTCGGTCATGTGTCAGTCCCCCCTTAACCGATACGCACAGTGGTATCGCTGAGGAACGTATACGGCGGTACCTCGAGATTCGCCGGCGCCGGGCCGCGGCGGATGCGTCCCGACGTGTCGTAGTGCGAGCCGTGGCAGGGGCAGAACCAACCACCGAAATCGCCGCGCGGCTCCGTGGCCTTCATGCCGAGCGGGATGCAGCCGAGGTGCGTGCAGATGCCGACCAGGATCAGGAAATCCGGCTTCTGAGCGCGCACGGCATCCGTCTGCGGATCACGCAGGTCGGCGGTGTCGTCCTTCTTCGCGGTCTCGATCTCCGCCGCGGTGCGGTGACGCACGAACACGGGCTTGCCGCGCCAGACCACCGTAATGCCGGAGCCTTCGGCGATGCCGGCGACCGAGAACTCGGTGGTGGAAAGAGACAGCGTGTCGGCGGCCGGATTCATGCTGTGAATCAGCGGCCATACCATCATCGCCCCCCCGACGGCGCCGACGGCTATCGTCGAATGCAACAGAAAGTCGCGCCGGGTTTCGCCCTGCGCTGCGGCAGCATGAGCATGTGCCGTATTCGCCATATGAGTGTTCCTTCCTAGGCCCCCAACGGTCCCCATAACCGCGCCGCAGCGACCCGTTCCTTTCGGCTCCACGTGCCCGAAAAGACGTCAGCGGCGGGTTGAACCATTGTCCCCCCGATACTTCCCAAGCGGCCCCAACCGGCAGAAGCACAAGGGTTTTCAGTGGTCGGGGTATAGAATAAAAAGCCCCCCTTGAAAAGGGCCGTGGTTCGATGCCTCCCCTGATGGATAACGACTTGATTTGTCCAGAAGAATCGGGGGTGGACCACGTGGCCTGAAACGCATTTTTCTGACCGCCCGGAGCCCCTGGAGACCCGATGCGCCTTGCCCTGTATCAGCCTGATATCCCTCAGAATGCGGGGGCAATGATGCGTCTGGGCGCCTGTTTCCGGGTGCCCGTGGACGTCATCGAGCCGTGCGGGTTTCCCTTCGACGATAAGCGCTTGAAACGTACGGCCATGGACTACGGCGCGGCTTGCGAGGTGGCGCGGCACGCCTCCTGGGAAGACTATATCGCGGCCCTCAAGGCCCGCCCGGGCGCCCGCCTAGTACTGCTGACGACCTCCGGCGCGGTTCCCTATTCGGACTTCGCCTTTAGCCCCGGCGACAGCCTGCTCCTGGGCCGGGAGAGCCGGGGGGTGCCGGACGAGGTGAAGGCGGCGGCGGACGCGGCCGTGCGCATTCCGATCGCGGCTGAGATGCGCTCGCTCAATGTAACGACGGCGGCCGCCATCGTGTTAACGGAAGCGCTCCGGCAGCTTGGAATTTTCTCTGGAAAAACAACGCTCTAGAGCGCCGGCCGCGCCGCCTGCAACGGGGCGTTGTCCATGACAACTAATTCACAGCTCGACCATGGTTCTGTAAGGGTGCGGGGGGTAGTATTTCGGACGGTCAGCGTTCCGGACCTTGTTCCCCTCAAGTTCGGACGTATGGCCGAAAAGAACCTAGGACCCCCCTCCCAGGTTCAATCGAGAAGCGGCGCTGTTCCCCTGCAGCGCCGCGTTCGTTTTTAGGGGGTAGTGCACCTCTCGAAAGACGAGGTCTGCGTCGCAGGGGAACAGTCTTGTTCTCCGCCTCGCTCCGCTCGTCGGTTGGTCCCCTGCAGCGCCCCGTTCGTTTTTAGGGGTCCCCTGATCTCGTTCACGCTATCGTTTCTGCGCCTGCTTCTTCAGCTCGGCGAGAGTGTCCTCGCGCGACGGCGCGAAGTCGCGGGCCATCCACCAGGTTTCAACGGCGGCGAGAATCTCTCCCACCAGCGGACTTTGCGGAATCCCAAGCGCCAGCACATCGGCACCCGACACCGGCAGCGCCTGCGGCTGCCATGCCGCAACGAGTTCGAGTTGATTGCGCCAGCGCACGTCGTCGCCCGCGACGGCGGAGGCGCGCACGTGCGCCCATCCGATCAGGAGCCGGTCGTAGACGACATCCGACCCGTGGCGATAGAGCGCCGCTCGCATGAGGGGCGGCGGCGTTGAGGCGTCGAGAATCGGTTCAGTCGCCGTGAGCCGCATGAGACGCAAACGATCGGCGGAAGAGAACTTGAGACGTTGCGCGAGCGCTTCGGCATCGGCAACGCCCACGCAGGCGGCCAATCGCCGGCGCCAATCAGTCGGCGCCGCCACCGCGCTTTCGACGCGGGTGAGCGCTGCGAGGCGGTCCGGATCCCTGACTTCGGGAAGGACGATCTGGAGCACGCCGCAGTCTTTCATCACCGCAAGTACGGGCGCGGGCGCCGATGCGGCGAGAGTTTTCACGATCTCCATCTGCACGCGTTCGGCCGAAAGGCGTTCGAGTCCGCCGGCATGGGTGCGGCACGCGGCAAGCGTCGCGGGATCGAGGCTGCCTCGCCCGTACCAGGCGAAGAAGCGGAACAGCCGTAGGATCCGCAAGTAATCTTCCTGGATGCGGTCGGCAGGATCGCCGACGAAACGCACCCGGCCCGCTTCCGCATCCGTGGCGCCCTCAAAATAGTCGAAGAGCGTTCCGTCGGAGCGCATCGACATGGCGTTGAACGTGAAATCGCGCCGCCGCGCGTCTTCCTGCCAGTCGGTTGTAAACTCGACGGCGGCATGGCGGCCGTCGCAGGCGGTATCGCGTCGCAGGCTGGTGATCTCGAACGAGCGCTGGCCGACGAGGGCCGTGACCGTCCCGTGAGCGAGGCCGGTGGGGATCGCGCGCACGCCGGCTTGCGCGAGGCGCTGCATCACCGCATCGGGGACCTCGGGCGTCGCCGCGTCGATCTCATCGACCGCGAGTCCCATCACCGCATTGCGCACGCAGCCGCCAACGGCGCGCGCGTCCACGGACGGCGCGCCCAACACCTCGAAGAGACGCACGACTTCGGGTGTATGCAGCCAGTCTCGGTTCACGGCGCGAGTTTCTTGCGCGGCTCGATATGGCCCGGAATCACCTGGCCGTTCTCAACCCGCGGCTCGACATAGCGGCCTTCGTCGGGCGAGTTGCCTTGAAGCATGGCGGAGATGCCGAGCGTGACGAGGGTGAGCACAGCGCCGGCGAACAGGAGCATGGGCCATGGGCCCTTCTCGAACTTCGGCGCCTCGCCGCCGTGCGTCGCCACATAGCGCGTGCGGTACCAGACCCACACCGCATAGGTGAGGATCGGTGCGAGGAACGGCACGATGTAGGTGAATAGGATTCTGACCACGCTGTGCCCTTCGGACGTCGGGTTTCAGGCTGCACTATAACTCTGACATTGCCCGGCTTGACCGGGCAATCCACGTGTCAGCGCGCTCCAACCACAAGGTTCCAGTTCGCCGATGAATGGATCGCCCGGTCAAGCCGGGCGATGACAATTGTGGAAGGCTAGCGTGACGTCAGCACGTCGTAGAGATTGAGAAGCATACCCGCGGTCGCGCCCCAGATATAGCGATCCCCGTAGGGCATGGCGTAGTAGGCGCGGGCCACGCCGCCTGCGAGGCGGCTATGGCGCTGGTGGTTGACGGGATCGAGAAAAAAAGAGAGCGGCACTTCGAAGATCTCGGCCACTTCCACCGGATCGGCCTTCACGTCCAAAGGCGGTTTCACAGCGCCGACGATGGGCGTGACTTCATATCCCGTAACCGTGACGTAAGGATCGAGCCGGCCAAGCACTTCGACCTTCTCGCCGGCAAGCCCGATTTCCTCGCGGCTTTCGCGCAAGGCGGCAGCCTCGGCGTCCTTGTCCTCGGGCTCGACCCGCCCACCCGGAAAGGAGATCTGCCCCGCATGCGCCTTGAGATCGGCGGTGCGCTGCGTGAACAGGATCGTGAACCCTTCCTTATGTTCGACCAGCGGCACCAGGACCGCCGCCGGAATGCGCGTGTCTATAGGTGTGCGCACGGCCGTCGTCATGCCGACGGCGGCGTAGCGTTCGGGCGGAAGCGGTATCGCGGGCTGATCGGCGAGCCGTGCCGCGGTGGCGGTGTCGCCGTGCGCGGAACGCGGGGGACGGCCAGCCGCCAGGCGCGCCCTGATCTCAGCGCGTGTCATTTCGATGTGCCCATCACGGCAGCTTGCCTAAAGAGAAGAACTGGCCGGCGCTCCAAACACCGAAATCCCCGTTGCCGCCCGGTGCAGGTTCGCCGCATTCAACCAGGTGGTAAAAGACAGGGCGCGCAATCCGCGCCTCGAGGCCCTTCCGGACATGGATATAGGGTCGCGGCTCGCCGCTTTCGCGGTCTTCCTCCACACGCAACGGGTGCGCGGCGTCCAAAGTGACAATATCGTCGACATTCGTACGGAATCGTATGACTTGGCTGGGGCCAGCCCCTTCCGCTATAAGTTCCACCGCGATGAACGGTGCGTCCTCGACCTCAATCCGGCCGTTTTCTACGGGCGTCGTGAGCCAGTGGGCGCCCTCCTCATCGCGGCGCAGGACCGTTGCAAAGAGCTTCACCAAGGCCGCGCGGCCAATCGGCGAGCCGCGGTAATACCAGGTGCCGTTGCGGTCTATGCGCATGTTAAAATCGCCGCACAGATCCGGAAATTTGGCGGCTGTCCGATCCTTCGGTTCCGGGGGCGTTCCGGGGACCGATCCAGGGGTCGGATTTGATTCAATTGCTGATTTGTTAGGTATCGAGGGTTCCATAACGCCTCGCAGACAGTAATCTACGTGTATCCCTTACTTGGTGGAGTTCGCGTGTGGCTTCGACGATAACACAGCCGGAAAATCTGAGGGCGGAAAACGCCGTCGCTGATATGGAGCGCGTGGCGGACCTCGTCCAGAAGGCCCGCACGGCGATCGACCAGGTCATTTACGGTCAAGAAGCGGTGGTGGAGGAAAGCCTCATCACCCTGCTCGCGGGCGGCCACGTCCTGTTGATCGGCGTGCCAGGCCTTGCCAAGACCAAACTCGTGCACGCGCTGGGCGTGGTGCTCGGCCTTGACGACAAGCGCGTGCAATTCACGCCCGACCTGATGCCCGCCGACATCCTCGGCACGGAAGTCTTGGAAGAGGATGCGACCGGCAAACGCTTCTTCCGCTTCATTCAGGGCCCGGTGTTCTGCCAGATCCTCATGGCCGACGAAATCAACCGCGCGAGCCCGCGCACGCAGTCGGCGCTGCTGCAGGCCATGCAGGAGGGCCGTGTCTCCATCGCCGGGCAGTATCACGCCCTGCCGCAGCCGTTCCATGTGCTCGCGACCCAGAACCCGATCGAACAGGAAGGCACCTATCCGCTGCCGGAAGCGCAGCTCGACCGCTTCTTGATGCAGGTCGATATTTCGTATCCGTCGTTCGAAGCCGAACGCGAGATCATCCTGCGCACGACAGGCGTCGACACGCCCGAGCCCAAGCAAGTTCTCACCGCCGCGGATCTCGCGGGTGCGCAGCGCCTCGTGCGCCAGGTGCCGGTGGGCGAAAGCGTTGTGAACGCGATCTTGAAGCTGGTCCGCGCCGGCCGCCCCGAGATGAGCGATATCAAAGAAGTGAAGGAGCAAGTGGCCTGGGGTCCAGGCCCTCGCGCGAGCCAGGCTTTGATGCAGGCGGTGCGCGCCCGCGCGCTTCTGCAGGGACGACTGTCTCCATCGGTGGACGACGTGCTCGCGCTGGCGCGGCCCGTGCTTCAGCACCGCATGGCGCTGACTTTCGGCGCGCGCGCGGACGGTTACACCCTGCCCGCGCTGATCGACACGCTCTGCCGGCGCATCGACGCCGCTTAAGGTTTCAAAATGAGTGTCGCCCCACGGCACGAGGATCATCACCGCCTTCTCTTGGAAGCGAACGCGGTGGCTGCGGCCATGCCGCCGCTCCTGGTGGCGGCGCGGCGCATCGCCGCGTCGGTGACGCTGGGCAGCCATGGACGCCGGCGGGCCGGCGTCGGCGACAGCTTCTGGCAATTCCGCCTCTACTCCAAAGACGACACGCCGCAGGCCATCGATTGGCGCCAGTCGGCGAAAGCCGATCATGTCTATGTGCGCGAACGGGAATGGGTCGCGGCGCAGACCGCGGGCCTGTGGTGCGACACCACAGCCTCCATGCGGTACAGGTCTTCGCCCAAGCTGCCGACCAAGGCCGAACGCGCCGCCGTAATGATGCTGGCGCTCGCCGAACTGCTGGTCGACGGCGGCGAGCGCATCATCGTGCTCTCGAACGACGGCCGGCCGCAGCGCGCGGCGACGGCGGGCCGTCTTGCCATCGCGCACCTTGCCGACGCCATGACGGCGGAGCTGACGACGCGCAAGCCGGCCGAGAACGCGCCGGAGATGCCGTCATTCGCGGGATCGCTCCCGCGCCACGCAACCGCTGTGCTGTTCAGCGACTTCCTCGCCCCGATTGGTGAAGTAGCGGAGTCCTTGCGCACCCTGATGCGGACCGGCGTTAAGGGACATCTCATGCAGGTGCTCGATCCGGCCGAAGAAACGCTGCCGTTCTCCGGGCGCATCCGCTTCGTCGGTCTCGAGCGCGAGGGCGCCACCGTGATCGACCGGACCGAAGACGCGCGCGCGCAATATATGGAGAAGCTTGCGGCCCATCGCGAAGCGATCAAATCCCTGGCCGCGTCGTCAGGATGGAGCTTCGGGCTTCACCATACCGATCATTCGCCGCAACTCGCCATGTCGGCGCTGCACAGCGCCATCACCGGCTTTAGGCGGTAGGCGATGTTGAACCTCGGCCTCATCTCATTCGCAGCGCCCTGGGTGCTCGCCGCCGCCGCGGTGCTGCCGCTGGTGTGGCTGCTCCTGCGCCTGACTCCGCCCGCGGTGAAGCAGATCGACTTTCCGGCGATCCGCCTGCTGTTCGATCTCGATCCGACGCAGCGCACCACAGCGCATACGCCGCCGTGGCTGTTGATTTTGCGCATCTTGATCCTCGCGCTTGTCATTCTCGGCCTTGCCGATCCCATCCTCAACTTCCGACAGAGCGATGAGAACCAGGGACCTTTGGTTGTCGTGATCGACAACGGCTGGGCCTCCGCTCCCACGTGGGAGATGCGCCAGACCGCGCTTCAAAACGTATTGGACGGTGCGGAGCGCCGGCAGCAGCCGGTCGTGCTGCTGGCGACGGCGCCTGCGGCGACGGAAGGCCCGGCGCCTAGACTCATGCCCGCCGCGGACGCGGCGCGCGCACAAGCCGTGACGCCGCAGCCCTGGCCCACGGACCGCGCAACCGCGCTTAAGCAATTGGAGACTCTCAAACTGAGGAGCCCTGTATCCAGCGTGTGGATCAGTGACGGTGTCGCGACACCGGGAGCACGGGAGCTCGCGAACGCTCTCGCGGACCTCGGGCCGCTCAGCGTGGTCGAAGGCGAAACCAGCGATGCGCCGCTGGTGCAGTTTCCGCCGGAGCGCAGCGTCGCCGGCGGAGACAGCATTTCGAGCAACGTGAATTTGAGATTGGGCCGTGTGGCGGCAAGCACCACACCGCAGACGGGCGCCATGGTGCGCGCGCTGGACGGCGACGGGCAGGTGTTGGGGCGCACGCCGGTCACCTTCGCGCCTGGTGCGGACGAAGCCTCGGCGGTGATGGCACTGCCGGCGGAACTGGCCAACCGCGTGTCCCGCTTCGACGTGGACGGCCTTGCGTCCGCGGCAACAACCGTTCTTGCCGACGATCAATGGCAGCGCCGCCCAGTGGGAATCGCCAGCGCCTCCATCGACGGGATCACAGCGCCGCTTCTAGAAGACGCCTATTACATCCAAGAAGCTCTGGCGCCGTTCGCCGAAGTGCGATTGGGCACGCTCGATGAACTCCTGCAGAGACCTCTCGCCGTGATGATCATGGCGGGCGGCGGACGTATTCTGGACGCCGAAGTCGCAAGGCTCTCCGCCTGGATCGATAACGGAGGGCTCTTGGTCCGCTTCGCCGGCCCGCGGCTCGACGGGAATGTCGATCCGCTGCTGCCGGTGAAACTGCGCGGCGGCGGCCGTACCTTGGGCGGCTCGATGTCGTGGAGCACGCCGGCAACGCTCGCGCCCTTCCCCGAAAACTCGCCGTTCAGAGGGCTTGCAATCCCTGAGGACGTCACCGTTGCTTCGCAGGTGCTGGCGGAGCCGTCGGCGGATCTCGCCGCCAAGACCTGGGTGCGCCTGCGGGATGGCACGCCGCTGGTGACGGCGCAACGGTCCGGCCAAGGCATCGTCGTGCTGTTCCATGTGACCGCGACGCCCGAGTGGTCGAAGCTCCCGCTCTCCGGACTGTTCGTGGACATGCTGCGCCGCCTGGTGGACGTGAGCCAAGGCGTCGTCGGCGGTCCGACGGAAGACGTGGGCAACACGGTGCTGGCGCCCTATTCGCTCATTGACGCGATGGGACGCCTTGCGACTCCGGGCCCGCTGGTGCGGCCGATCCCGGCCCGCGACATCGCGGCCGCCGTGCCGAGCCCGAAAACGCCGCCGGGACTCTATGGCCGCGCGGGCGCCACGCGCGCGCTCAATCTCTCGCCGGCGCTGACGGACTTGGCGCCGATGGATTTCCCGTTGTCGGCAAGCCGCGCGACCTTCTCAGGTGTTGCCAGCGAGCGCGCCATGAAACCGTGGCTGCTGACCCTCGCGCTGATCCTCTTGCTCGGCGATCTCGTCATCAGCTTCATTCTCCGGCGGTTGATGCCTGATAACATTCCGTTCGCGCGGGCGGGCGCCGCAGTGCTTGTCGCCGCGATCCTCCTTACAGCCTCCGGGGCTTTCGCCCAGACCACATCGTCCCAGCCACGGCCGGCGCGGGAAGTCGACCCCGTCATCCGCGGATCGATCCTGGAAACGCGCCTCGCCTACGTCGCGACCGGCAACCCGGACATCGACCGCCTCGCGCAATCCGGCCTCGACAATCTCACGAGCCTGCTCGCGACACGCACGGCGGCCGAGCTGGCGCTTCCGTTGCGCCTCGACCTCACCGCGCCCAGCCTGACCAGCGACTCACTGACGCCCTTCCCGATGCTCTACTGGCGAGTCACGCCCAACACCACAATCCCGCCGGCGCGCAACATGGCCGCGCTCAACGACTACCTGAAGCGCGGCGGCCTCGTCGTGTTCGACGCGCCCGATCAGACCGGCGCCGTCGGAGGTGGCGAGCCCGGGGCCGCATCGGCGCAGCTGAACGCGATCTTGCGCCTTCTCGATCTTGCACCGATGACCGACATGCCGCCCGATCATGCGCTGACTCGTAGTTTCTACCTTCTGCAGAACCTGCCGGGCCGCTACGCCGATCCGGGCGTTCTGGTGGAGCGCGGCTCCAACAGCAACGACGGCGCGTCGAGCGTGATCGTCGGCGGCGCCGACTGGGCCAGCGCCTGGGCGCGGGACGCAAACGGACTACCGATGTATGCGGTCGTTCCCGGCGGCGAGCGCCAGCGCGAGCTCTCCTTGCGCGCAGGCGTCAACATGGTGATGTACGCGCTCACGGGAAACTATAAGACCGACCAAGTGCACCTTCCCTCGATCATGGAAAGGCTCACCAATTGACCACTGGGATCACCTTCGCCCCAATGGTGCCGATGGCGGTCATTCTCGTCTTGGGAGTGATCGGTCTTGCGCTCGTGATCTACGGCGTCGTGCGTCGGGCGCGCGGCGCGCTTCTGCGGGCGCTGCCCATCGCGGCGCTCCTGGTGGTGCTGGCTGACCCGAAGCTCGTCAGCGAGAACCAGCAGCCTCTGAAAGATATCGCCGTCGTGGTGGTCGACGACAGCGACAGCCAGAAGCTAGGGCAACGTGAGAAGCGCGCGACCGCGGCCGTCGAGAAAATCACCGCGGACCTGACCGCCGCCGGCGATGTGGAAATCCGCACCATCCGCGCCGGCCGCAACGATCAAACGGGCGGCGAGGACGGCACGCGGCTGTTCGGCGCGCTCTCCGCCGAGATGAACGATATTCCGCGCCAGCGCCTTGCCGGCATCATCGTGGTCACCGACGGGCAGGTCCATGACGCGCTTCCGCCCGCTCAGGCCAAACAGATCGAGGCTCCTTATTTAAATGCCCCGCTGCATGTCCTGCTGACGGGCGAGCGCAAGGAAGTGGACCGGCGCATCCGGATCGAGAACTCGCCCGACTTCGGTCTCGTGGGCAAGGACGCCATGGTGCGGCTGCGGGTCGAGGACACGACGGTGCGCCGCGGAACCCGCGTACCCGTGACCATCCGGCGCAACGGCGGCGCAGCCACAAAGATCGCCCTCGCGGCCGGCGAGAGCGTGAACGTACCCATGGCGATCGAAAACGCCGGCGGCAACGTGTTCGAAGTTGAGGTGAATCACACACCCGACGAACTCTCGGCCGCCAACAATCGCGCGATCGTCTCCATCAACGGTGTGCGCGACCGGCTCAGGGTGCTGTTGGTCTCCGGTCAGCCCCATGTCGGCGAGCGTTCGTGGCGGAACCTCTTGAAATCCGACCCCAACGTCGACCTGGTGCACTTCACCATCCTGCGTCCCCTGAACAAGGACGACGGCACGCCGCTGAACGAGCTCTCGCTCATCACCTTCCCGATCCGCGAGCTGTTCGAAGAACAGATCAACGAATTCGATCTGATGATCTTCGACCGCTACAACCAGCGCGGCCTGATCCCGACGCAGTTCATGGCGAATATCGCGCGCTACATCGAAAACGGCGGCGCGCTTCTCCTGACCGTCGGACCCGAGTTCGCCGAGAACTACTCGCTGTTCGGAAGCCAGCTTCAGCAATTGTTGCCGGCGGAGCCCTCGGGCCGCGTGTTCGCGGGCTCGTTCCGGCCGCAGCTCAGCCCCATCGGCCGCAGGCATCCGGTGACGGCGGGCCTCGACCGCGCCGCCGACGGCGGCCAGACGGCCGCGACCCAGACCCCATGGGGCCGCTGGCTGCGGCACATTCAGGTCGTCTCGGAAAAGGGCAACGCCGTGATGAACGGCCAGGACAACGAGCCGCTCCTGATCCTCGACCGCGTCGGCAAGGGCCGCATCGCGCTGCTCCTGAGCGACACGATCTGGCTGTGGGGCAAGGGCTTCGACGGCGGCGGGCCGCAGACGGAATTGATGCGCCGCACGGCCCACTGGCTGATGAAAGAGCCGGAGCTGGAAGAGGAATCGCTGACCGCCGCGACGGAAGCGAAAGGTCTCACCATCACCCGCCGCAGCCTCGCCGAGAACGAGATGCCGGTCACCGTCACCCGCCCCAACGGCGCCGAGGAGACGGTGATGCCGAAATATGTCGCGGACGGACGGTTCGTCGCGCAGATGCCGGTGGGAGAGCCGGGCGTCTACCGCCTCAGCGACGGAATCAACACCACATTGACGGCCGTCGGCTCGCCGAACCCGCTCGAGACCTACGACGTGGTGACCACGGACGAAAAAATGAAGCCGCTGGCCGATGCCACCGGCGGCGGCGTCTATTGGCTGGAAGACGGAACAGCGCCGACGATCCGGCGCATCACCTCGACGCGCGTCGCGCACGGCGCGTCGTGGATGGGACTCTTGTCCAACGAGCAATATCTGGTGACGGGGCTCAACCAGACGCCCCTCGCGCCGCTGGCGCTCCTGCTGCTGGCCGTGATGGCCGGCGCGATGCTGGCGTGGTGGAGGGAGGGGCGGTAGCTTCGAACATTACAACGCGGCGCATGTAATGTTTCTTACGCTGCACGCTGCGCGCTGCAGACTCAGGATAAATTCAGCGGCGTCAGTGCCCTACGGCGAAGTTCGAGCGTGCTGCTGTCACGCTGCAGGCCGCTGCAGATTTTTTTCTTGGCGAAAAGTGTAAGTAAAGGGGCGACATGGGCGACATGTCGACATGTTCCGAATTCAGAAATCTTTCTAAGGGTTTAACCTCTTTTCGGCCTTGGGCGACATGTGGGCGACATCGGGCGACATCGTCCCCGCAAGGCGTAAAAGAGCGCCGGGGCACCGGCGTTCCGCGCCCCGTCGGCTCAGCTGATTAACGATGTCAAACAGCGGTCTATCGCCGACCAGTGGGGCCGGCAGCAGAGAGAAGGTGTGTCCCATGTTTGGGGACATATGTCAACATTTTATATACCCCGCCAGAGTGGGCGATCATCGTTTCGGGGCTAGAATGAATCCGAGTTCGAATCCCCTATGGCACGCCATTCATGCGGCTAGAAGTAGCGTAAATTTCCGGCCGTTCACGTTTTCATGACCGATGGGACCCCTATTCCCCAACTAAGGTGGGCACTGGGCATCTTGCTAGAGCGTTAGATATGGCGCGCCCGTATTTTGTGGAGCAATTAGATCGCGAAGCAGAAATTCGGAGGCAGCAACAACTGCCATGAAGAATGGTTTGTGTATCGGCTTTGTCGTTCTGCTGTCGGCATTCGGTGGCCACGCCCATTGGCTATTAGCTGCTGAGGTCACGCCGCGCGATACAGTGGCGCGGCCTATTCGAAGCGGCTTTAGCGCGCCAGAATGTCCCGTAGGAGCGTCCTGCTACGACCTTAGCGTTCGGATGAGCGTGCTTGTCGACGAACATGGAAGGGTACGGGACGTGGTCATCATTGATAGCAGTGGCCTCGCTTCCGCCGATAACGCCGCAATCGATTACATGAAGACTCAGCCGTTCAGCCCCGCCGTGAAAAGTGGAAAACCAGTGGAGAGTTGGGTAACTATCCGCGTTTCATTCGGCTAGGCCCGTAATTCAATTGTCCAAAGGCGCCCAGCTTCGTCACCTATGGCACGCCTTCCTGCCTTCGGCTCGCTTTCGGAGACTTACACGTTCCCTCCTTGCGGGCTTTGGATTCTTTATGGACGCGGTGCTCGCACGAGTACCGACGTCAGATCACCCTCGGCGCGCGGGTCCGCCACAGCGGTTCGACCGTTTCGTAGGCCGCGCCAATTTTTAGGCTCGCGAGGTCCTGTTTGTAGGGGGCAATGATTGTCAACCCGATTGGCAGATTCAGCGATCCACCAAATCCGGCAGGAACGGCTAGGGCGGGGCATCCGGTCATTGTCACCAAGCAGACACCCTTCATCCATTCGTGATACGTGCGCATCGCCTGCCCGGCAATCTCGGTCGGCCAGGGTTTCGTGATGTCGAACGGGAAGATCTGGGCCGTAGGGGCGATGAGATAGTCGTACGTATCGAACAACCGATGGAAGGCTGCCGTCCATTGCGAACGAACGGTCGCAGCCGCCGCGATTTCGGAAACGGATAGTCTCTGGAACGTCTCTATTTCGAATAGTGCCTGGGCATTCAGCAACGCGCGCTGGTCGGGTTTTGCCGCCGCGGTCGAAAGGCCCGCCCCCGTCGAGGCGGCGCGCAGTGTGACGAAGGCCTGCCACGCTCGTTCCGCATCGTAGTCGGGAGCGACATCCTCGACGATGCAACCCAAAGCCGCGAACCGCTTGAGAGCGTCCCTGCAAACGTCCAAGACGCCCGCTTCATTGGGTATCGTACCCTTATAGTCTCCCAGCCATCCGATCCTCGTACCCTTGAAGTCGGCATTCAGAGACCCTCGGAATTGTGCGCCATCGCCTTCCAGCGACAAAGGCACACGACGATCGGGCCCCGCCAAAACTGAAAGTAAAAGCGCCGTGTCGGCAACCGTGCGTCCCATTGGACCGGAAACCGACATGGCCGCGTTCCAAAGATCTCCGTCCATAAACGGAATGCGACCGATGCTCGGGCGGAATCCAACGACATTGTTCCAACCGGCGGGATTGCGCAGGCTGCCGCCGAAGTCGCTGCCGTCGGCCACCGGAACCATGCGGCACGCGAGTGCGACCGCCGCCCCGCCGCTGCTGCCACCGGAAGAGTATTTGATGTTGTACGGATTTTTTGTCGCGCCGTAGACGCGATTGACGGTGTGCGAGCCAAGCCCATGTTCGGGCGAGTTCGTCTTCCCAATAATGATGACACCGGCGCCGCGCAACCTTTCGACAAATAGATTCTCGGTATCCGCAACAGCCGATTTATAGAGCGGTGCCCCGCCGCGGGTGGCGGGCAGACCTTTGATGGGCTGCAGGTCTTTCACGGCATGCGGAAAACCATAAAGGGGCGGGAGCGACACGCCGCGCGCGATGTCGGCGTCCTTTTGGCGGGCCTCCTAAATGAGCGCTTTCGGGTCGCGCAGGGCGACAATCGCGTTCACGTTCCCATTGACCCGCGCGATGCGGTCCAGGTGCGCCTGCATCACTTCCGCGCAGGAAACCTTGCGGGACCTGATAGCCGTCGCCAGCTCGGTCGCTTGCCACTCAACGACATCGGAAGACGAGCTTGCTGCATACGCCGAAGTGCCGGCCAAGCCGCTCAACGTACCGAGCGCGCTGCCAACCAGAAAGTCGCGACGATGCATCCCCATGCGATTCCCCATTTTCCTATATCGATGATTCCGATTGACCCTATCGCGCGCAAACGCGGGTCACCGGCCACAAAGGCGCTAATCCCTAGGCTATGCAGCTAGCTGTCAAAAACCGTAGCCGGCACAGCTTTTAGCGCCGGCCACGTCAAGACGTTCCTTAGGTAACACCCGTGCGGTGCCCGCCTATATCTGTCCATCCCCAAGGGTGGCTGAGGCTATCACCGATCAGCGGACACGCGGGATTTATGAAGGATATTGAACAAACGCCCAGCGGGGATGTGGTGCATGGTCGTTAAATCTCGGGTTACGGCGTTACTGGGGCTCGCGCTGAATGTAGGCAGCGGGCCATTGTTCTCGCGTAGCCGAATTTCATGCCGCATCACCGGCGAACTGCGACAGGTCGACTCCTGAGCTCAACGCCCATGATCCAGCGGTTTGCAGTTTCATCACCTACGGCACGCCAAATGTTCAATTAAGTGCACTGTCACCGTAACTCCCCAGGTTCTATCCATCGGAGAAAACGGCGAGGCCGCACCTCGTCAAGGTGCTTCTTAATCGGCTTTCCGAACTTCGAGCAAATACGAGCAGCCGCTGGCCGCGTCGGTGAGTCCGCCGGACAGCATCACGCTGTGCGCTTCATCGACCATACGGCCTTCGAACTGGTTGCGTTCGCCGCCCGGCAAACGGAAGTGGCCGGTGACGAAACCTTCTTCCGTGACGAAGCCGTCGAAAATGACGCTTTGCACGTTGGCGACCTTCGCGGGCGGGCGGACGTAGCCGCCTTTGATCACGAATTCATCCACGGTCACGGCCTGGCACGTTCTCGGATTGGAAACCGACGCCGGCGTCATGGCGCCTTCATAGCGGCCGTCGAACTTGGGCGAGACGCCGCTCGACGAAAACGCATCGGCCGCCGTGAAGATCAACGCGATGAAAAGGACGAGACCGAATTTGTAGAGATAGTCTTGAGCCGTCGGACGCGCGAGCCTGCGGGCCGTCGCGACACGGTGAAGGGTAAACTTGGTGCGTGAATACATGGCAACGGATTCCTGCTTCAAACACCCCCCGGTCCACATCTCACGTGGGACCCAATCGTGGCGAAAGAAGAGCAGGAACCTGATCGCGATGGTCGCAATTGAAAGAAGACCACGCGTGTGCGCGCCGGACTTTCTTATCCGGCCTTAGGTTCACGCATTCGTTGCGCTATTGGAGGGCCGAACTTCCCAGTTCGGCGCGCACCTTCTGGCGGAAAACGTCGATGGCGACAAGAGAATTTCCCATCTTCACGTGCCAGAAGGTCCATCCATTGCAGGCCGGCGCGCCCTGGACGAGGGCTCCGACCTGATGGATCGATCCGCGGTAATCCGCTGATATCAAAGTGCCATCCGCTCTCACCTTGGCGGTGAAACGCCCCGAGGGATCCGAGAGGACCGTGCCCGGGATCAAGAACCCGCGTTCGACAACTGTTCCAAAGGGAATGCGGGGTTCGGTGCGTTTTGCCGGGGTGATGAGCATCTTTTCGTCCGTAATGGGTTTCACGTTGGCGATTCTTTCGCGCGCCGCGGCGATGTAGTTTTCGTCGCGGTCCATGCCGATGTAGTTGCGGCCGAGGTGCTTGGCGACCGCGCCGGTCGTCCCGGTGCCGAAGAACGGATCGACCACGAGATCGCCGGGCTTCGTGGCCGCGGTGATGACACGGTAGAGAAGCGATTCCGGCTTCTGCGTGGGATGCAGCTTATTGCCGTCATCACCCTTCAGACGTTCTGCACCGGTGCAGAGCGGCAGCGTCCAATCGCTGCGCATCTGCAAACCTTCGTTGAGGTTCTTCATGGCTTCGTAGTTGAAGGTGTAGCGGGCCTCCTTCGACTTCGAGCACCAGATCATGGTTTCGTGCGCGTTGGTAAAGCGCGTGCCGCGGAAGTTCGGCATGGGATTGGATTTGCGCCAGACAATGTCGTTCAGCACCCAGAACCCAAGGTCCTGGAGGATCGAACCCACGCGGAAGATGTTGTGGTAGGAGCCGATGACCCAGAGCGAGCCTGTGTCCTTGAGAACGCGCTTCGCCGCGCTGAGCCAGCCGCGGGTGAAGTCGTCGTAGGCTTTGAAGTCGCTGAACCGATCCCACGCGTCGTCGACGCCGTCGACGCGTGAGTTATCGGGCCGCGTCAGCTCGCCGCCGAGCTGAAGGTTGTACGGAGGGTCGGCGAAGACGAGATCCACGCTGCCTTCCGGCAGGCGCCCCATGATCTCGACGCAGTCGCCGCTGTAGATGTGATTCGGCTTCAGCGGTTGGGCCGCGGGCATGCGATGTACAGTCCTCTAAGACTCTTTTTTGGGAAGTGTGCGCCCCTGAAATCTCAGAGCTTCCCTCCCCACCTTCTTCAACCCCGATGACTCGGAGCTGGGGCAGGTCCTTTTTAAGTAACGCGGGCGTCTCTTTGAGGCGGCGTTCCCAGAACACCGGAGACGCCCGTCGTTGGAAGAATCATTAGAATCAAAAGGTTACTAGGTCGTAAAGAGGACCATATAGAGAACCCAAGATGTAGAGTCGCGCGGACTCCGCGGACTCAACCTGTAGCGATGAGGGGAAGTATTTCCTGCACAGCCGCAGGACCGGCGAGCTGCGTGCGCACCAAACCGAAGGTTTTGCGGTGGTGCGGCGTGAGTCCGAGCCGCAAGATTGCAGCGCGATGTTCGGGCGTCGGATAGCCCACATTGTTCTCCCAGCCATAGCCGGGATAATCGCGCGCGAGCTCATGCATATAGCGGTCGCGCGTGACCTTGGCGACGATGGAGGCCGCGGCGATGGAGAGGGACTTCGCGTCGCCCTTCACGATGGTCTCCACTTCGCACGGGAATTGCTTCGGTCGGCGGTTGCCGTCGACCAGCGCGATGGTGACAAGACAGCCCAGCGCCTCCACCGCACGGCGCATGGCGAGATGCGCGGCGTAAAGAATGTTGAGGCTTTCGATCTCGTGCACCTCGGCGCGCCCCACCCCGATGACTGCCGCGCCGCAGGACATAAGGATGCCGTAGAACTCCTCGCGCTTTTCGATCGGCACTTTTTTGGAATCGTCGAGGCCTTCACGCAAGGCCTTCGGAAGTTTCTTCTGATCGAGGATGGCCGCGGCGGCGACAACGGGGCCGGCAAGCGGGGCGCAGCCCGCCTCATCGACACCGGCTACAAGCGCACCGGGGATACGCTTCAGAACTGCCTTCTCGTATTTGAAGTTCGGAAGCTTAGGCATAGTCCATTTTAACGGGTCGCTCGCGGGCGCAAAAACCGGCTTCCACTTTTTGCTGCTCGCGACCCCCCGTCCCCTACCCTTTTCTGATGTGCTCCTTGAGGCGCGGCATCAGTTCGACAAAGTTACACGGGCTGTGGCGAGCGTCGAGTTGGTATTTGAGAATCTCGTCCCAACCGTCTTTGACGGCACCGGTCGAGCCGGGAAGCGCAAAGAGATACGTGCCGTTCGCAACACCGGCCGTGGCGCGCGACTGAACCGTGGACGTGCCGATACTCTTCAAGCTGATCCAGCGGAAAAGTTCGCCGAAACCGGGAATCTCCTTCTCACATACCGTTTCGAAGGCTTCGGGTGTCACATCGCGCCCCGTCACGCCGGTCCCGCCCGTCGTGATGATGCAATCGACCTCGGGATCTTTGATCCAGGCTTCGAGCTGTCTGACGATGAGATCGACATCGTCCTTCAAAAGAACGCGCGCGGCGAGCTTGTGCCCGGCACCCGTGAGACGATCGGCGAGCGTCTGGCCCGACGTGTCGGTCTCCAGCGTGCGCGTATCCGAGACCGTGAGCACGGCGATATTGATGGGAATGAAAGTTTTCTTTTCGTCGATACCCATACTCAAGCTTTCGATTGATCAAGACGCTCGCGGATCGACAGAAGATCACGCCACGCGAGGCGCTTCTGTTGCGGCGAACGCAGGAGATAGGCGGGATGGAACAGCGGCAGCGCCGGAACGGGCGCCGCGAGTCCCGGGGACTGAAACTCATGCCAGCGGCCGCGCAGGCGCGTGATGCCGACCGGCGTCGAGAGCAGCGTCTTCGCCGAGAGGCCGCCCACCAGCACTAGCACCGCGGGGTTCACGAGTTCGATATGCCGGCGCACGAACGGCATGCAGATGGCGATCTCTTCGTCCGTCGGCGCGCGGTTGCCCGGCGGACGCCAGAACACGACGTTGGTGATATAGGCGCTTTCGGCGCGCGTGAGCCCGATGGATTCGATCATGCGGTCGAGGAGCTTGCCGGAGACGCCCACGAACGGAAGGCCCTGACGGTCTTCGTCGGCGCCCGGCGCTTCACCCACGAACATCACCCGCGCCGATGGATTCCCGTCGGCGAAGACGGTCTTGCTCGCGAACTGCTTGAGACCGCAGCCGTCGAAGGACTCCACCATGGCCCTGAGTTCGGCAACCGACGTCGCCGCATCGGCCGGGTGCGCGCCGTAACTGACCGCGGGCACGGCCGCAGGCTGCGTCGATATTGGCGGAGCAGGCGCGAGCGCCATTGCGGGAGCGGGCGGCGGGACGGGCTTGAGACGATCCACCGCCACTTCGCCGATACATTCATCGGCGCCTGCGTCCACATACCAGCGCAAGAGCGCCGCGGGATCATTCAAGGATTGGTCGGTCATGCGGCGTAGTGTGGAATGACGCTGCCGCGTCCGCAAGCGCGGGCGCCGCGCCTACTTGGCAGGCGGCGTATATTTGTAGCCGGTCAACGTCTGCTCGATGGCGACGGCACGCTTGTAGAACCAGATCACGAACCAGATGACCAGCGGAGCGCTGATCGCGAGCGACAGTTCGAGCAGGAGATCGATGTTGTTCTCGCCCCAGCGCAAGGGCAGGTAGCCCAGGGCCTCGAAGGCCTGTTCGCCGACCCTGAGGAGGCCGAAGGCGGCCACGGAGATCAGGACGCCCAGGGTGCCCGCGAACAGCACCGTGGAGACGATTCCAGCCATACGCGCGCTATTGTTTACCGACATCTTGAGCCAAGTCCTTGTAAAGGCTGCCTAGATACCCCCGGTGGAACGGGTATACTCACAAGGCAGCTAGGGGCATAGCCGAACCACTATTCCTTGTCAAAACCGCCGCTGTAACGAGCGGCAGGAACTGGACACATGAGCGAACGCGAAGCGATGGAATTTGACGTCGTGATCGTCGGGGCGGGGCCGGCGGGCCTCGCGGCTGCGATCCGGCTCAAGCAACTGGCGGCCGCCGCGGATCACGAAGTTTCGGTGTGCGTGATCGAAAAGGGCTCCGAGGTCGGCGCACACATTCTTTCGGGCGCGGTGATCGACCCCATCGCCCTCAACGAACTGATTCCCGACTGGAAAGAAAAAGGCGCGCCCCTCAATACGCCGGTGACCGAGGATAATTTCCTCGTGCTCAGCGAAACCGGGTCGATGCGCTTCCCGAACTTTCTTATGCCGCCGCTCATGAACAATCACGGCAACTACATCGTGAGCCTTGGCAACGTGTGTCGCTGGCTCGCGAGCCAGGCCGAAGCGGCGGGCGTCGAGATCTACCCCGGGTTCGCGGCAGCCGAAGTTCTTTACAACGATCAAGGCGCGGTGGTCGGCGTGGCCACAGGCGACATGGGTATCGGACGCGAGGGCGAAAAGACCGACGCGTTCGAACCGGGCATCGAGCTGCGCGCGAAGTACACCCTGATCGCCGAAGGCGTGCGCGGCTCGCTCGCCCAGCTGATCCAGACCAAGTTCGATCTCTGCAAGGACTCCGAGCCGCAGAAGTTCGGCATCGGCATCAAGGAACTGTGGGAGATCGACCCGAAGAAACACAAGCCGGGCCTGGTCACGCACACCATGGGATGGCCGCTCGATTCATCGACCGGCGGCGGCTCGTTCATCTATCACCTGGAGAACAACCAGGTCGCCGTCGGCTTCGTGATCCACCTCAACTACAAGAATCCGTATCTTTCGCCCTTCGACGAATTCCAACGCTTCAAACACCATCCGGAGATCGCGAAGTATCTCGAAGGCGGGCGGCGCATCTCGTACGGCGCGCGCGCCATTACCGAGGGCGGCTTCCAATCGGTTCCAAAACTTTCATTCCCCGGCGGCGCGCTGATCGGCTGCTCCGCCGGCTTCGTGAACCTGCCGCGCATCAAAGGCAGCCACAACGCCATGAAGAGCGGCATGATCGCCGCCGAGTGCGCCTTCGAGGCGCTGAAGGCGGGCCGCGGCCACGATGAACTCACCAAGTATCAGACGGCCTATCGGCAGAGCTGGATCTACAAGGACCTGAAGCGCGTGCGAAACGTGAAGCCGCTCTTGAGCAAGTTCGGCAACCGCTTCGGTTTCATGCTGGGCGGTCTTGACATGTGGATGAACCAGCTCGGCATCGGCCTTCCGCTTACGCTCAGTCACGGCAAGACGGACTCCGCCTCGACCCAGCCTGCCGCCAAGTGCTCGCCCATCGCCTACCCGAAGCCGGATGGAAAACTATCGTTCGACAAACTCTCCTCGGTGTTCATCTCAAACACCAATCACGAGGAGAACCAGCCCAGCCATCTCAAGCTCAAGGACCCGAGCATTCCGATTGCCGTGAACCTGCCCCTCTACGCGGAACCCGCGCAGCGCTACTGTCCGGCGGGGGTCTATGAGGTGGTGGACGCGGACGGGGGTGGAAAACGGTTTCAAATCAACGCCCAGAACTGCGTCCACTGTAAGACCTGCGACATCAAGGATCCGTCCCAGAACATCGTCTGGACGGTCCCCCAGGGCGGCGGCGGCCCCAACTATCCAAATATGTAACGATTACAGACTCTTTAGGCCGTGCCTGAACCGGCCGATGGGGGCTATCATGGCGCCCTTGAGAGTAGATAATCGCGCCTGAAAGATCCTCCATGCCCCGTTCGCTTGCCCTTCGCGCCCTTCTCGCGGCCATTTTTCTATCGGGATCGAGCGCCGCCGCGTTAGCCGCGGACGCCTCGCCGCCGCCGGCCTCGAAGGCGCCCTCACCGGCCGCCGGACAAAGCACGGCGGCGCTGTCACCGGTGGACCCGCGGCTCGGACTTGCCGCCGCTTATCTTTCCGGACGCCACGCGGAAGCCAACGCCGACACGTCGAAGGCCGTGAGCTTCTTCAACTATGCGCGCGATCTCGATCCCAACAACAACCGCTTGATCGAGGACTCCTATTTCCTCGCGGCACAGGTCGGTGATTTCGCCCAGGCGGTTCCCTCGGCCAAGCGCGCTTTCGAGGCCAATCCGCGGCGCGGCATCGCACCGGTGGTCATCGCCGCCGACGCCTATCGGAAGAAAGACTATCAAGGCGCCTGGGCGGTCATCGAAAAGATCCCGGCGCAGAGCGTGAACAGCTTCGCGCTGCCGGTCCTGCGCGCCTGGGGCGCAGCACCCTTGAAACCCGCGGAAACCGCGTTAGCGGAACTGACGCTTCTAAAGAATTTCCAGGATACGGCGCGTCTGGTGGACGTGATGGGCGGGATGCTTAACGAGCATTACGGTCTTAAGGACGCAGCCCTTGCGAACTACGATACGCTCGCGGCCAACATCGAGAATGAGCGCACGTCTGTCCTGCGCATCGTCGTGAAGGGCTATCACCGCCTCGGCAAGGCGCCGCAAGCCAAGGCGGCCATCGCGCGATTCGAGAAGGCGCACGGCGCTTCGCCGATCCTGGACGCCATGACGGCGACCTTGAATCAGCCGGCCGCGAAGATCACCCCGCAGGAGGGCATGTCGGAAGCCTTGTTCGCCGCCGCGGAACTCTTGCTCCAGAACGAACCGAACCTCGCGCGCATGCAAATCGCCACGGCCTATGCGCAAACGGCGCTGCATGTGAACCCAAACTTCAGTGTCGCGCGCGCCTTCATCGGCAGCGCGTTCACGGCGCGCGGACGCTTTGATGAAGCCAACGCGATGCTCTCGAGCATTCCGAAGGGCGAGCCGGGGAACCTCGAAGCGCGTATGCAGGTCGCCAACAATCTCGCGGCCATGAGCCGCACCGATGAATCGCTCGCGGTGCTGCGGGAGCTTCTGAAGGAGCGCCCCACCTGGGCCGATATCCATATCGCCGTCGGCGATCTCTTGCGCCGCGAGGAGCGCTTCGCGGAAGCCGTGGGAGAGTACTCGGCGGCGCTCAAGCTCCGTCCGGCGACGGCCGAAGAAAACTGGACGATCTATTACACGCGCGGAATCTCCTACGAGCGCACGAAGGATTGGAACAGCGCGGAGAAGGATTTCAAGAAAGCGCTCGAGATCAAACCGGGCGAGGCGAGCGTGCTCAACTATCTCGGCTACTCCTATCTCGACCGCGGCGTGAACCTCAAGGAAGCGCGCCGCCTGATCGAGCTGGCCTACACCAAGCGTCCCGACGACGGCTACATCATCGACAGTCTCGGCTGGATGCTGTTCGTCCTCGGCGAATACGACAAGGCGGTCGTCCACCTCGAGAAGGCCGTGGAGGCAGCCCCCGCCGACGCCACCATCAACGAGCACCTGGGCGATGCCTTGTGGAAAGTCGGCCGGCGCACGGAAGCGCGCTACCAGTGGCAGCGCGCCTTGACGCTGGACGTGGAAGACGCGCAGCGTGCATCCATCAGTAAAAAGCTCGAACAGGGTTTGGCGCAGAAGTAGCCCAACACTCCGTCGTCACCCTGGGCGAATGCCCAGGGTCCAGGGTGATGAAACGCAATTCCTTGCCGCAACCGATGCCATCTCCGCACAGATCGAGCCTCGCGACCCTGGATCCTGGGGACAAGCCCCAGGATGACAGCGGTGTGTTAGGCAGCACGACATGACTGACACTCCCCTTTCCGTCTTTGCGCCGGCGAAGATCAATCTCAGTCTTCACGTGTGCGGCCGCCGCGCCGACGGCTATCACCTGCTCGACTCTCTTGTCGCCTTCGCCGGCGTGGGCGATTGGATCAGCGTGCGCCGCGCCGATGACTTCGCCCTTACAATCACCGGGCCGTTCGCGAACGCGCTCGCTCCCAACGATGGCGAGAATCTCGTGCTGCGGGCCGCGCATTTTCTTGCAGCAACCACCGGCCGTACGGAAGGCGCGCATATCTCGCTTGAAAAAAATCTCCCCATCGCCTCGGGTATCGGCGGCGGATCGGCGGATGCCGCCGCCACGCTGATGGCGTTGTCGCAACTGTGGGACGAGAACCTGGCGCATCTCTCGGACGCCGACCTCGCCGCGAAGCTCGGCGCGGATGTGCCGGTGTGCCTGCGGCGCGCACCTACGTTCATGCGCGGGATCGGAGAGACGCTGACGCCGGCGCCCGAACTCCCGCCCGCTTGGCTCGTGCTGGTGAACCCCGGCAAACCACTTGCGACAAAAGCTGTGTTCAGCGCCCTGAACGAGCGGTTTTCGCCCCCGGCGCGGGAGGCCCTCTTTGGGACGCTCTCGTCGGCCCAAGATCTCGCGCAGGCTCTCAAGAAGACCCGTAACGACTTGGCGCTGCCCGCGGCCGAGCTGATGAGCGAGATCGGCGAGATGCGCAGCCGCCTCGAAGGCACGCCGGGATGCCTCCTCGCCCGCATGTCGGGGAGTGGACCCACCTGCTTTGGCCTCTTTGAGGATTCCGCCGCTGCGGGTACCGCGGCCGAGACGATCCGGACCGCCCATCCCGGGTGGTGGGTGACCCCCGCACCGCTCCTGTAACTGAGGCGTAACGGGCCGTTTCGAGAGGGTTTTTAGCCCCCGAGAGCCCCTCGAACGGGGTATAATGTGCGCCGCCCCTTGTGAATTGCGCTTGGGGCTTAATTGCTTATGTATCGCGGAATGATGACGACCTTATTGACCCATTTCCGTCTCGCGACGGCCCTTTTGCTGGCGACCCTTATGGGCGCCCTGCCCGCGGCCGCACAGACGACATTCAAGTCCGACCAAAGCAAAGCGGAGCTGGTGCTGGACCGCACGGCCGTGGAGCCGGGGGAAAGTCTGTGGGTGGCCCTGCAGCTCGAGATCATTCCGGGCTGGCATACCTACTGGCGCACGCCCGGTGATTCGGGCCTGCCGGCGACGATCGAATGGACGTTGCCGGAAGGTGTGACCGCGGACGCGATCCAATGGCCGACGCCGGAGCGCATCCCTTACGACACCCTCATGAATTTCGGATATCACGACACCGTTCAGTTCCTGACGGAGCTTCGTGTCGGCGCCGATGTGCCGCTGGGCGAAAGCAAAGTCGAAGCGGTCGCCTCGTGGCTTGTGTGCGCGGACATTTGCATCCCTCAGGACGCGGCCTTCAGCGTGCCGATCACTGTCGGACCCGCCGGCAACGACACGGCCGCGAGTGCCTCCATCGCGGCGACGCACGCGGCCCTGCCGCAACGCGCGACCTGGCCCGCCAGCGCCAGCCTTAGCGACGGTGTGCTCCAGATCACCGCGCGGCCCGAGATCGCCGACAAAGTGACCGGCGCGGTGTTCTTCCCCTACGACGAGGGCGTGATCGTCAACGCCGCGCCGCAGGAAATGCGCATCAGCGGCGGCGAGGTTCGTCTGTCCATCCCGACCGGAGAAAAGGCCGCGGCGCTCGCGACCCCGGCAGAGCCCGGCGCCAAGCCAACTCTGAACGGACTTCTGGTCGTACAGGCGGACGGCGCCAATGCCATCGGTTATGAAATCGCCGCACCGCTCGGAACCGCGGCCAGTGCAAACGCGGACGCGACAGCGGCCATGCCGCTCGCGGTTGCTCTGCTGCTCGCGTTCCTGGGCGGGATCATCCTTAACGTCATGCCGTGCGTTCTGCCGGTGCTGGTGATGAAGGCGATGAGTTTCATCTCGCGCGGCGCACAGGATGCCGGCGCGCTCCGGCGCGACGGCCTCGCCTATACCGCCGGCGTCATGGCGGCTTTCGCCGTGTTGGTGGCCGTGCTTCTGGCCTTGCGCGCCGGATCGAGCGCTGTGGGTTGGGGCTTCCAGCTCCAATCGCCGCCCTTTGTCGCCACACTCGCGTTCATCATGCTGGCGCTCGGGCTTAGCCTTTCCGGCGTCTTCACCATCGGCGGGTCCTTCGGAATGGGCCAGAGCCTCGCATCGCGCGGCGGCATGAGCGGCTCGTTCTTCACCGGCCTGCTCGCCGTCGTGGTGGCGACGCCCTGCACGGCGCCATTCATGGGCGCGGCGCTCGGCTTCGCGCTGACCCAAACGCCGGCCATGACCATCGTGATCTTCGAGGCGCTCGCTCTCGGTCTTGCGTTCCCCTATCTCGTGATCAGCTTTGCGCCCGGTATTGCGCGACGGCTTCCGAAGCCGGGCGTTTGGATGGAGCGCGTGAAACAGGTGCTGGCCTTCCCGCTGTACGGCGCCGCCGCCTGGCTGGTGTGGGTCCTGTCGCAGCAGGTGGACGCCGTGGGATTTGCCGTCGCACTGTCCGGCCTGGTGTTCGTCGGTTTCGCCGCTTGGCTGTGGGGCACGGCGCCGAGTGCCTCGCCGCGCGGGCAAATGTGGGCCAAAGCTACCGCCGCCGCGTCGATCCTGATCGCGGTGTGGGCCGTCGCTGAGCTGCGCGGTCAGTCGCCCGCGACGGCGACTGCGGAACGCACCGCGCCGGCCGCGAACTATGAGCCATATTCCGAGACCCGCCTTGCGCAGCTGCGGGCGGAAGGACGCCCGGTGTTCGTGAATTTCACCGCCGCCTGGTGCATCAGCTGCCTCGTGAACGAGCGCGTGGCGCTCTCGCGGCCCGAAGTGGTTGCGGCCCTGGAAGGCCAGAACGTCGCCTATCTGAAAGGCGACTGGACCAACCGCAACACAGAGATCGCCGAAGCCCTGCATAAGCTGGGACGCGATGGCGTGCCGCTATACGTACTCTATTCCCCCCAGGGCGAGACCAAGATCCTGCCCCAGGTGCTGACCCCGTCCCTGATGGTGGAAGCCCTCAACGCCTTGTAATGCCCTGCGTTTCTAGCATTGCGGCGGCTGCCTATTTTGCATAGTGTCCGCACCGATTGGGGCGTCGCCAAGCGGTAAGGCATCGGTTTTTGGTACCGACATCCTAGGTTCGATTCCTAGCGCCCCAGCCAACCAGTCAGATCGGAACGAGAAATGCTCCGCTTCGGCGGAGAAATCGCCGGTTGTCCGGCCTTTTCTTGGCATTTCCCCACCGACCAATTGCGCTTTACCGGCACTGGGTGAGCTATTGCTTCCGAAGGGCTGAGATTTCCTCCGAATGGCATTTTCGAGCGCAATTCGTTGCCGGCGTTGCGAAATTCGACCGCGTTTGACGATCAGCTGTTGCTTCGCAAAATAGGTGTTCGGAGCAAATTTTCTGACTGGCATCCTAGGTGCCATTCCTAGGTATAAACAGCGGAGGCAAAGTGTACCACTGAACCGGATGTGATTTGGC
>CAMDOZ010000014.1 GCA_945903705.1 Fidelibacterota bacterium | reverse complement strand
CAGAAATCCACCAGCACCGGGCCGTTGGCCTTGAGCACGTCCTGTTCAAAGGAATCGTCGGAAACGTCTTTCATCGGGAAGGTCCTTGCTGGAGACGCGAAGCGTCTGAATGGAGAGATGGGCCGAATCTAGGGAGGGGTATCTGGCGCGTCAAGGACGGCAATTCCTCAGCTGCGCCAGCGAAGCATCACAGGCATGAGAGGATTGCGTGGCACACGGCCTTCCGCCTGTGCCGCCAGAAGCTCCCGTTTCAAGCGAAAGTACCAGCGGGTCTGCGTATCCGCGTCCTGAATCAGCATGGTTGGCGGATTGAAGGCGAGCCCGTCCTGCATGGCCATGACCGCGCGCCGATCCTGATCGAGGAACCGTTTCGTCAAGACCCTCACGATGGGTCGCATGATCGAAGCCCCTGGAACGTCCCAGTACATGACGTGATGCACTTCCGTGCGTTCGGCGGTGATGGGCGTGCAGGCGGTCAAGCCGCAATAGTTATACTTTTTCGTCTGCGCATGCTCGATGCGCGTGGCGGGAATGCGGTAACTAATTTCCGTCTCCGGTGCGCCGCCGAGAAACAATCTATAAGCCTTCGAGTTCTTCGACGCCGGATGGCGGTCCATGCGCCAGCCCAGGCCTTCGTCTTCCGGTAGCGGAGAAAAGGCTTTTTGCTTTTCATGGATGCTGTCCGCCGCGCGCCAGAGTGCGGAGCGGTGGACGAAAGCGCCGTGCGCCGGGTCCATGAGCCCCGACACGGCAATGTCGATGTTGCAATCGAAGATGACCGACTCATGCAACTGAAAGCGCACGCCGACGTTCGGCACCGAAGGCACGGGTGGCAGGCCCTCTTTCCTCGCGCCCATATAGATCCAGATATTCCCGTCGCGCTCGACGAGGCGGTAGGCGAGGGCGCGGATGTCCTGCGCTTGGGGTTTCTGGTCGGCGAGTTGCGACGGAATGGCGGTGCACTGGCCGTCGGTGCGAAAGCGCCAGCCGTGATAGGGGCACTGCACCTCGCGGCCGTCGAACGCGCCTTTGGAGAGCAGCGTGCCGCGATGCGGGCAGGTGTCGCGTAGCGCAAATGCCTTTCCGTCCGCGTCACGGCCCAGCAACACCGCGTCGCCCAGCAGAGTGCGGTGAACGGTCGAGCGGCGCTTGAGCGCGTGCGAGGGCAAGGCGTAGTACCAGCACTCGCGCAGCAGAACTCCGTCCACGTTGTGGGTCTGGTCCGAGAGGTCCGGTGTCTGGGGGGTGGCGGTATCCATCGGTCCTAGATTAGGCCGGAAGACGCGAGCAGGTCATCCATTTGCTGGGCCGGAAGCTCCAGCAGGAAGGGGCCGTCGGTCCATAGCAGCACGCAATGCACCGTGTGGCGCGGGTAGATGGCCTGCAAAGCGCGTCGGTATGCGGCCATCTGGTAAACATAGGCCCTGTCGACATCCACGGCCGCGCGAGGCGGCGGGCGATTGGTCTTGTAGTCGATGATCCAAACTTCGTCATCGGTGACGGCCAAACGGTCCACTTGGCCTGACAGCGCGAACCGGCCCAACAGCCCAGTCACCGGCACTTCGGCTCGCGATGCTCCCGGTGCGAACAATGGCGCGAAGTCGGGATCTTCAAGAACGGCGATAGTTTCGCGTACCAGCGCGGCGCGGGTCATATCGTCGAGTTTCCAGGATGGGCGCGCAGCGAAAGCCTCTGCTGCGATCTGTCGCCGGTCCGGCGGAAGGTCGGGCAGGCTTTGGAGCAGGCGGTGAATGATCAGGCCGCGCTGGAATCGCGAGCGCGCGTCTCCGGCGAGCGGTGAATTCACCGGAGGGTCCTGCATCGCGGCGCGCGACGGCGCTAGTGGACGCGGCGGCGTCTGTTCCGGCCGCGCATCGGTGCGGGTCCAGTCCGGCAAACCGGGCGCGGCGGGACGCGCGGTATTCGGTTTCTCGGCCTCCGGCGCCGGCTTCAGCTGGCGCGACGTCAGTCGCGTGACCGTCGCATCGCCGAGAATGGCCGAGCCGGCAAGGACTGGATCCACGATCGGTTGCGCCGATGACGCCGTGAGGCCGGCTTTCACCATCTCGTACCAGGTCGCCGCTCCCGTGCGCGGTCGCCGGTTCTGCCAGCCGCAGACATACAGCCGATCCCTGGCGCGAGTCATAGCGACATAGAGGAGCCGGCGGTATTCCCTGTCCTGCGCGTCGACCAGCGCCTGGCGGGTGGCGCGCGTCACGGGATCGATCTCCGTCGCTGCCGCACACCACAGCATCAACGGCTGCTTGTCCTGTGTCCACAGAAGCCGCTCTTGGAGAGTCGGCGCCTGCATCGTGTCCGGCAGGAAAACGATGGGGGCCTGCAGGCCCTTCGCGCCATGAACGGTAATGACACGCACCGCACCGCTTTCGCCGCTGTCCAGGTCGCGCTTGATCTCCGCGTCCCCGGCCGATAGCCAGTGAAGGAATCCCTGAAGCGACGGAGCGTGATCGTCCTGGTAGGACAACGCCAGCGTCATGAACTCATCGATCGGGTCTTCCGCATCGAGGCCTAGGCGCGACAGAAGTTTCATGCGCCCCTCGCACGCCACCAGTACATAGCCATACAACTCAACCGGCGTAAGATAGTCGGTCTTTGCGAGAAGATCGGCGAGCACGCGATGTGCAGTCCCGAAGCGCGACGAGCTCCCCGCGTGTGCATTCAAGACGTCCCACAAGCGTTTCTCGCCACGGCCATGCGCCAAGTTGAACAACTCGTCCTCGGTTAGATCGACGAGCGGACCCTTCAGGACCGTGGCCAGCGTCAAGTCGTCCTCCGGCAGCAGCAGGAATTGGCCAAGGGCCATAAGATCCATCACCGCCATCTGATCGGTCAGCACCATGCGGTCGACGCCGGCCACGGGGACCTTCAGGGTTTTTAGCTGGCGCACGAGGTCTTCCACGAAACCGGTGCGCCGGCGCACGAGCACCATGATGTCGCCGGCGCGGATCGGGCGGTCCTGCGATTGCAGCACCTCGCCCGAATTCACCATGCTTTGAATTCGCTTGGCGACCAGGGCAGCAAGACGGGCCGGTGGCGAGTCGCCGCGCTTGCGCTCCACGGGAGGCTTCCATGGGGCTATCGCATCCGTTGCTTCCGGCTCAACCGGCGGCCACAGCTCGACGAGACCACCGCTGGCGGTGCGGGCAGGGATATGCCTCACGTCTTCTTCCGGGCGTGCGACGCCGTCGCGTGCCGCCGGCTGCTGAAAGACAAGGTCCACGACGTCGAGCACGGCCGCCACCGAGCGGAAGGAGACGTTGAGCGTCACGTTCTCCCACTGCTTGTTGGCATCGACGGCACGCCCCGACATCACCTCCTGCATCCGGTCGAACTCGTCGGGCGCTGCGCCCTGAAAGCCGTAGATGGACTGTTTGCGATCGCCGACGGCAAACACGGTCCGCGTTTGCGCAGAAACCTGCTCGTGCGCGCCTTCGCCGGCAAAGAACTCTTTGGTCAGGGCGTCGACGATCGCCCACTGGTCCGGATTTGTGTCCTGCGCTTCATCGATGAGGATATGGTCGAGGCCGCCGTCGAGTTTATAGAGTACCCAGGCCGCCGCGCCCTCGCGTTCCACCAACCGGCGCGCGGTTTGGATCAGATCGTCATAATCCAGAAGTCCGCGCCGCGATTTCTCGGCCGAATAAATTTCCAGCATCCGCACGCCGAGGCGAAGGAGAGCCTCGGTGTTCGCCGCGACCCGGGCCGCTTTGCACATCATGCGGACCGATTGCACACGGCGCGCCTCAATCTCGAGGATGGCGAGCACGTCGGGTAGCGCTGCCACGGCTCCTTTGGTTGCGAGCCGCACTAACGGCTCGTCTTTCTGCGTCAGGAAGACGCCGGCATAGGCGTCAAACCCCTCAACACGCCTGTTTTCTTGCGCAAGCCACGCGCGTAGCGCGGTCGCCCGCTCTCTATCTGTCGCCGATCCGCCATCGAGCGCCGTGCAGGCGCGCGCAAGAGCCGTCGGATCGAAGGCCACATCCTTGCACGCGTCAATAAGCAACGAGATTTCCGTCGCGGTCTCGGGCAGTCCCAACTTTCGGCGAAGGGCGCGTGCGACGTTCGTGAGGCCGCCATAGCCGTCGAGCATGCGCGCGAGTTTGGTGCGGCAGGAGGCCAAGTCGTTCATCAGGTCCGCAAAGTGCACTTCGTGGACGCGCGCGGTGATGAGCTTCAGCGCTTCAGCGAGATCAGCATCGTCACCGCCGTGGGCCTGGCCGATGCACTGCTCCTGAGCGCTCGCGAGCGTCTCGCGCGCGTCCTGCTCGTCCATGACAGTAAAATGCGGAGTAACGCCGGCTTCCAGCGGAAACCGGCGCAGCAGGGACTGGCAGAAGCCATGGATCGTCGAGATCGCGAGGCCGCCCGGTGCATCGAGCACATGGGCAAACAGGCGGCGCGCCCGATCTATGAGCGGTCGGTCAACGATTTCGGGATATAAGGCGGTCAATTCGCCCCGCAGGACGACGTCATCCATTGTCACCCAGGAGGCCAATCGCTCGTTGACGCGGTTGCTCATTTCCGCGGCGGCGGCCTTGGTGAAGGTCAGGCAAAGAATCTTGTGTGGCGGGGTGCCCGCGAGAAGCAACGCCAGCACGCGGTCGGTCAGGACCTTGGTCTTGCCTGAGCCGGCGGATGCGCTAACCCACACACTGGCCCGTGGGTCGGCAGCCTTGCGCTGCGTACGCTCGGCGAGCTGAATTGGCGAGGCGGTGCTCACGATTCTTCCTCGCCGGCGGAAATCCATTCCTTGACGCGCGCGAGGTGCAAATAGTCGCTGTAAGTCGGCGCCATATCCGGGTTGGGTCGCGCTTCATAAGGCGTATTCGGATCGTCGAAGGTGGCGATTAGGCGCGTCAAACCTTCGTGCGCGTTCTTCGCCAGTACCGCTGGGTCGCCTTCAACCGCCGACGCTTCGCCACCGTCGTTGCGACCATGCAATTGCCAGAAGGCGATCTCGCCGATCGCCGCGCGTGGCACGTCCTTGAAAGCGCCCGCCAGCGCCATGGCGGCCTCCAGAGGCAATTGCGGCGCGAAACCCGCAAGCACCATCTTGTCGGTCGGCACCGCGCCGGTCTTGTAGTCGATCACCGCGAGGCCATGAGCGGTCTCGTCGATGCGGTCCGCCTTTGCGATCAAGGTGAAGGGCCCAGCAGGCCCGTCCAGAATCATTTCGCCGCGTGTTTCAACATGCGCGCGCTTCAGGCCGCCGCGGCGGGCTCGCTCGTGGGCGGCGAACCAATGTGCGATCCGCTCGAACCGTGGCCACCAGAACGCCATGACGGCCGGACGGACGGTACCGCTATCGAACAGCCGCCGGCCGATGGCGCAAAGTTTTTCGGCGGCGTCGTCCGGCAGCGGTCCGGCGGGATGTGCTGCGACAAACTGTTGCAGGGCCGCATGCGTGAGAGAGCCGTAGTCGGCAAGGCTCACGTCCTGGTCTAACTTAGGCAGCGCCCTTAGACCGAGCACACACATCGCATAGATCCCGTACGGGTCGCGCATCCATGTTTCAACCTGGGTGACCGAAAGTTTGCGTGGCCGCGCTGCGACCGGTGGACGCGGTGCCGGCGGCTTGCCTGCCGTGAATTGTCCCGGGTGCGTCAGGTCCTTGGCCCATGCCAGCCAAGGATCGTTGGCCGCCCGCCACGTCTCCTTCAGCCCCGCTGCCTTGATCACTTCTTCCAGGCGCATCAGCCACCGGGACGGCACAGTCGGTGTTCCGTCCGCTTTCACCGCCCGCGTCATGATCACCCGCGCTGCGCAGACGGCCTGCGCCACGTCGTGGGCGGCAAGGCCGATGCGCCGCTCCGGCGCGGGCAGGCCAAAGGCCTCGCGCATCGGTCGGCTCATCCACGGGTCCGGCATCGTCTCGCCGGGCCAGGTTCCTTCATTGAGGCTCGAGAGAATCAGGATGTCGAAGCGTTGCAGGCGCGCTTCCAGCGGCCCGAGAATGGCCAGACGCGGGTGCCGCCCGAACTTCGGCCGTACGACTTGACCCGTCAGTAGCGCATTCAGTACCGCGGGATAGAGCTTCGGCGCGAACGGCGCGACGTCAACGCCGTGCAGAGCTAATTCCGCCGCGAAGGCGGCCATGACTTCGCCCGCGTCACCCGCCCATAACCGCAGCGGGCCGGGCGTGTCGGCCGTTTCGGCGAAGGCTTCGGCGGCCTCCATATGGGCGTTCAGGACCGCCTCGAGCGTCACGGCGTCCCCTGCCATGACCTCGGCGAAAGCGCCGAAACAGGTTTCGAGCCGGTCAACCCATCGACCGACGTCGCGCAGAGACGGCGGCAGCGTCGTGGCCAGTCCTTTGAGTCCCTCGAGGCCGGCGGCCGGCCGCGGCCCGCGCAGCATGAAACGTTCCGCGGTGCGGGTGAGGGTGCGAAAGACAACGTCGTCCATGCCTGCGGTAGCCAGCGGATGCTTGCAGGCGGAAAGGGTCGCAACGGGGGCAAATTCTTCAGCAACCATTGCCGCGGTCAACCGCAGGAACGTGCCGACCGGAGTGCGATCGAGGCTGCGTCCGGCGGAATCGTCGACGTCGATCTTCCAGCGCTTGAGTTCGGCGCCCACGCGTTCGGCGAGGCGGCGGTCCGGAGTCACCAGCGCGCACGTTCGTTCCGGAGTCTCCAGGGCCTCGCGCATGATCAGCGCGACGGCTTCCGCCTCTTCGCGCGCTCCGGCGCAGTCCAAGCGCGTCAGGTTTGCGACTGCGCCTTCGTTAAATCCTTGGAGCGCGCGCCAGGTCTCGGTGGTGGCGGCGGGGCGCATCACTTCGGTCACCAGGCGTTCCCGCACTGTTGCGATGCCCTTGGTACTGGGCCACGGCCGCACGACCTCGCGGGAGATCTCGAGATGAGCCAGCAACGCCTTCATCCCGTATTGCGGATGAGTCTCGTCCACGGCCTCCCACCCGTCATCGTCCAGGTCCAGATCGAGGCCAGGAAGCACCACGCACCCTTCGGGAAGGCGCGCTATGTTTGCCAGCAGATCGGCCGTCGCCGGCACGCTGCCGGTGGAGCCTGCAGCGATTACCGGTCCGGGCGATCGCGCGCTCCAGGCCGCGCCCTGCGCTGCGAACACGCGGTTGCGGTGATCGACCGGATCGATGGAGCCGTCGTCCGCTAACACTGCCGGCCAAAGGCGCGTAACGATCTCGAGGAACGTGAGCGTTTCCTTCCAGTGTTCAGCGTAGGCATCCGGCACTAGGTCTTTAAGGCGCTCGAAGCTCAACCGCTCGGTTTGAACCTGGTCGATGAGGTGCGCGAGCTCCGCCGCAAGATGCAGCGCTTCCTCGAAATGCGGCGTACGGCCTGCCACGGGGCGGGACTGGATCAGCCGCGCCAGGAATAGCTGCCGCTTGAGAGGCGCGATCGCAGGCGGAATGGCTTCCAATGTCTCGGCGGACGCAAAGCCGCTGAACAGCGCATCTTCTTCGTCGAGGTCGTTGAGCGGCAGCATTCGCGGCAGCAGGATCGGCGCGCCGCCCGTGAGTCTCAGAAACGCTTCCCGCAGCGACCGGCAGGCGCGGCGCGTCGGCAAAAGTACGGTAAGTCCGGGAAGCGTGAGGGGGTCGTCACCGGTGTCGGCGAGAATTCCCTCGGCGAGGACATCGACGAAAGGCAAGCGCGCCGGAATGGTGAAGACCGCCGGCTTAAGTGCGGCTGAGGCTCTCCAGCTTTCACCCTTGGCGCGCGTCACAATGCCGCTTGCCGACCTTGCATCAGCAAGGCCTCAGTTTCGCCGATCGAGTCAGGCGTTCCGACGTGGAACCATTGCCCGTCGTGGATCAGGGCGCGCATCCGGCCGGCCGCGATCGCCGTGTCCCACACACGGTTCAGCGAGAAGGGCTCCGGCTTCGTTCCGGCGAAGGCGCGGGGATGGATGATGAAAAGGCCGGCGTAGACGAAAGGCGCCGTGGCCGCGGATCCGCGCCGGGTCATGCGGCCCTCGCCGTCGATGAAAAAATCCCCGGCGCCGTCGAAGCCGTGGGCCGTCTCGCGCGGATGAGCCAGCATCAGAACATCCAGGCCGTCGTTCCACGCGCTCGCGATCCGGCGCAGCGCCGGTACGGCTCCGTCAATGATGATGGCATCGCAGTTGCACACGAAGAAGGCCTCAGTGCCCAAGAGCGGCAATGCCTTCGCAACGCCGCCGCCCGTATCCAGGAGCCGCTCGGTTTCATCGGATATGACGACACGCGGGCTCATGCGTCCGGAAAGGTGGCGCACAAGCAGCGGCGCAAGGTAATGGACGTTGACGATGGCCTCGCCAATGCCCACGCCCGCGAGCGAGTCCAGCGTCCAGTCGATCAGGCTCTTGCCGCCGATCTTGACCAACGGTTTCGGAATAGTGTCCGTCACCGGACGCATGCGTTGCCCTAGGCCGGCCGCGAGCAGCATGGCTTTCTTCGGCATCATGCCCTCTTCGGCGTCATGAAGGAACGATCCGGAGCTCTTGCGGTACATGCATGTCGAACCACGTCTTCAAGTCCTTGAGGGCGGGATGTGCAAGACAGGCATCCATATAGCGCCACAGCCGCGGCATATGGACGAGGTAGTGCGGTTTGTTGTCCCGGAGCTTGAGGCGCGCGAATGTTCCGATGACGCGCGTATGACGCTGCGCCGCCATCACGGCCCAGGACAGATCAAAATCCTCGCGCTTGATATTCGGGAACGCCGCGAGATAGCGCTCCTTCATCTCCGTCACCAGCGCAGGACTGATGTCGCGACGCGCATCCTCCAAGAGCGACATGAGGTCGTAGGTCACCGGCCCCGCGACCGCGTCCTGAAAATCCAGGATGCCGCAGGCCTTAAGGCCGGTGCGGCCGGGGACAATCATGAGATTGTCGATGTGGAAGTCAAAGAGCACTAAGGACGTCGGGACCTTCCACGCCCGCGGCAGCACGCGCGCCCAAATATCGCCGTACGAGCGCTCGGTATGCGACGAGAGGACGGGGGCGCCGACGAGTTGCCGATACCAGCTGTTCACCCGGCTCACTTCTTCAATAAGCCGCGCTTCCCCGTAAGGAATGACCCCATCGGGGATCGCATCCCGGGCCGGCAAGCGATGCAGCGCAATCAAGGCGTCGATAGCGAGGGTATAGAGCTCGCGCTCATTGTGGCCGCGGGCCAGGAGGCGCGTATACGTGTCGTCGCCCAGGTCTTCGAGCAGCAGAAGGCCGGCATCGGGATCCTCCGCCAGGATCTCCGGCACGCCGAAGCCGTGATTGAATAAATGGCGCGCTATGCGCACGAAGGGGCGTACATCCTCCTGCGGCGGCGGCGCGTCCATCAGCACGGCGGGGCCGCGCGTTCCTTGCAGACGGTCATACCTGCGGAACGACGCGTCGCCGGCCAGCGGGCCACGCGCGGCCTCGTGCCAGTTGTGCTTGCGCAAGAATCCGGCGATGACGCCTTCACGGTTCTCAGACATGTTCCATTGCCGCAATCCGGTCCTTCCACTTCGCTCCCCCGCGGAGCTGCGCGCGGCGCTCATTGCCGGTCGCCGACAAAACAACGTCGAGCCGTGCCGCGGGCAGAAGTGCGCCCAGCCGGTCCGGCCATTCCACGATGCTGATCCCCCCGCTCAGGGCTTCTTCCCACCCCAGCTCCAAGACTTCCTCGGCGCCTTTGAGCCGGTAGAGATCGAAATGCCATATCGGCGCACCCACGTCATCATCGTCCGCATTGTAAACTTGTACGAGGGTAAAGGTCGGGCTGACGACATCTTCCACCACTTCCGTTCGCGCGCCGATGAACCCCCGGGCGAGCGTGGTTTTGCCGGCGCCGAGAGGGCCGTGCAGAGCGAGGACGTCGCCCGGCCGCGCCAGTTTCGCGAGCGCACCACCAAGGGCAACGGTGTCGCGTTCCGCGGGAAGGCCGACGTCGGCGAGGAGTGGCAGGTCACTCATGAAGTTTAAGAGCTCGCGGCCCGTGCGGCCTGGCCGCCGGCCGGCAAGCGGACGCTGATCACCGTGTCGGCGCCTTCGGCCTTCGTCTTGAGGCCGCCTCCGTGCAATTCGGCGATCCGCTGGGCGAGGTGGATACTCAAGGCTGGTGTGCGGTTGTCGTGCGCGGCGGCGTAGCGGATGGCGAAGATCACGCTCGTTCCTTCCCGGGTGACCACAACGGCGACGACGTCACCCTCGGTCGTCTTCAACGCGGCGATGACGAGGTGGTAAAGCGTCTGCTTGATGCGGGCGGCATCGCCCACCATCCAGCCTGCGTCCGGCGCACAGTCGACGATCAACTTCTTGTTGCGCCGCTTGAAGCTCTCGTAGGTCGCTGTCGCGATGCGGTCGGCCAGCGCGCCGACATCGAATGAGTCGAGGTGGAGGGTCTGCTGGCCGGCGTCGATGCCGGACAGGTCGCGCATGTCGTCCACGAGCGTTTTGAACACGCGGGCGCGGGTTGGGTCGGCGTCGGCCGCCTGGGCCGAAGCTTCGAGTTCGACCAGGAAGTTGCTCATGAACTCCGAGCGCAGCTTGTCCGTCGCCGCCAAGGCCTCGGCGCGGCTGCGCAAGGCCTGCGCCACGCGCTCCGGCGCCGAGACGTCGTTGTAGCAGAACAAGGCGCCGCCATCGGGCAGCGGCACGGAAATGAATTCCAGCACCGAACCATCGCGGCGCACGACGCGGCCCTGTTGCGTCACCCGCTGCCGTTCGGCATCGAGGGCCGCAAGCATGACGGCGCGGTGGCGGCTCCAGACTGTCTCGTCGTCGAAGAAGTCGCGGAAGGCGTCGATCACGGCGCCCATGGCGGGGCCCTCCCGCAGGACGTCGACGCCGATGTTCCACAGCTCGGCGAAGGCCGGATTGGCGAGCTGGAGCTGGCCCTCGGCGCCGAACACGGCCACGGCTTCCTGCAGGTTATCGATGGTCTCGCGTTGCACGGCGATCAAAGTGTTGTATGAGCGTTCGAGCGCGAGGCGGTCGGTGATGTCTTCGTAGGTGGTCAGAAGCCCGCCCATGGGGTGGGGCGCAATCACGCGGCGCAACGTGCCGCCGCCGGGCAAGTGCAGGACATCTTCAGTCGGCTCGAGGAGGGAGTTGAAACGCGCGAGCTCTTTGTCTTTATAGGCCGGGAAGTCCGCGACCTCCGGAAGACGGCGCTCGCCGCGCAAGGTATCGAGCACGGTGGCATAGGACGGACCGTCCAGGAGCCAGCCGGGGCTAAGATCCCAGAGCATCGCGTAGGCCGTGTTGAAGAAGATCAGGCGCGTGTCGGGACCGAAGATGGCAATGGCGGTGCCTAAGCGTTCGAGCACGTCCGCATGCGCCGCGGCCTCACGCTTGAGGCGCACCTCGAGCTCTTCCTGGCGCGTGATGTCGTAAGCAACACCCGCGGTGAGGCGTCCGCTGCCGTCGGAAAAGAGGGGCGCACCGCCTTCGCCGTTTTCCTCGCGCGGATTTGCTTCGCCGTCGACGGGCGATTCCGTCACCTCCATCAACCGGCGGCTGCCCTCGATCACCATGTGAAAAGGCGTGCGCCGCGTTTCACCTGAAGCGCGCGCTGCCGCGGCGAGGGCACGGGCTTCGCGGACCGCCACGCGGGGCGCCAGCTCGCGGCCGCGGGCCACGACGTCCTGGGCGTCCTTGCCGTCGACGGCCTTCACATAAGCCGTATTGCAATAGATCAGCGATAGATCGTCGTCGCGCAGCCAGACCGGCTCGACGATACCGTTCAAGGCGGCTTTCAAGAGCGCGCATTCGCGTTTGAGGGCCTCGCTCTCGAAGGTCAAGGAATCGACGGCGGCCGCCCCCTCGGTGACGTCGCTCATCCACACGACATCGGCCATGGTGCGCCCGTCCGGGTCCGTCGCCCGCACGCCGCGCGCCTGGATGCGCCGGCCGGTCGCGTTGTGGTTCAAGTCGATCTGGAAACCGGCGCCGCCGCCGCGAAGCTGGTGGATCACGGCGCGCAGACGGTCCTGGGACTCCTTGTCGAAGCCTTCCATGACGTCGTCGAAGGTGGCTTCCATGCCGCGGAACAGATCGAGCAAGACCGCAAGCCGGCGCGAGCAGGTGCCGTTTTCCCGAAATCGCGGCAGGGCGCGGGCGTCCTGGTCTTCGGCGGCGATGGGTTGGTGGAACCAGGCGAAATAGCCGTCGGGCGCGGTTTCGAGCGCGGCCTGGATCGCCGTGCGGCCGTAGCTTGCGCGGCTCGCGGCGTGTTCGGCTTCCCGCCAGTATTTATGCTGACGCCAAAGCGCCCACGCCGCCGGCGGGACCAGGACAAGCACCGCGATCAGCCCTACCAGGACCGGCGGTGTTAAGAACTCCAGCGTCCCGGTCGGCACCGTAACTCCTCACCCTCTTCCCTGGTCGGGAAGATACCCTCGGAACTCGCGGCTGTCGCCAGCCGCGAGCGATTCCGAAGGTTAATAGCGGCCCGGGGCGTGATCAGCAAAAAGTGGGTACCGGTTTTTGCGCCCGATCACGCCCTAGTAGCGATAGGTCTCGGGCTTATACGGTCCGGCTTGGTTAACGCCGATGTAGGAGGCCTGCTTGACGCTCAGTTTGGTCAGCTTGGCGCCGACCTTGGCGAGGTGAAGTTCGGCGACCTTCTCGTCCAGGTGCTTGGGCAGCACGTAGACCTTCTTTTCGTACTTGGCGTTGTTGGTCCACAGCTCGATCTGCGCCAGCACTTGGTTCGAGAACGAGGCGCTCATGACGAAGCTCGGGTGACCGGTGGCGCAGCCGAGATTCACGAGGCGGCCTTCGGCGAGAAGGATGATGCGCTTGCCGTCCGAAAACTCGATCTCGTCGACCTGCGGCTTCACATTGTGCCACTTGAAGTTCTTGAGGGCTTCGATCTGGATCTCGGTGTCGAAGTGGCCGATGTTGCACACGATCGCACGGTCTTTCATGGCGCGCATGTGATCGACAGTGATGACATCGAGGTTGCCGGTCGCCGTGCAGAAGATGTCGGCCTTCGGCGCGGCTTCTTCCATGGTCACGACTTCGTAGCCTTCCATGGCGGCTTGCAGCGCGTTGATTGGGTCGATCTCCGACACCATCACGCGGCAGCCGGCGTTGCGCAGCGACGCGGCCGAACCTTTGCCGACGTCGCCAAAGCCCGCGACCATGGCAACCTTGCCGGCCATCATCACGTCGGTGGCGCGGCGGATACCGTCCACGAGGCTCTCGCGGCAGCCGTAGATGTTGTCGAACTTCGACTTGGTGACGCTGTCGTTGACGTTGATGGCGGGGAAGTGGAGACGGCCGTCCTTGGCCATCTGATACAGGCGGTGCACGCCCGTGGTGGTTTCTTCCGACACGCCGCGGATGTTCTTCAGCACTTTCGCGTACCAGCCCGGCTGCTCCTTGTTGCGCTTGGCGATGGCGGCGAACAGCACCGTCTCTTCTTCGTTGCCCGGCTTTGTGATCAGCGCCGGGTTCTTTTCGGCTTCCGTGCCGAGCACGATCAGGAGCGTCGCGTCGCCGCCGTCATCGAGGATCATGTTGGGCGTGCCGCCGTCGGTCCACTCGAAGATCTTGTGGGTGTAGTCCCAGTATTCTTCCAAGCTCTCGCCCTTCACGGCGAACACCGGCGTCATCTTCGCGGCGATCGCCGCGGCCGCCTGGTCTTGGGTCGAGAAGATGTTGCACGACGCCCAGCGCACGTCGGCGCCCAGGTGCTTCAGGGTCTCGATCAGCACCGCCGTCTGAATAGTCATGTGCAGGGAGCCCGCGATGCGCGCGCCCTTCAGGGGCTGTTTGGCGCCGAATTCGGAGCGGAGCGCCATGAGGCCCGGCATCTCGGTCTCGGCAATGGCAATTTCCTTGCGGCCCCAGTCAGCAAGGCCGATGTCTTTCACCCGGAAGTCATTGAAATTCATTGTTTTTATCCTGTCTCCGGGATCGCCGGCGGATAGAGTGGGAATAAGGCCGCGCCATATACCAGCCGCGCGCGTTTTTGCCTAGCTCGCGTGATAGAGCGTGTCCACGAAGGCCTTGAGGCGCTGGGGATCGGACTCGGCGGTCATGCGCCGGACCTGCCCGCTGATAGAGGCGAGGTTCAGATCCAGAATGCGCTTCTTCACCCGCGGGAGGCTCGCCGGATTCATGGAGAGCTCGGTGATTCCAAAACCCAGCAGAACAGGCGTCATGCGTTCGTCGCCCGCCATCTCGCCGCAAACCGAAACGGGGATCCCGGCGGCCGATGCCGCTTCCGCAGTGAATTGAATGAGCCGCAGCACCGCCGGGTGCAGCGGGTTGTAAAGGTAGGCCACCTGCTCGTCGCTGCGGTCGATGGCCAGGGTGTATTGAGTGAGGTCGTTGGTGCCCAGCGCGAAGAAATCCGATTCCGCGGCCAGGGCATCGGCGGCCAGCGCCGCCCCCGGAATTTCGATCATGATGCCCAGCGGCGGCGGCGGGTCCGAGATCCGCACGCCTTTTCGCTTGAGCGTCGCGATCACGCGGGCAAGCGCGCGCCGCACCTGCTTGATCTCCTCCACCATGCACACCATCGGCAGAAGGATCCGCACGGGTCCGAAGGCGCTGGCGCGCAGGATCGCGGAAAGTTGAGTGAGCAAGAGTTTACGCCGCTTCAGCGAGAAGCGGATGGCGCGCAAGCCCAGGGCCGGGTTCGGCCCCGGCGTGAGGCCGACGGCTTCGCCCAGCTTGTCGGCGCCGACGTCCAGTGTGCGCACCGTCACGGGCCGCCCGTTCATCTTCTTTACGACACGCGAAAGTTCCTCGAACTGCTCTTCTTCGCTCGGCAGATCGGGGCGGTTCATGAACATGAACTCGCTGCGGAAGAGGCCGATGCCTTCCGCGCCCGCGTTCAGCACGCCGGCGATTTCGTTGGGCAATTCCATATTGGCATGCAGATGGATGCGAACGCCGTCCCGCGTCACCGCCGGCACGGTCTTCAGTTTCTTCAGCGACTGTTGCGAGCGCAGGAAGGCCGCGCGGCGCTTCTTGTATTTGGCGAGGCTCGCAGCGCCCGGATTGACGATCACCCGGCCGGCGGTTCCGTCGATGATGATCTCGTCGCCGTTTTCGACCGCATTCAACAGTTCGGGCGGTGCTACGACTGCAGGCAAGCCCAGGCTGCGCGCGACGATCGCCGTGTGGCTTTCGACCCCGCCGAGAATGGTCGCGAGCCCCGCGACGCGTTTTGGATCGAGGAGTGCGGTGTCTGCTGGCGAAAGCTCGTCCGCGACGATCACCGCGTTCGCCGGCAAGTCCTCGAGCCCGGTGGATTCGGCTTTCCCGAGGCTTTCCACCAAGCGGCGGCCGACCTCGCGGATATCGGCCATTCTGGCCGCTAAGTACTGATCCTCTATGGCGGCAAAGGCTTCGGCCATAAGGCCGATTTCTTTCATCACCGCCGCTTCGGCGTTGATCCGATCCGTGGCGATCCGCTTCTGGACGCCGCGCACAAGGCGCGAGCCGCTCAACATCTGCTGGTAGGCCTCGAGCAGGTAGCCCACCTCTTCGCCTGCTGCGCCCGCCATGCGCTTGGCGCGGTTTTGCAGCACTTCGATGCGCCCCACTGCGTCGGCGGCGGCTTCCAGCACGCGGTGCTGCTCGGTGCGCACTTTCGCTTGCGTGATGCGGCGCTCGCGCACCTGCACCATCGCGCGGGAGCTATGACGGTGCACGACGCCAAGGGCTATGCCCGCACCGACGGCAATGCCGTCGAACGCGCGTTCGCCGCGGCTTTGGCCGGGTTCGTCTTTTGCCTGCCTATTCTTCATCGAATTTGTTGGCGACCAGAGTGCACAGCGCGTCCATCGCGCGTTCGGCGTCCGGACCGCTCGCGCGGATTTCAATCGAGCATCCCATCGCGGCGGCCAGCATCATCAGGCCCATAATGGACTTACCCGACACGTTGTTCTCTCCACGTATAACGCGGATCTCAGCGTCGAATTGTCCCACCGTCTTGCAGAACTTCGCAGCGGCGCGCGCGTGCAGACCTTTGGAATTGCGGATCTCAGCGGTGCGCGTGAGCTCGCTCATGGTTACGTTAAAATCCTAAGGGTTACGCGAGGAGATCAGAGCTTGAGCAAGCTCAGGCTAGACCGACTTCTTGCGCGGTCCTTCCTGCGCGAGAAGCGAGGATGCGACGTTGATGTACTTTCGTCCGGCGTCCTGGGCTTGCGCCACGGCGGTCTGCAGGTTTTCCGTGCTCCGCATCGAAGCCAGCTTGATCAGCATGGGCAGATTGACGCCTGCGATCACCTCGACGGGTGCGGTATCCATGATGGAGATCGCAAGGTTCGAGGGGGTGCCGCCGAACATGTCGGTCAATACGACCACGCCGGATCCCGCGTTGGTGGCCTCTACGGCGCTGACGATATCGGCGCGCCGCTTCTCCATATCGTCTTCCGGGCCGATGCACACGGTCGCGACTTGCGACTGTGGACCAACGACATGTTCCATCGCGGCGACGAGTTCGAGAGCGAGACGCCCGTGGGTGACGAGCACCAAGCCGATCAGCGGTTTCGAAAGTGGCATGGAGGTAAGACGCGTATCCTTAACTTCAGCGGGTCGTGCCAGCTTGAACCGGGGGCGGGGCGGATTTGCGGCCGGGCCGGGGCTTAAGGGCGGCGCAGCTTAGCCAATCGGAAAGCGGGAATCGACACCTAGTTACTGGTGGTTTTACCGACTGTTACGCTACCTGTGGGCGTGCTTGCCTGCCCCGGACTATGGACAGCACCGGTGTGGATATCCCTGTGGCGCGCTTCCCCACCGACGCCCCGGTCCGCGAGCCAGGCCTTTAAGCGCTCGACGACGTAAACCGACCGGTGCTGCCCGCCGGTGCACCCAATGGCGACGGTGAGATAGCTTTTGCCTTCCGCTTCATAGAGCGGCAGCAGCGGTTCGAGGAACGAGGTGAGACGTCCGAGAAACGGGGCAAGGGCGGGGTCCTCTTCGATGTAGGCGCCGACCGCCCGCTCGAGACCGGTCCTCGACTTGAGCTCCGGCACGTAGTGCGGGTTCTTGAGGAACCGCACGTCGAAAACCAGATCCGCGTCGCGCGGCAACCCGTTGCGATAACCGAACGAGGTGAGGAAGATTCTGAGCGGCCGTTTGCCCGGTCCTCCGAACTGCCCCATCAGAATGCGCTTCAGGTCCGTCGGCGCGAGACGGGTGGTGTCGATGACGAGATCCGCCTGCTCGCGCAAGGACGAGATCAGCCTCCGCTCGGTCTCGATGGCGACGGCGACAGGAAGATCGTCCGCCAGCGGGTGAGGGCGGCGCGATTCCGTATACCGCTGCTGCAGCACCTCGGTATCGCTGTCGAGGAAGACAAGATCGATGGAAAGGGTCTGGTCGCGGCGCAAGGCGGAGATCCGCGTCATCAGACCTGGTCCGTCGAAGTCGCGGGTGCGCACGTCCACCCCGATGGCGACCGGACCGTGGTCGTGGCCCGCGGCAAAGGAGCCAAGGAGCGCCAAAGGCAAGTTGTCGACGGTCTCGAAGCCGGCATCTTCCAGCGCGCGCAGGGCGAGGCTTTTGCCGGCGCCGGACATCCCCGTGACGATCACGACCTTCAGCGGAGTGCGCCCCGCCTTTTTCTGTGCGGCGGTCATCGCGACGAGTCCTTGTCGCCCGAATGAAGTGAGGCAACCTTCAACCGCACTTTGGCATCCGCCGAAGCGCGCGTGGGATCCACCTGCATCCAAGCCACCATGACGCCGGAAATCTCCTCCGTGGTCTTTTCAGGAAGTCGCTCGATTCCAGTTTCGCTTGCAAGGTCCACAACAAGATCCAATCGCACGTGTGAACGGTACTCCGTGCGTACGATGCCCAAGCCGCGGACTTCAATCTGACCGGCGATCGTTGCCGGTGGGCTTAGGATAATCGCTCCGTCCTTCTTCTCAATCTCGCAATAGTCGTCGGACACCAAGGCCGCGCCGCGGTCGATCAAGCGCAGCGCGAGATCCGACTTACCCGCGCCCGACCTGCCCCGGATGAGAACACCCGTATTTCCGATGCTCACGCACGTCCCGTTGATCTTATCCATAGCGGCGAGGGTGGAGGGGCAGGGGTTCCCCTGTCAATCTCGACTAGCAGTATGATATCTCTTTGTCTCTCTCTTCGGCTGTCGCGTAAGTCCCTTTGCTCCAGCAGATCTTCACCATCATTGCGCCGGTCCTTGTCATGGCCTTCATCGGCTTTGCCTGGGTGCGGCTGCGTATGCCGTTCGACAACAACACCATCACGGATCTCATTATCAACATCGGCACGCCGTGCCTGTTGTTCTCGACGCTTCTGATCCGGCGGCCGGAACTCTCGGCCCTCGGCGAAATCGCCGGCGTTGGGTTGGCGATGCTAGCCATCGTTGGCCTGCTCTCCGCCGTCGTTCTCAAGCTCGCGCGCATGGAGCTGAAGACCTATTGGCCGGCGATGGTTTTTCCCAACGCCGGAAACATGGGCCTTCCGCTTTGCCTGCTGGCTTTCGGCAATACCGGACTCTCGCTCGCCGTCGCCTTTTTTTGCGCGATGACGATTACACAATTCACGATCGGTCAAAGCGTCGCCTCGGGGCACATGCATCCGACGATTCTGTTGCGCAATCCGATCCTCTGGAGCATTGGCATTGCAATTGCCTGTCTGGCGGCGGACGTAACGCCGCCCGACGTGATCATGACCACGACCGACGCGATTGGACGCATGGTCATCCCACTCATGCTCATTTCCCTCGGGACCTCGCTCGGACGCCTGCGTATCGTCACCTTTACGCGCACGTTCGCGCTTTCAGTCCTGCGCCTCGGTCTCGGCTTCGGCGTGGCGCTCGGATTGGTGACGGTGCTTGGTCTCGAAGGACCCGTGCGCGGTGTCGTATTGATTCAATCGTCGATGCCGACGGCTGTGTTCTCCTATCTTTTTGCACTGCGCTACGGCGGCAAACACGAAGAGGTGGGTGCGATGGTTGTCATTTCGACCATCACGGCCTTCCTCCTGCTTCCCTTTTTGATGGGATTCGTACTGACCGGCTGATCCTCACGACCCCGTGTGCCTGTAACGGATATGCCATAGTGGTGCGCGGGGTCTTTCCCCGGATTTGGAATGCGTTAGAGTGCTTCCTCTCAATCTCTGGAGGGAGGCTTTCATGCGAACCTTGAAGTTTACCGCCGCCGCCGCGCTCGTCGCCGCGATGGGGCTGGCAGGCCCCGCGGCCGCGCAAAATCTCGTCTTCGAAGGCGGCCGCGTTATCGTCGGCGACGGCAGCGCGCCGATCGAGAACGGTACGGTCGTCGTCGAGAACGGCAAGATCACGCAGGTTGGCCCGGCCGCCAGCGTGAAGGCGCCCGCCGGTGCGACACGCGTCGATGCGAAGGGCAAGACCATCATGCCCACGCTCATCAATACGCACGAACATCTCAGCCAGACCAAGGAAGGCATCGATACGGACTTTAAGCGCCGCGCCTATTTCGGCGTCAGCGCCTCGATGAGCTTGGGCATCGACAATACCGAACCGCCCTATCAATACCGCGCGGCACAGTCGGCAGCGTCGTCGCGCTACTTCACGGCCGGCCGCGGCATCACCCGGCACGAGCCTGGGCGGGGAGGAGAGGCCTACTGGATCAACACCGCTGAGGAAGGCATCAAGGCCGTCGGCGAGCAGGCGGCGAAGAAGGTTGATATCCTCAAAATCTGGGTCGATGACCGCGACGAAAAGTACGAGAAGCTCACGCCCGCGCTCTACGGCCCGATCATTGACGCCGCGCATAAGGCTAAACTGCGCGTCACAGCCCACATCTTCGACCTCGCAGACGCCAAAGGACTGCTCCGCGCCAATCTCGACGCCTTTGCCCACGGTGTGCGTGACGCCGACGTGGACGACGAATTCATGGGCCTTCTGAAGCAGAAGCCGAACTTCGTCTTGAACCCGAACATGGGCGCCCGCGGTGCGGTCGCCGATGCCTCATGGCTGAAGGCGGCTCTTCCAGCCGCCGAATACGCCAAGGTCGAAGCCGGTAATGTCGCCAATGAAGGGGCCGCGAAGGGTCATGCGATCCAGGCGCGCAATCTCAAGAAAATGTCGGACGCAGGCGCCGTCATCGTCATGGGCACCGACGGCAACACGCCGTACGCGCCGCACTTCGAAATGGAAGACATGGTCCTCGCCGGCATGTCGCCGATGAAGGTCCTCGTCTCCGCCACGGGCGATGCGGCGAAATGGCTGCGTATTCCGGACTCCGGCACGTTGGCCGTCGGCAAGACCGCCGACATCCTTGTGCTCGACGGCAATCCGCTGGAAGACATCAAGAACACGAGGCGGATCAATGCCGTTTACCTGAAGGGCGTCGCTGTGGATCGCAAGGCTTACCCCTAGCATCTACGCCGACTGACTTGAAAAGGACCGCGCCGTCGGCGATTTTCGCCGACGGCCGATTCTTTTTTGCAGGAGAGACATCCTGGCTGCGACGGCTCCAATCGTCTATCTCACCTGCGAAATAAAAGGGCGCGATCTCGATTCGCGACTCCTGATCGCGGCGCATCTCGTCAAACTCGGCTACTACGCTGTGGTCGGGCAGTACTGGGGTCTCGGTCAAAACGCCGGCCAGGCCCTGCGCGGCGTCTACTATTTCAAGACGGCGAATAAGATTCAGGCCGACGGCATGGCAACCGTCAAAGGCCATGGTCACGCCGTCGTTGCCTCGGATGAAGAATCGCTCGGCTGGTCGGAAGATCTCGCCGCCAATACGACCGAAGCCTCCACCTTCGATCACTGCGATCGCTACTTTGCGTTCAACGCGAGCCACAAGCGAGCGCTCGTCAAGGCGTTTCCAAAAGCGCGCGATGGCGTGGTCGTAACTGGCTCGGCGCGCGGCGACTTGCTGCGCTCTGCTTCGTATGAGCGTCCGCATCCGCGGCCCTACATCCTGTTCAATACGTCCTTTGGACGAACCAACAGTACTTGGGGCGACGTCAACAAGGCGATGGATCTCTATGCAACGGCGTTGCAGCTCGACAGGTCGAAGCCCGAGACGGCCGCGCTGATGAAGGCTCGCGTGGATTACGAGGTCGCCGCCCTGCGGGAGACGAAAGCGCTACTTGCGTGGTTTATCGAACAAAAAAGCCACGACATCGTCATTCGGCCCCACCCCAGCGAGCGTGTGGAACTTTGGCGGGAGGTCGCGAAAGGTCATCCCCATGTCCGCGTCGTCGCCGAGTCCGATCCTTACCCATGGACGAAGCACGCCGCGCTGATGATTCACAGTGACTCGACGCTAGGCGTGGAAGTCACGCTGTTGGGCACGCCAGCTCTCAATATCAGTCCGTTGGAAGATTGGTCGAAACGGTTGATCGTCCGTGACGTCAACTTCACCGTCGCTTCTGCGGAAGAGGCTTATGGCCCCGTGGAACAGCTGTTGAAGGCCGGGGCGGGGCCGCTGGCCGCGCCCTACCGCACCGACATCTTTCCGGAAAAAAGTGCGGAAATCACCGCGCGCGAGCTCGTGAAGTTGCTGCCCAAGCCGACGCGATTGAATCAGATGGGATGGGCGCCGGCCCAGAGGAATGAGCAGGAACGTGCGAAGTTCACAGTTTCTCCTCAGGAGTTCCGCCAAGCACTCGGGCGCGTGCTCGCGCTCACGGGCGGCGCAAAAATCGAAGGCATGGATCTCGATGATTCGGTAGTTTTCTTGATGCCGCCGTGAGCGGCGGTGCCCACCTATGCCGTCGCCGCAGTGCTGGAATACCGGAATGGCGGATCAGTCGACGCCGAAGACGCTAACGCCGTTGGCAAATAAACGGTAGAACGTCCGTCTCGAAGCTCTTTGACGGCACCTCCCTTTGACGTCCCGCTCGCTTCCTCTCTCTCACATCCTACTGGCGCTTGCGGTCGTCGCCGTCTGGGGCACGAACTTCGTCGTAATCAAGACGACCCTCGACAATCTCCCGCCGATTCTGTTCGCCTGCCTACGTTTCGTCTTCGTATTTTTTCCGGCGGCGCTGTTCATCAAGCGGCCCGCGGTCCCCTGGAAGCAGCTCGCCGCCTATAGCCTGCTCATCAGTGTCGGGCAGTTTGCGCTGCTGTACATCGCCGTGGACGGCTATATCTCGCCGGGCCTCGCCTCACTCGTCGTCCAGATGCAGGTCTTCTTTACAATCGGCCTTTCCATCTGGTTCAACGGCGAGAAGGTGCGGCCGTTTCAATGGCTCGCTCTTCTTGTCGCCGTGGCCGGTGTCGGGGTGATTGCGATATTCACCGATGGCAGCGCTACGATGCTGGGACTCGCGCTCGTGCTTCTCGCGGGCGCAAGCTGGGCCGGGGGCAACACGGTGGCGCGTCAGGCCGGCCAGGTGGACATGCTCTCCTACGTCGTTTGGGCGAGCGCCTTTGCGGTACCGCCGCTCGTCGTGCTCTCGCTCCTCTACGACGGCTGGCCGGCGATCCATGAGGGATTAGTGATGGCCGACGTGGCTACCTGGGCCGGCGTCTTGTGGCAGTCCTTCGGCAATACGCTTTTTGGCTACACAGCCTGGGGCTGGCTTCTCGCTCGCCATCCCGCGGCCACCATCGCGCCTGTGTCATTGCTCGTGCCCGTTTTCGGGATTGGCGCCTCGGTCGCACTTCTGGGCGAAGGGCTCCCACTTTGGAAGATTGTCGCCTGCGCTCTGATCATATCAGGTCTTGCTTTCAACACCCTTTGGCCGAAATTCTTCGGCCCTAAGGCTGCGGCGCCGCCTTAACGCTGGCTGGCGGCGTTTCAGGTTCCGAGGCGGCTTCTGCGGCAGGCTCCGGGGCGGGTTCGGCCTCTGTGACCGACTCTGCGACGACCGGCGTTTCATGAGCCATGATTTCCGAGAGCGGCGTTGTCATTGTAATTGCATCGAGCAGACGCTCCTCGAACGGCGCCGGACGCAGCGCCGGGGCGGGGTCCTCGGCGGCTGCGGCCTTCACTTCTGCGGGCCTCGGCTGCACCGTCACGCCCGGTGGCAGCGATAGCACTACTTCCACCTTCACCGGTTCGGCCTTCGCCTCTTTCTTCTCCTCGATCGGCGCGGCGGCGACCCTCGGCTCCTGCGGCACAGAGTAGTCGGGTACGACGCGGGCTTGCGGACCCATGATAACGAGAACGCGCTGTGCCAAGGTGAGCGGAGTCGCTTCGCGCTGCGTCACCGACAGCATATCGCCATTGTCTTTGCGGATAATGTATTCCCAGCCCGTGGTGTCGCGGGCGGCGTGTTCAAGGGCATTGCCCAACATGCCGCCGACGGTGGTTCCACCTACGGCCACCAGTGCGGAGTTCGCATACTCCGCGCCCAGGACGCCGCCCACGGCGCCGCCGGTCACCGCGCCAATGCTGCCGTTGGCGCTGATCTGCACTTCGCGGAAGCCGATGATCGTTCCTGCCTCGACCTTGTTGGCGAGCTGGACCGCGTTGCTGGAATAGGTATTGGGCGAGAAATTCGGCGCACACGCGCTAAGCAAGACAGCGCAGGCGCTCGCAAGCGGGAAAAAAAGTAAACGACGCATCGGTGATTCCCCCTTCCGTCGTCGGCAAAATCGAAAGTGCATTACGCCACCGTGTTCGCAACTGATGACGTTAAAAAGTGTCAATAATTCAGCAGCGCGAAAAAAGTGATGACGGCATCGCGCGTGACGTCGCGTTCACTCGCTTCGCACTGGCATCTGGCGGCGCGCTGCGCGCTCGGCGAGGCTCCGCGCGGTCGCTTCAATGAGCGTCGCTCCAGCCAGGATGCTAAACATCACCGCGAAATTGATATCGCGTGCGGATGCGCTCACCACAGCGCACACGAAAAAAATGGCAAGGAATTTCAAGACAGCCCCCAGAGTTAGGTTCGAGGGTGGAACTGTCGCAGCGCTTCGCGGCGAGAATAGGACGAAAAACAACCGACTGTGGCGAAACTGTGCTAACCATCCCGGCCGGCTAAAATGCTGCGCCTAGCTCGGAGAACCGCCCTTGCCGCCGCGTATCTGGCTCATCCTTGGCGTCCTCGTTGCCTTCAATATTTACGCAGGCGCGCGCGTCATCGCGCGTTGGCCGCTCGCCAGCCAACATCTCACCGTCTCCTGGCTGATCGTCCTCGCGATCCTCGCCCTGCAGCTTGCGGCCTTCTTTGGCAACAGGCTCTGGTTCGCCGACCTCGCCCAGCGTGAGGGCGGCGAGGCGATGATCGTCGCCATTAACTGGGTGTCTTACGTCGTCTTCGGCGTCATGACGGCCTTCGTGGCGATGGTGTTCGCAGTCGACATCGTGACCTTGATCTGGAAGAAGGTGGCGCCGCCGGCGGATATGGTCGACTTCGACCGCCGCACCTTGATCACGCTTGGCGCGCTTGCGTTGGGAACCTCGGCGCTCGGCATCTTCCAGGCGCGCACCGGCCCCATGGTGAAGCGGGTCGAAGTTGCGCTGCGTAATCTTCCGAAAGCCTTTGACGGTTTCACCATCGCGCAAGTGTCCGATCTGCACGTCGGTCTCACGGTGCGCAGGGGCTATACTCAGAACGTCGTCGATATCGTCAATGGCTTGAAGCCCGACTTAATCGCGCTGACCGGCGACTTCACCGACGGGGCCGTGGACGACCTCGCCGAGCATGTTGCGCCCTTGGGTGAACTCAAGGCGCCACACGGCATGTATTTTGTCACCGGCAATCACGAGTATTTCAGCGATCCCATGGGCTGGATCGACGAGTTCGCCCGCCTGGGTGCCCGCGTTCTCAACAACGCTCACGACGTGATCACGCGAGACGGGGAGTCGATTGTGGTGGCGGGTGTGACGGACTGGTCGACGCGCGCACTGCCGAACGATCATGCTTCCGATGCGCGGCGCGCGGTCGCGGGCGCCCCGGAAGGCGCGCCACGTATCATTCTCGCTCATCAACCGGCGAGCTTTGAGGACTGCCATGCTGCCGGTTGCGACCTCCAGCTTTCGGGGCATACGCACTCCGGGCAGTACTTCCCGTTCAATCTCCTGATCGGACTCTTCCACCGCTTCTCCCGCGGCCTGAACCGGTTCGAGAATATGTGGATCTACGTGAATCAGGGAACGGGCTATTGGGGCCCGCCGCTGCGCACGGCGGTACCGTCAGAGATTACGCTGATAACGCTGAGACAGGACGCTTAGCCGGCGGGCGACGTCGGATCGGCGAATACCAGCGTATGAGTCGCCAGCATCCGGATCACGCCCTCGGTAATGTGCTTGGCCGACAGCGTCACGCCGGTGATGTTCTCGATGTCGCCCTTGATCCGCAGTTCGCCGTCCTTGCGGCCCGTGAACTGCGCGCGCCACTCCGGCAACCGGATCTTGGAGTAGAGCTCCCAGCACTCCATGATCTCGATGCCTTTGACTTCACCCTTCGCGGAAAGCGCAAGCGCGTAGTAGACGGTGTCGTCCTTGCCGAGTACGTGGTCGACAAAAAGCCAGTCGCCATTGGACACGCGCCAGGCGCGTACCTTGCGGTCGCGCAGCTCGATGCCGCTGAATTCGCGGATGTCGCGCATCTGTTTGTCGGTCAGTAGTCGGAAATCCTCGGTGAAGGTCACGCCCTTTGGATACAGGAGCGCCATGGCCTGCTCGGCCGTGAGGTACTGCGCACCCGCGATCGCCGGCTGGACGGCGGCGATGCTCGCGATAATGGCGGCTGGATAAAGCAGGAACTTGCTACGCATGGTTTCAATCTATCACGGGCGGCTGGGCCGCCTCATCAATATCCTGTTAGTTTCGGGGTGTCGATTTCGACAGCCAGTGAATGAAAAACGCCGCAATGGCGGCAAGCCCCAGCACCCAATGGATGATCGATGTCCAGGCGCGCCACGCCTCGTCGATGACGTAGATGTAGTAGAGGCCAAAGCCGGTCACCGTCAGAACGAAGAAGAGGCCCGCCATCGTCCCGCCGGACCAGCGCCGCCAGTTGGCGTTCCATCCGCGCAGGATATGTACGCCCCACAAAAGCCCCAGAATCCCGACGGCAAAGAATGAGAAGCCGGCGTGAAGAATTTTCCACCACTGCTCAAGGGGGTGCGTTTCCGGCCCGAACCGGCCCTCGGTAGTCATGAAGTAGTGGTAGATGAGCCACAGCACGCCGGTGATCCAGGTGCCGAAGCAAATGCCATAAACCGTCCACCGGCGGCCCCGTGGCAACTTCAACGGGCCGCGCTCCACGCGCTCACTCATAGACTTAGATTCCCCTTACGCCCCTAACGTCACCCAACCGGCGCTCAGGTCATAGAAATATGCGATTGCGCCGAAATGGCCAAGGATTGGTTCGGCCCGGGAACCGGCCGCCAAGACCACTTTTGTAAGCGCATCGGCCGTCAGGCAGTTGGCCGCCGCGACACAGGCGAATGTGTCGGCGCCCACGCTTGCGCCGCTCCGCCCGTCTACATGGGGTCCGACGCGGGAATTCCGGTGGTCTTTCAGGTGCTCGCGGCCGCTGCTGCTGGCCAGGGCGCCGTCCTCCATTTCGATCACCGGGACGACGTCCATGTCTATCGCGGATCGCAGCCGCACCATCTCGATGTTCGGTCCGGCGACCCGCAGGTCGCCGCCGGCATTGATGTAGACCTGGATCTCGGGGCGGGCGCCCACCGCAGTCATCGCCTGATCTACGGCGAATCCCTTTGCGATGCCGCCCAAATCGATCCAGAGAGGTTTTCTGAATCGTACGCGGTTCTCGTCCTCGAGGATGATATCCCGCCACGAGGCCTCCGGCGCTGGCGTGGGTGCACAGTCAGGCCGCGGCAGGAAGGCCCATTCGACGAGCCGGGGTGCCGTCGTGATGTCGAACAATCCATCGCTCTGCGCCGAGAAATCCTGAGCGCGGCGCAAGACCTCGAAGGTACGCGCATCGACCGCCACGGCCTCTCGCGCCGCGTCCCGGTTCAGCCGGCTCACGTCGCTCATGCTTTCATGAAAACTCATCAGCCGGTGGATATCGGCGATTGCGGCGAAGCCCCTATCGATGGCCGCGTTGGCGGCGTCCTCGTCGGGATCCTCGACGCGGATATCGACCCGCGTGCCCAGAAGAGGCCGCGCCCGGATCATCATTCCCTGTCGAGCTTGCTATGGTCGACGATGCGCTTGAGGTGCTCTGCTTTCTTTTCGTCGCGCGTCTTCTCGGCTTTCGTCCGTCCGAACTTCGCGCGATTGGCGTCGGCTTTGGCATCCGCATCGTCACGCGCCTTGCGCTTGCGTGCCGTTCGAAGGTTGACGATCTCGGCCACGGGCTACGTCGCCGCCGGCAGCAGCACGACGAAGCGCGCGCCGCGCACCGTCCCGTCGTCGCCGACGATGTTCTCGGCGTAGATCTGGCCCCGGTGGCCCTCGACGATGGTTTTAGAGATTGAAAGTCCGAGACCTGAGTGGGTGCCGAACTTTTCGCCTTCCGGGCGCTCGGAATAGAAGCGCCCGAAGATCGCCGCTTCCTTGCCTTCGGGGATGCCCGGACCTTGATCTTCCACAGTGACGATCACGTAGCGGCCTTGGCGACCCGCGCCGATGGAAATCACGCCCTGCGGCGGGCTGAAGGAGACGGCATTGCCGATCAGGTTGCGGAGCACCTGACCGATGCGGCTTTCGAGGCCAAAGACCACCAGCTCGCCCGCGCCTTTCGGGTTTACGCCCTTTTGCGGGGTATCCTCAAGCACCTGCACGCGCGGCGCGGTGGCACTGTCGTTGGCGTTCTGAACTTCCGCCAGGGCTTGCACCAGCGGCTTGATCTTCATTGGAGACATTTCCGCGCGCGACATTTCGGCGTCCAGGCGCGACGCGTCCGAGATCTCCGAGATCAGCCGATCGAGGCGCGCGACGTCGTCCATGATAATGGACATCAGGCGCTTCTGTTGCTCCGGATCCTTCACGCGGCCGACGGTCTCCACGGCGCTGCGCAAGGAGGTGAGGGGATTCTTGATTTCGTGGGCGACGTCGGCTGCGAAATGCTCCGTGGCGTCCATGCGCCGCCACAGGGATTCGGTCATGTCGCGCAACGCCTCCGACAGCTCGCCGATCTCGTCGTTCCGCTTGGTAAAATCGGGGATGGTGTGCTGGCGGTTCTTGGAGTCCCTCACGCGTTTTGCCGAGATCGCGAGTTGGCGCACCGGCCGCGCGATCGTGCTGGCGAGGAAAAGCGAGGTGAGCACGCTCAGCGCCAGCACCCAGGCGAACATGCCGAGGATCGAGCCGCGTACGGCGAACATTCGCTTGTCCACATTGCTGCTGTCGCGCGAGACCAGAAGCGCGCCTACGATCTGCTTATAGAATTGGACCGACACGGCCACCGAGAGCACCTTCTGGCCGTCGGCGCGCAGGCGCACGGAGTTCCCCGTTTCGCCGGCCTGCAGCGCCATCACGACTTCCTTGTAGTCCGGCGCGCTCGGGCGCATCTGGTCGTTATAAGGCTCAAGGCTGCGGTCGACGGTCAGGCGTCCGATGGTCTTGCCATAGATGTCCCGAGCAAACCGTAGAACAGCGCTGCTTTCCAACGGTGGCAGGTCCTGTACCTGCACCTCACCGCCCGGGCCCTGCAACAGGCGAGAATCCGCCAGCAGTTTGCCGTCGCGGTCGAAAAGCTGTGCCCGCAATCGCGCGAACGAGGCCTGGCGGCGCAGGAGCTGCCGCGCGGAATCGGGATCGATCACCCGCGTCGCGCCCTCGGTCGTGAACAGGGGAATCGCGTCGGTGTCCGAGACGATGACAGCGCCTTCGCCGATGGAAGCGGCGATCACCTCGCCGTGCGTGCGCAAGTCGTCCAACTCGGCCGCGATGAGAGTATCCTCATACTGGTCGAGGAACAGAATACCGAGCACCAGCAGCACTGGCGCGCTCAAGTTGACCGCGAGGATGCGTAACGTCAGCGGCGAGAAGAGGCGGCGCAGCCGGCCACGTTTGCCGGCCCCGGCGTCCAGGCTGGAGGCATCGGACCTGATGCGAAGATCATCAAGGCGAAAATCGCGGTCCGCGTTCACGGCCAGGAATTCCATGCTTCGTTCTCCGGCCGTAGCCCGTGTTTACACTTCGGTCGAGGCGGCCGTCGTGCCGTTGGTTTCGTTATACTTGTAGCCGACGCCGTACAAGGTTTCGATATGGCCGAAATCCTTGTCCACCTCACGGAATTTCTTGCGCAACCGCTTGATGTGGCTGTCGATGGTGCGGTCGTCGACGTAGATGTGCTCGCCGTAAGCTGCGTCGATCAATTGGTCACGGCTCTTAACGTGGCCAGGCCGCTGGGCGAGCGCCTGAATGATCAGGAACTCGGTCACGGTCAGATTCACCGCAGCACCCTTCCACAGGCAAAGATGTTGCGCCGGATCGAGCACAAGCTCACCGCGCTTCAGCGAGGTCGCGGACGCGCCCGGGCTATCCATCTGCTTTTGGGCCTCGAGGCGGCGGAACACCGCCCGGACGCGCTCGATCAACAGCCGCTGCGAGAACGGCTTCTTGATGTAGTCGTCCGCGCCCATGCGCAGGCCCAGGAGCTCGTCGACCTCGTCGTCCTTCGACGTCAGGAAGATGACGGGCAGGGTGCTCTTCTCCCGTAGCTTCTGCAGAAGCTCTATGCCGTCCATGCGCGGCATCTTGATATCGAGAATGGCAAGGTCGGGCAGTTCCGCGGTCATGCCGCGGAGGGCCTCGGCGCCGTCACGATATTGCGTGACGCCGAATCCTTCGGCCTCCAACACCATGGAAACGGACGTTAGAATGTTGCGATCGTCGTCGACTAAAGCGATGCGGTAAGCCACAAAACCTCACTTTCCGGGAGACAGGAGCAGGTGTCCTAACGCTTGTGGTGCCCCCATGGTTCTCACCCGTGGTGATAACACGCGGGTATTATGGCGAAAATATCGCGCAGGTATGTCCTCTTAGCGGTGTTTGCAGCCGTTAGGACGCTAAGGCCGCTGCCCCAGGCGGGCTAATTCCGCTTTGGCGGCAACGTATTCGGTGTGCCGGGTCATTCCTGTGGCCACGGCGGCCTGGAAAAGCTTCATGGCCTGCCGGGCGTCCTTGGACAGCATCGCGGCTTGGCCCAGGAAATAGTAGCTCTCACAGGCCCGGCCTTTGGCCTCCGCTGGATCCTTGGCGGCGGCCGCCAGAAGCTGATCGCCGGAGACCCGGCCCAAGAAGTAGGAGAGGAGCGGCGCCGGCCAGCTGTCGGCGGCCAGGGTATCGGCGGTTGCTTTCAGGATATCGGCGGGCTTGTGCCCGGCACGGGCTTCCGCCACGAAACGCCAGACCGTCAGAGCCGGCGGCGCGTCGGGAAGGTCCATGGCAATGGAAAGGTCCTTGGCCGCGCCCGCATAGTCGCCCTTCATCATCCGCACATAGCCGCGGTTGGCCAGTGGCTGGGCCGCGTCCGAGACGCGCTCGAGGATGGCGGTCAGGTCGTCGTCGGCGCCGTCGAATTCGCCGGTGTACTGCCGCGCGATCGCGCGCGCCATCAGCGCGTCCGTATCGCCGGGTCGCCGGCGCAGCACCGCGGTGAAATCCTGCACGGCGCCTTCGGGGTTGCCGCTTTGGAGGCGCGCGTTGCCGCGCAGGAGCGCCGCCGACAGGTCGCCGGGCCGCGCATCCAGAAGCAGTGTGAAGTCCGCCACCGCAGCGCCGTAGGCGCCGCTTTGGAGTTCCGCGACGCCGCGGCTTTCCAAGGCCGCGATGTCCTTGGGATCGAGCCTGAGCGCGCGGGTGAAGTCCGAGATCGCGGCCTCGTAGTTCTGCAACTGGCCGTGAGCCGTGCCGCGGCCCCGGAGGGCGGCGCTGTTTGAGCCATCGACATTCAACGCTGCCGAGAAAGCAACGACGGCCTCGTCACCCTTGCCGGCGCGCAGTCGTGCGTAGCCTAAAAGGGTGTGAGCTTCCGCGTCTTTGGCGTCGAGCGCGGTCGCTTGCTCCAGCTCGATGATGGCTTTTTGGGCATCGCCCCGCTCGAGGAAATAATTCCCCCGCGCTTTGAACGGTCCGGGATCTTTTGGATTGAAGCGCCGCGCTTCGCCGAGGTCGGCGACGCCTGCGTCCATGCGGCCGCGTTTCATGCGTACGGCGCCGCGGCGTGTATAGGCCTCGCCGGTGACCGTGCTCTTGCCGAGCGGGTCGGCGGCAATGGCGGCGCTGTAGTCGGCCTCGGCTTGAACGAGATCCGCGGCCTGCTCCTTGAGCTTGCCGCGGCCAAGGCGCGCCACCGCATCCTGAGGCGTAATCACCAGCGCCGCGTCGAAGTCCGCGATCGCCTTCGCGGAATCGCCTGCGGTGACATATGCCTGGGCACGGGTGATGAGGGCGAGGGAACGCGTGTCGGCGGCCAGGCTTGTGCCGCGAAGCGCCTGCGTGCAATTGGCGATGCGTTCGACGGTGTCCGCCTTGGCGGCAAAGCAAGAGAGAGTCGTATCTTGGGCGAAGGCGGGCGCACTAAGGCCCAGCACAACACCAGTCAGCGCGCATTTCAGTCTGCGTGCGTTCGACATACCACCCTTTACTCATCTCAGCGTCCGCTTCTGCGAACGCTCTTTCCTGCCCCACGGGTGGGGCGGAATCATGGCCGTGTTCAGGTGCCCATAATCTTATGGTTTTACCGCGCGATCCTGAAAAGTGTCCTGCGGTTTTCGGACGAGATCGCGCGTCAAATCAATGGGCTTCCGCCCAGTTATGACCGGAGCCGACGTCCACGGTCAACGGGACGGAAAGGCTGGCAGCGCCTTCCATCACCCTTTTGATCACCGGCGTGGCCGCCTCCACCTCCCCATTCGGCACCTCGAACACCAGTTCGTCGTGCACCTGAAGGAGCATATCCGTTTCGAGGCCGGCTGCGCGAAGGGCATCGGGAAGCCGGATCATGGCGCGCTTGATGATGTCCGCTGCACCCCCTTGGATCGGGGCGTTGATGGCGGCGCGTTCGGCGAAGCCGCGCATGTTGGGGTTCTTATCGTTGATGCCCGGGGTGAAGATCTTTCGCCCGAAAAGCGTAGTTACAAATCCCTGCCGGCGCGCGCTGGCCTTGGTCTCTTCCATATATGCGCGGATTTCGGGGAATTTCGCGAAATAGGCCTCGATGTAGCTCTGCGCTTCGCCGCGCGGGATGCCGAGTTGCCGGGCGAGGCCGAAACCTGAAATGCCGTAGATGATCCCGAAGTTGATGGCCTTGGCGCTCCTGCGGACCATGGGGTCCATGCCCTCAATGGGCACATTGAACATCTCCGACGCGGTCGCTGCGTGAATGTCTTCGCCGTTTTTAAATGCCTGCTTGAGGCGCTTCACGTCCGCCACGTCGGCGACCAGGCGCAATTCGATCTGGCTGTAGTCCGCCGACAGAAGCGTCCGGCCTTTCGGCGCCACGAACGCCTTTCTGATCTTGCGGCCGTCCTCGGTGCGGATCGGGATGTTCTGGAGGTTTGGGTCCACCGACGACAGACGTCCGGTCGAGGCGATGGTTTGCGCAAAGCAGGTGTGCACCCGCTTGGTGGTGGGATTGATCACTTTCGCAAGGGCATCGGTATAGGTGCTCTTCAGTTTTGAAAGTTGGCGCCAGTCGAGGACGCGCGCGGGCAGATCGTGGCCTTGGGCGGCCAGTTCCTCCAGCACATCCGCATCCGTTCCGTAGGCGCCGGTCTTCGCGCTTTTCTTCCCGCCGGGCAGGCTCATGCGCTCGAACAGGATCTCGCCGAGCTGCTTGGGCGAGGCGATGTTGAACGATCCGCCTGCAAGCTTGTGGATCTCGCCTTCCAACTCCACCATGCGCTTGGCGAAATCCGTGGAAAGATCGTTGAGCACCTTGGGGTCCACCAGGATGCCCTTGCGTTCCATCTCGCGCAGGACCGGAATCAGCGGACGGTCCAGCGTCTCATGGACCGAGACGAGGCGGTCGGAGACGAGGCGCGGGCGCAGCTTGGCGTAAAGGCGACGGGTGACGTCGGCGTCTTCCGCCGCATAGGGCGTCGCTTTGTCGAGCGGCACCTTGTCAAAGGTGATTTGGTTTTTGCCCGTGCCGCAGACCTCTTGAAAGGTAATCGTCTTGTGGCTGAGGTGGCGTTCCACGGCGTCGTCCATGCCGTGGCGCACTTGCGGACTGGCTTCGAGCACGTAACACATCACCATGGTGTCATCGACCGGCGCGACGTTGATGCCCTCGCCACCCAGAATGTGCATGTCGAATTTGATGTTGTGGCCGATCTTCAGGATGCTTGAATCCTCCAAGATCGGCTTCAGGATGCGGATCGCCTCCTTGATCGGAATTTGCGGCGGCGCGTCGGTCGAGTTGGCATCGAGATCGAGGGTGCCTTGGGCCTTGCTGCCGACATGGCGCAACGGAATATAAGCGCCGCTGCCGGGCTCGACCGAAATCGAAACGCCCACAAGCTTCGCCTGCATCGGGTCGAGCCCGTCGGTTTCCGTGTCCACGGCCATCCAACCGTTCGCCTGCGCCCGGCGCATCCAGCTTTCCAGCGCCTTGGCGGTCTGGATTGTCTCGTACTTGCTGCGGTCGACGGCGCCCGTCATATCCGGCAGGTGCAACGAGGCCGACGTCGTCGCCGGTCCTGGCGGCACATCGCCGACCCGTTTCGCGAAATCGATGGCGGCG
>CAMDOZ010000013.1 GCA_945903705.1 Fidelibacterota bacterium | reverse complement strand
ACTTTCTCGGTCCGGTGTTCTGCGCCGAGCGCGAGCGAGACCGGTCCGGCCCACAGTTCGAAGGGCTCGCCGGTGATGTTGGCAGCCATCACATCCTGTTTGAACCACTGCACGCGATAGGCCATACCTGGCGCACTCATGCTGTTGCCCCCGAGGATGTAGTTGAGGGCGGCCTGGCCGTTCACGCCGATCCCCATCAAATTCCACGGAATACACCCGTTTCCCGGACTGGTCAGCGTCGCGCGGCAGGCCGGAAGGCCGGTCGCGGGGTTCGTAACGACGTCGATGGCATTGGCGAACTTGTCCTTCTGCGTCGTCGAGGTGGTGCGTTCCGCGGATTTGGTTTCGCCGACCTGGTAGTACGCGTCCCAAGTCCACGCGCTGCCGCCAGCGTCGAACGTCCCGTTGATCCCGACCACACCGCGACGGGTCGTACGGTTGTTCAGGGTCCCGAACGGCGGGATGTCCTGATTCATCGTTCCGAGCGTGAATTGAGTTATGCCTCGCGCCGTCATTTGGGCCTGCACGCTGGCTGGAATGAACGGGTTGCCGGTGCGCACCGTCAGGTTGGCGACGTTGAACTGGTAGCCGTCGATCACGTAGAGGATCGCGTTGTTGTACGAGGCCTGCGCGAAGACGTTGACGTTGTCGGCGAGGTCATAGGACGCGCGGAAAAACCCGCCTTTACGCGACTGATCGGCGTCAAGAGCCTGGAATTGGTTCGTGCGCGTCGACTGCCAGTCACCGCCGACGATATACGGCGGCGCGATGATCGAACCGTAGTTGAACTGACGCGGCACCCCGCCGGGTCCGAACTCGATGCCTTGCAGCGCCGTATTGGTGATGATGCCGCCCGGAGAACCTTGGCCGAGCGCGCCCTGGAACACCTTCAGCTGACGCGGCTGGCCGTTCGTGGCCGTGTAAGCGGGATTATTTATGATGAGTGCGCCGAGGCTGTTCCAGTCGCGGTGCGTTTCCTGAATACCATAGAACTTGGAAGCTTCGGCATTGAGCAGGATGTGACCGCGGCCGCCCGCAATGGGGAACCCCCCGGTGAGCGCGGTCTTCCAGTTCTCCCCATCTCCGTAAGTCGTGATGCCGCCTGAAACTTCGCCCTTGATGCCGGTAAAGGTTCGGTCGAGCACGAAGTTCACGACGCCCGACAGCGCGTCGGATCCGTAAGCGGCCGATGCGCCGCCGGTCACGATGTCGACGCGCGACACCAGGGCCTGCGGGATGTTGTTAACGTCCGTGAGGCCCGTCACCGATGAGGCGACCGAGCGTTGTCCGTCGAGCAGCACCAGCGTGCGCGAGCTGCCTAGGTTTCTGAGGTTGAGGGTGTTGAGGCCAGCCAGACCGCTGCTGACGCTCGCCTGCGAGGTCTGCGGCATCTGGCTGCCTGCGAGTGAGGGCAGCGTGTTCACGAAGTCCGCGACATTCGCGTTGGCTGCGTTCTCGAGCGCTTCCACGCCCACCACCGTGAGGGGAGTCGGCGCTTCATAGCCGTCGCGGACGACGCGCGTACCGGTGACGACGATCTCTTCTACGCTGGCTTCCGGAGCGGCACCGGCCCAGCCGGTATTACTACCGGCTATTACAGCAAGTAGGCTGACGCTTGTAAGGGCTAGGTGCTTTTTGAGTGAGAATCCCGTGCGGCGGCGGCCGTCAACGCGAACGAATTCAATCATAGTTCCCCCATATGTGCCTATTGTAACAGCGGCGGTGTAACAGCCCTCACCGACGAAACGTCGAGCGACCGCCGGGTTTAGTTTTCCTCTTTCCCTGTTCACCTAAAGAGAACTGGCCCCGCTCTTGGATCCGAAGTGATCGCGCCGGTGCAATCAATAATTAGTGACACGCCGCCGCACTGTTTCACGTGCTCTTCGTTCAAGCGCAGAGTCGCCAGAACCCCATACAAATTGCTGTATTGCGCGCTAGAACGCGGCTGCGCGCCCCCCTTGGGCAGCATTCTGCCTCGCAAAGTTCGGGCCCCGCCACAAGAAAATGCTAGGTCAGCGAGCGCGCACAACTATTTGTAACCTGATGATCTGATGTTAGACTTTCTAGGCCTCATGTTTAGGCTTTTTGGGAGAGGCTCAGCACAGTCGCCATTTGGCGTTCTGGACCGCCTACGGAGTTGATGTGAACTAAAGGGAGGAAGGCGCTTTGCTCGGGATCCGCGGGACGGTTTGCCATTCACTGGCGGCAGTTTGCTTAGCGAGTTCAGCTGTTCTATGTATTCCGATGCGATCTGCGGCGGCTCTTGAAACCCGCTCCTACGTCGTCAGCTATTTTGGCCAGGCCGCCTACTCTGAAGAGGGCGATTGTCCGGGCGGCATCAATCCAACGATCGAAGAGCAGTATCTGAAAAATCTCGCGGCCCTCGGATACAATGGGACCGAGATTGAGGCGTTCGCCAAGAAAGCAGTCGAGGAGGGCGGCAACGATATTGAACGCCTGATGTACGAGCGCGGCCGGATCGACGGTAAGCCCATAAATCCTTACGTCTATCCCGAAACCGTCGTCGATCCGAAGCTCGTCGCTCTGACGGGCAAGTACGCTTACGGCTTCGATCTGGATGGGCGCGGCGTCGATGACCCAGATGGCTTCACCGATCCCGAAACCAAAGAAGCTGGGATCGATAATCAGTTTTTCCGTGCGTTTGGTTGTGTGCGCCCATATCGAGGCTCACTTGCCGGCCGTCCCACTTATTGGGCGTGGGCGTGGGGACAGCTTCAGGACTCTCAGCCCGCTTGGCTCATTACGCTGAGCGGAGAAGACCTCGACAAGGACGGAGAGGTTACCGTCACGTTCGATCGTGCCCTGGAGCACCTAAAGTCGAATAGCGACGGCTCTCCACGCCATGATGTCAGCTACCGCATTGATTCGGATCCGCGCTCCCACAACGTCTTTCGCGGCGAGATCAGGGACGGGGTCGTGAACGTCACCGAGCATGGGAACTTCCGCATGCTCCAAAATCCTCTCGTAGCGCCTGAACTCAATCTCAAGAGCACGCACTTCCGGTTCAAGTTCAGGCGCGATGGATCGGCGGAAGGCATTCTCGGTGGCTATCAGCCCTGGCGAGAAATCTACTTTGCTTTTGCAAGCGGCGGGCCGGCCTTCGAGGTCTGCATCACAGGCGATATCGTCGGTTTGTATTATCTGCTCAAGCGCAATGCTGATGCAGACGCGAATCCGACGACAGGCCAGAACGACGACATCTCGGCGTCCTATCAAGTCGAAGCGGTTCCCGCGTTCGCGGTGCCGGCGACGGACATTCAGAGAAAAGCTGCTGTCGGCGGGTAGGAGAAAGAGGTATGACTCGCAGAGTGTTGGGAAATGGATTGATTGCCGCCGCGGTGTGCGGTCTGGCGGCGCTTCCGATTTTGAGTTCCGGAGTAGCGGAATCCGCGGTGCAGGGATCGGCGCCCGAGGCATTGGTGCGCCGACTGACCGCGGAGCAGTATCAGAACATTATCGCTGATGTTTTTGGACCAACCATCGAGCTCGGTGGCCGCTTCGAACCGGATATGCGTGCCGACGGCCTGGTGGCGGTTGGCGCAAGCAAAGTCAGCGTGAGCCCGACGGGGCTCGAACAATACGAGACGATGGCGCGGACAATCGCGGCCCAGATCGTCGACGAAAAGCGCCGTGGCATGATGATTCCATGCAAGCCGGCAGCGGAAAACGCGGCTGATGACGCCTGCACGCGCCAGTTCATGGTCCAGGTCGGGCGACTGCTCTACCGGCGTCCGCTGACCGGTGCGGAACTTGACGCCTATGTCGGCGCTGCGGCGCTGGGGGCGAAGCTCACGGGTAATTACTATGACGGCGTTGGTCTGGGTCTCGCCGGGATGCTGTCCTCGCCGAAATTCATCTTCCGCGTCGATGTAACCGGGTCGAAGCCGGATCGTTCGGGCGAGTATCAACTCGATAGCTATTCCAAGGCCTCTCACCTCAGCTTCTTCCTTTGGAACTCGGGCCCCGATGCAGAACTGCTCGACGCCGCGGCGAGTGGCGACTTGACCACGAAGAGGGGTCTCGCACGCCAGGTCGAGCGTATGCTTGCTTCGCGGCGGCTCGAAGCCGGCGTGCGCGCGTTTTTCATCGATATGTTCGGTTTCGATCAGTTCTCGGCGCTGGCCAAGGATACGACGCTCTATCCCAAGTTCAGCACCAAGTCGGCCACCGATGCTCAAGAACAGACGCTGAAGACCATCATCGACCGCGTTTTGATCGAGCGCGGCGACTACCGCGAAATCTTCACGACGCGCAAAACCTACCTGACGCAGGAATTGGCCGCGATTTACAAGGTGCCGCTGGCGACGATTCAGCCGAATGGCGCGCCTGACTCATGGGAGGCCTATGAATTCGCTCCGGAGGATCCACGCGCGGGAATTCTTACGCACGCCAGCTTTACCGCGCTGCATTCCCATCCGGGCATAAGTTCGCCCACGCTACGCGGCAAAGCCCTTCGTGAAGTCATATTCTGTCAAAAGGTTCCGGCGCCGCCCGGCAACGTCGAGTTCGATCTCGTAAATAATGTTGCCTATAAAACGGCTCGCGACCGGCTTAAGGCGCACGCCTCGGAAGCCGTGTGTGCGGGATGCCACAAGATCACCGATCCAGCGGGCCTCGCCCTTGAAAATTTCGATACTGCGGGCACGTTCAGGACTACCGAAAACGGCGAGCCCATTGACACTTCGGCCGTGTTTGACGGTAAGAACATCAAAGGGCCGGCCGACCTCGGGCGGGCCGCTTACGAGCATCCCGCGACGACCTCTTGTCTGGTCAATAGGATCGCAGCTTACGGCCGCGGCGGCGTTGCACGCTCCGATCGCCCCTGGTTAACGGAACTCGAAAGCGCGTTTAAGAAGAGCGGATATCGTCTACCTGAACTCATGAAGGCGATCGCTCTCAGCGACCAATTCTATCGCCCGGCGCCGGTTCAGTCCGCGCCGGAAACATCGGCATCGGCTCCTCCACGCCTGGGGACGGTCACACCTGTCAGCACGGAGAGACGGCAATGACGAAGCCGATTGAGCGCAGGGCTGTTCTGCGCAGCACGACATGTGGTGTCGCGGTCTCGTTAGGTCTGCCGTTCATGGATTGCTTCCTGAACGTCCACGGAACCGCCCTTGCCGCCAGCGGAACGAAGCTGCCCGTCGTGTTCGGCACATGGTGGCAGGGTCTCGGCTTCACGCCCGGGCGCTGGATACCTAAAAAGGTCGGCGCAAACTACGAGAACAATGTCGAGCTGAAGGCATTTGACCCGTTCCGCGATCGGATGAACATCATCAGCGGCACCAAGTATTTTCTGGATGGCCGGCCGGTGGAGACACACACCACAGGCTGGCAGATTGCTGCGACCGGTGCGATTCCGATTGGCGGCCAGTCCGGCCCAAGCCTCGACATGATGATCGCCGACGTGATCGGGAAGACGACGCGTTTCCGTTCGCTCGAAGTCTCGCTCGACGGCAGCCGGGGCAGCTTTAGCAACCGCAGCGGTAGCGTGCGTAATCCGTCCGAGCCTTCGCCCGTGGCGCTTTATGCGCGCATCTTCGGGCCGGAGTTCAAGGATCCCAATGCCGCCGAGTTCACGCCGTCGCCGGCGATCCTCGCACGCCAGAGCGTGCTGTCTTACCTTAAGGACGAGCGGCAGCAGATCATGGGTATGGTCGGCGCCTCGGATCGGGCGCGCCTCGATGAGTATTTCACGTCGCTCCGGCAGATCGAGCAGCAGTTGGATATCGAGCTGCAGAAGCCGGCGCCTCTGGAATCCTGCGTCGTACCCGGAAAACCGGAGGAAGCGCCCCCACGCAGCACCATCGGCGAAGTGGCGAAGAACAATAAATTGTTCGGTGCGCTATTGGCTCATGCCGTGGCCTGCGGGCAAACGCAGGTGTTCAACGTCGTCCTTGGGTCGGGCGGCCTCCGCAAACCCGGCGATGCGCGCGGGTGGCACCAGTATACGCACGACGAGCCGGTCGACGATTCGCTCGGCTACCAGCGCGAAGTCACCTCGTTCATCGACTTCGCTAATGGCGCTTTTGTCGACTTCCTCCGGGAGCTTGATGGCATGCGCGAAGGTGCCGGCTCGGTCCTCGATCGTACCGTCATCGTTTGGCAAACCGACCACGGCTATGCTCGGACGCATACCATGGATAATCTCCCGATCCTGACCGTCGGCAGTGCCGGTGGACGTCTCAGAACCGGGCTGCATGTCTCCGCGCCGGGCGATCCGGCAACGCGCGTTGGACTCACCCTCCAACAGGCGCTGGGCGTCCCGATCCAGACATGGGGCGCGCTTTCCAACGAGACCAGCAAGACCATGACCGACATCTTGGCGTGAGCAGACCCAAAAAGGACACTCCCATGACCATACGCCGCACTCTATTTTGGACGTCCGCGCTGTCGATAGCGATGCTCGTTACGGCGACGGACCTGTCGCGCGCCGCTTCGGAATACGGGCGCGCTCCGGAATTCGCCCCCCTCGCCACGCCACCGGGGATCGGCCTCCAGCCGCTCGGTCGCGCGCAAGGCTTCGACCTCGGAAAGCAAACGGCTGCAGCCCTCAATCGCGCGGAGATCGCATTCACGACTGTGAGCGGACTGACGCTCTATACGTATGTGCCGAATCCCGCTGGTAAGGCCACCTGCGCCAATGAATGTGCAGAGAACTGGAAGCCTTACCTCGTAGACACGGGCACGCGCGTCTTCGGACCGTGGTCGTCGATTACGCGCGACGACGGAACCAAGCAGTGGGCTTACGACGGCAAGCCCCTTTACACCCACGTCAAGGACGTAGACCCGGGCTCCGTGAACGGCAACAGCCCCGCACGTTTCGGCGGGCGGCGTAAGAACGGCGTCGGTGAATATGTCGGCGGCGGCATCCGTGGGAGCGGCGCCCGCAACGCCAAGCCGGATGTTCCGTTGCCTGCCGAGTGGAAGGTCGCGCTCGCCTATCCCGTCTCGAACATGATTGTCCCCGACGGCGTCTCGATCAAGGAGGTGCCGGACGCGACCGGGATCGCGCTCATCGATCACACGGGCCGAACGCTCTATGCGCTGAAAGGCAGGCCGAAAAAAGAAGCACTTAATTCGCCGTGGGTGCCCGCAACGGCACCGCAACTGGCCAAACCAGTTGGCCACTTCACTTTTGCTAAGCGGCCCGACGGCATCAAGCAGTGGTCCTATCTGGGACGGCCGCTATACACTTATGTTGAGGATTTGGCGCCGGGTGACGCTTACGGCGCGGGCGTAGACAAGCAGATCGAGGTGGCGGCCGTGGTCCGCTACTACATGCCGGCTGACGTTTCCATTCAACGTACCCTGGGGCAGGGCAACGTCCTCGCGACGAAGGACGGAAAGACGCTCTATCGCCGCGACGGGTTCATCTATCAGTCCGGCGGCGGCCATAGCTTACGCCGCGGGCAGCCGCCGCGCCCGGCCGTCGGACGCGATATCGGCATCAATGCCCGTTGCGATGCGGCCTGCAGCAAGGTCTGGCACCCGTTCCTGGCTCCGGCTGACGCGAAGCCGCAGGGCTTCTGGAATATAGCACCGCGTCCCGACGGCACGCGCCAATGGGTCTACCAGGATTACGCGCTATGGACGTTCGACGGCGACAAGGCGCCGGGAGATATGAACGGCAACGATGCCTACATGACTGCGTTCAGCGAAGAGGCCGCGCCTAAGAGCCTGTTGGACTTTGGTACTCCGGCCGATGGTGCTCCAGCATTGGTTTGGGCCATCGCCATTCCCTAACGGTCAGAAAACCGAGCGGATGAAAGGCCTGCATCAACTGCGGGCCTTTCTTTTTCGGAAGATCGCGGTCCATCGGGGGTAGGGGGAGATACTAATGCGCAGACATAGGATTGCCGTGATTCCGGGGGATGGGATCGGTAAGGAAGTCGTCCCCGCCGGCGTGGCGATCCTCGAGGCTCTGGCGCGCCGCGACGGTGGCATTCGCTTTGACTTTGAGACGTTTGACTGGGGCTCGGACTACTACAAGACGCATGGACTCATGATGCCGGAAGACGGCAGGGCGAAACTGCGCGCGTTCGACGCAATCTTTTTTGGCGCCGTGGGTGCACCCGATGTGCCCGACCACGTGACGCTCTGGGGTCTACGCCTTGCGATCTGCCAGTCCTTCGACCAGTATGCAAACGTGCGGCCGGCGCGCGTTCTGCCCGGCATCGTCAGCCCCTTGCGCGATGCGGGCGCAAAACACATCGACTGGATTATCGTTCGCGAAAATTCTGAAGGTGAGTACGCCGGTCAAGGCGGGCGATCGCACGTCGGTTTTCCGGAAGAGGTTGCTACGGAAGTCGCGATCTTCACCCGGACCGGCGTGACGCGCATAATGCGTTTTGCCTTCGAGCTCGCGCAGTCCCGGCCCCGGCGGCGGCTGACCGTTGTTACGAAGTCGAACGCGCAACGCTACGGCCTAGTGATGTGGGACGAAATCGCGGCCGAGGTCGCTCGCGACTTTCCATCGGTGAAATGGGACAAGATGCTAGTCGATGCCATGACGATGCGCATGGTCTTGAAGCCGCAGTCCCTGGATACGATCGTGGCTACCAATCTGCATGCCGATATCCTTTCCGACCTCGCGGCGGCGCTGGTTGGCTCTTTGGGCATCGCGCCCACCGCCAACATGAATCCGGAGCGCAAGTTCCCATCCATGTTCGAGCCGATTCATGGATCCGCCTTCGATATCATGGGCAAGGGCATTGCCAATCCGCTAGGAGCTTTCTGGTCAGCCAGTCTCATGCTGGAACACCTCGGCGAAAAGGATGCAGCTTTGCTACTCATGCGGGCCGTAGAGCGGGTAACGGCCGACCCGCATTTGCACACTCCCGATCTTGGAGGCCATGCGACGACCAAAGATGTAACCGACGCTGTTCTGGCCGCGGTGAACGGGCACAATGAATAAGCAGCAGCGAAGCAGCGCTTTCGTTCCCCACGATCTGCGCGCGCCGATCACGGGCAACCCGAACGGTCCGTTGGCGGGGCTAACGGCCGCCATCAAGGACATGTATGACATCGCCGGCGAGCGGACCGGCGGGGGCAACCCCGAGTGGCTCGCGGCCCACGCGCCGGCAAAGGAGACCTCGTGGGCAGTGCAGCAGTGGCTCGATGCGGGCGTGGACGTCATCGGCAAAACGATCTGCGACGAGTTTTTCTACAGTGTAACGGGCATGAATCCGCACTACGGCACGCCGCGTAACGCGCGGGCACCCCGCCACCTGCCCGCCGGATCCTCGAGCGGGTCCGCGGCCGCTGTCGCTTCGGGCGCCTGCGATATTGCCCTCGGCAGCGACACTGGCGGCTCGGTGCGAATTCCCGCCGCGGTTCAAGGGATCTACGGTATTCGCACGACCCACGGCCGTGTTTCAATGGTGGGTGCCATGGCCATGGCCCCAACCTTCGACGCACTCGGCTGGTTTGCATCAAGTCCTGGGCTCTTGCGGAAAGCTGCCTCGCCCTTGCTTGGGCGACGCGGGCCGGCCGCGCCGCCCTCCCGCCTCCTGCTGACAGATGACGGATTCGCGGAGGCCGATCAGCCCGTGCAAACGTTCCTGAAAAGTTTCTTGGCCCGCTCGGCGGGCGTGCTTCCGGGGGCGCAGAACATCACGGTGGCGGCGGACGGTCTCGGGGCATGGCGCGAATGTGTTCGCACGATTCAGGCGCGCGAGGTGTGGGCCCAGTATGGGCCTTGGATCGAGGAACACCAGCCGAAGCTTGAACAGGGAATTCGCGAACGTTTTACCTACGCCGCATCGATCACTGAAGAGGCCGGGACGAAAGCGCGTGTCATGATGGCTGAGATCCGAAAATATCTTCGCGGTCTGATTTCGCCCGGCGTGATTCTAGTCCTTCCGACGGCGCCGAGTATTGCGCCGGGTCTCGATGTGACGCCGGGAGACCTGCAAACCTTTCGACTTCGGGTGATGTCCCTAACCTGCACCGCCGGACTTGGGGGGCTCCCGCAGGTGAGCCTGCCGGTGGGGACAGTGACGGGATGCCCAGTTGGAATTTCCTTTGTCGGAGCCGAAGGAGCGGACGAGGAATTACTCGATCTGGCCGTTCTTCTGGGCCCTTACTGCGGCGCAGGGGATTGAGCTTTGTTGAAGGGCAAAGAGGCGCAAGCAGTTAGAGCTGCATACGCAGGTTCTCGCCTTATTTACGGCCTGATTCCCGTAGTACTCCCGCCGATAATAACGACCCGTGATTTCCCTTCCACTTGTCGACAGTCGTCTCAAAGTCGAGCAGGTCGGACCGATCTCCTAATAAATGGACATAAAAGAGGAAGACATCGACCTTGGTGGGGCGCTTGTCGGTCTCTCGCGATATCCATTCGTGTCACACCCTAAGAACGGCGGCCCTAGCATCATCTTTATCCACGTAAAGGATTCCCTTGGCGTCTATGGGTCGCTGTTCAATTCGCTCAGAGGGAAATTCGGGACATTAGATTCTTGCCTTGTGCCGGCATTGAAGTTTTCACACGCCCCGCCGGGATGCCCGTAGCGTCGCTACGATGAAACGGCCAGTCCCGTTATTTCAGCGTGCAGCAAAGATATTTTGACCTTAAAATCCTTTTCCCGGGTCGAAACGCACCTGCGGCAAGCTACCGAAGTCACCGGTTGTTAAAGGAGAGGCGTATGTTGCTTACCAGGCAAAAGATCGTAGGCATCAGCCGAGGGATTGTCACTATTGCTATTTTTCTCTTCGCGAATGCCGCCTCGGCGATGGAAAGCAAGAGTTTTGTGGTCGGCTGGTTTTCGCATGCTACCAACAGTTCCGCCGATGACTGCGGTCCTGGGGGGCCTAACCCAAACGTCCAGGAGCAGTACCTTAAGGACCTCAAAGATCTAGGCATGTCTGGTGAAGAGATCGAAGCTCTGATGAAGGAAGCTGACGGCGAAGGACCGAATCGCATGTCGGAGATCCTGCGCACCCGTGGCCGCATCGACGGCAAACCCGTTAATCCGTACATGTATCCTTCCTCGGTGAAGGACCCCGAGTGGAAGGCGCTTACCGGCACTCTCGCTTACGGCTTCGACCTCGACAACAAAGGCCCTGAGCAGCCCGGCAGCTTCACTCACACTGACACCAAGCAGAAGGGTATCGATCATAAGCTTTATCGCGCGCTCGGATGCATGCGCGCATTCCGAGGATCTTTAGAAGGTCGCCCGACCTATTGGGATTGGGTGTGGGGCCAGCTCAAGGACTCTCAGCCAGCATGGATCGTAACCATAACTGGTAAGGACCTCAGTAAAGATGGAGACGTCACCATCACCTTCGACCGCGCGCTCGAATATCTCCAGTCCAATGTCGACGGATCCCCGCGCGCCGACGTTACCTACCGCATCGATCCAGATCCCCGCTCGCACAACGTGATGAAGGGTAAGATCGAGAACGGAATCGTTTCGGCTACTTCGACGAGCGACATGTTCCGCATGTATTCGAACCCGCTCGGCGTGCCGGAATTTCGCCTGCATAACGCGAAGTTCAATTTCAAACTGCGGCGCGACGGCACAGGCGACGGCTTCCTCGGCGGCTATCAGCCGTGGGCCGACCTCTACTTCGCCTTCGCCAGCGGCGGCCAGTCGATCGAACAGTGCATCGTCGGCGACATTCCGGGCCTGTATTACCTTCTCAAGAAGAATGCCGATGCGTTCCCGGATCCGAAGACCGGTGTGAACAGCGGTATCTCTGCCGCCTATTACATCGAGACCGTTCCGGCCTTCGCCGTGCCGGCTGACGACGCCAAGTACGATAGCGTCGCCCGTAGCAACTGATTTCGAGCGTAGGTATTTACAGAACATCCTTTTCGCACTGGCTGAGACAGGCGGGGCGGGCGTTCTCGTGCCGCTAATCGCCGCCGGCGCGCTTTCGGCGTGCTCGCCACGACGCACCGAAGCAGGTCTCCGCGGGCCTCGGCGCCCGCCGATCTCTTGGGCGCCCTCGCAGCTCGTTCGGCGCCGCCTCACCGGCGGGCGATACCAAAATATCATCACCGCCGTGCTAGGCCCGAGCAACCATTTTTTCAAGACATTTTCATTCCCTTGCGCCATTGTTTAGGAACGAAGCTTGTCGGAAAGTTACCATAAGGTTCGATTAGGTGCTGACGCATAGGCATGCAGCGGCGTCGTTAGGGGGGATACTGTTATGTCGCACATATATCCGGAATCTGCTCGTCGTCCCGTACCGCTCGGCCAGAAGAATAGAAGGCGGCGTCTGCAACGCACGGCGTCACTACTGGCCTATACCTTGGCTGCTTCGCCTTTTTTCATAATCGTGAAGCCCGGTTTTGCTCAGACGGCGCAGACCGCCCAGGGTGTGGAAGAAATCGTCGTTACGGGAACGCGGGTCGTGCGCGACGGGTACCAAGCGCCTACGCCACTAACAGTGGTTGGAGTCGAAGAAATCAAGAGCCAAGCCCAACCGAATATCGCCGACTTCGTCAACACGCTGCCCTCGTTCCAGGGTAGCGCCACGCCCGGGACCAGCCAGTCAAGCATCAGCAGCGGCCAGTCCGGCATCAACAGCCTCAGCCTTCGCGCGCTCGGCAACACCCGAACGCTCGTGCTGTTCGATAGCCAGCGCTCCGTCGGCTCTGTCCTGACGGGCTCAGTGGATATCAACACCTTTCCGCAGGCGCTCATCCAGCGCGTGGACGTAGTGACAGGGGGCGCTTCGGCCGCATACGGCTCTGACGCGCTCTCCGGAGTCGTCAACTTTATCCTCGATAGAACCTACACCGGCATCAAAGGCGAGGTATCAGGCGGCGTCACCACCTATGGCGACAATGCCAACTGGAAGGGCGAACTAACGGGAGGTACGCCGTTCGCCTCGGACCGCGGCCATTTCTTGATCAGCGGCGAGCTCACACACAAAGACGGCATTATGAACGGCAACCGCGACTGGAATCTGGAGCCAGGCTGGGGCACCATGATCAATCCCGCCTACGGCACGGGCGCCGGTCAAAGCCGTAACGTGCCCGAGCGTCTCGTCGTCGACCGCATGGGCGGCGCCGGCTGGGCGGCCGGTGGTCTCATCACCTCAGGCCCCTTGAAAGGCATTGCCTTCGGGCCCGGCGGCACGCCCTACATGCACGCCTACGGAGATCTCGTGAGCGGCACCAATATGCGCGGCGGCGACTGGAAGGCGACGCAGATCCGCGGCACGCACGGCAACTCCATCGACAGCCGCCAGAGCATGCAAAGCATCTTCGGCCGCGCCAGCTATGATGTGACCGACAGTATCGAGGTGTTCTTCCAGGCGGCCTACAATAACGCCCGAGTGGAGGGCATTAGCAGCCCTAACTTTAATCCGGCGAATATCACGCTCCGGCCGGACTACGCTTTCATCCCGCCGGAAGTGGCTGCGCGTATCGCCGTCCTAACGCCTCCCATCACTACGATCCAGCTCGGCACCATGCATCCGGATATGCCACCGATCGGTTCCGACAATACCCGCAATGTCACGCGCTTTGTATTGGGAGCAAACGGCGACATCGATGCGTTCGGCTCCAACTGGTCATGGGATGCCTACTATCAGTCGGGAATCTCCCGCAGCGAAACTATTGCAACGTCGGTCTACTCGCGCTCGCGTTTCCTGCTCGCGATCGACGCGGTGCGCGGACCGAATGGCGCGATTGTTTGCCGCTCCTCACTTACAACGCCTACCAATGGCTGCGTCCCGTGGAACGTTATGGGCGTGGGCGTCAACTCCCAGGCCGCCTTTAACTACGTCATGGGCGAAGCGTGGCGCCACGAGAAGCTAAGCCAGGACGTTGCGGCGGTCTCCGTCTCCGGTGAACCCTTCGACCTATGGGCCGGTCCAGTGTCTCTGGCGTTCGGTGCCGAACACCGGCGCGAGGAAGTTAGCGGCACGGTCGATGAGGCCTCGGCGCGCAATGATTGGTACGCCGGCAACTACCTGCCGAACTTTGGTCAGTACAATGTCACCGAAGGCTTCCTTGAGACTGTCGTCCCGCTCGCGACCAACGAGGCCTGGGCCCAATCCCTCGAACTCAACGGCGCCGTGCGGCTCACCGATTATTCGACATCCGGCTTCGTCACCACCTGGAAGATCGGCGCCACATGGCAACCGATCGACGACATCCGGTTCCGTGTCACGCGCTCGCGCGATATTCGCGCACCGCATCTCGGAGAGCTGTTCGCCACCGGAACGGCCAACACCAACCTGGTGCTCGATCCCTTCAACGGCAACGTCCAAGTCGCCTATCAGGGGCTGCAACGCGGCAATCCAGATCTCCAGCCCGAGAAAGCCGACACCACCGGGCTCGGCATCGTGGTGCAGCCGTCGTTCGTGCCCGGCCTGCAGGCCTCCGTCGACTACTTCAATATCGACATCGCCGATGCCATCGGCAATGTCGGCGCGCAGCAGATCGTGAACTTCTGCTTCGAAGGCAATCAGTCCTTCTGCCCCGCCATCATTCGCGGTGTGGTCAACAATACGAACGTCATTCAGCAGATACGCATCTCGCCGTTCAATCTCACCGTCGAGCTCGTGCGCGGCTTCGATTTCGAGGCCAGCTACCGTACGTCCATCTCGGAATGGGTGGACGGCTGGGACGGCGACTTGACCCTACGCGGTTTCGCCACCCGCATGCTCAAAGACTATGCCGACAACAGCATTAACGTGCCCACCGAAGACGTGGGGGCCCAGACGCCCAAGTGGAAATGGACGGCGTCGATGAGCTACAACCTCGAACCGTTCCGAGCAACGCTGTCGGCGCGCGGCGTCAGTAACGGGCTCCTCAGCAACACGCAGATCGTCTGTTCCACCGACTGCCCGGTCTCGACCACGACCAACGTCACTACCAACTTCAACCAGCGCCAGGGCAACTTCTATTTCGACACCTCGTTCACCTATCGCTTTCTCACCGCCGACGACGGCGCCGACATGGACATCTTTTTCAACGTCCGCAATCTCCTGAACAAGGATCCGGGCGCGCGTTATCCGGGTCCCGCTAGCCCGTTCTATCCGCTGCTGGCTGATTGCGGGCAGGATGACTGTCAGGGACGTGTCTTCCGCGCCGGCGTACGGTTCAGTAGGTAGTGTGTTTGAAAGATCGAGACCCTCGCGTAGGGGCGTTCTCCGTTATTGTTAGGCGCCCTTTTAAGCCTATCGTCCTAATAGGCTGACCTGGAGGCAAGGGCGCTTTCCATCGGATCTTGCCGCGCCCGGAGCGCGATGGCACCTTAAGAAGTACTTTGAAGCTTTGGTACACGCGAGGTCCCAATGGCGATGCGCTGGGCGACCACCCTGGGCAGGATCACCGTGGGCTTTCGGGAACTGACTAATCACCTTTCGCCAAACGTGAGAGCCAGATTATTCGCCGACGCCCCCTTTGGCGCTGAGAGCACCCGACCTTCCACGATTGAACGCGAAGACAGCGACGACAGGTAAATATAGCGGAAGTCCTACATGAGCTCCCCTACCAAGTCCGGCCGCGAAAATGCGGAGTTGGAACGACGGCGCAAGCACTTCTGGCCAGCTGTGAAGTGAAATATTATTTTAGCCTAGATGGCGGACTCCCTCGCCGCCGCATACCGCGATACTCGCACGTGGGTAAGAGTGCGGATCGCCGTGCAGCGCAGGCTTAGGGATCAACAAAATCAGAAGACTTTGTTAGTGCGTGGCGGGTGACATCTCCGACCATCCACGATCGTTTGCCATTTAGGTGAGATCGGGGGTTGTGCTGAAGTCACCTCGGATTTGAGCACGAAAATCGAGGCTTCGCAGCGAACGTCGGCGGACGGCATTTCCGCCAACTTCGTCGGAAGGTCTGAGCTGCCTACCCCTGCGTAATTCGCAACACGTTGGCAGCCCTCTCCGCCGGGACGACGTTCTCGATCCGTTGAACGACTCTTTCGGCTTTCGCGAAATTGGTTACTTCAACGGTGACCGCATCCTTCGTAATAAGGCTACACTGCACAGCGGCGGAACTCTGGGCATCATGCTCCTCAGATATCGTCACGACCCACGACCCAGAAGCGTGACCGACTTATCGTAAAGCCGAACTGCTGAAGCCGCCCGAGTTTGGTTGCCCTGTTGGTCCAATACCATGACCTGGGTTGAATTTCTCCGGAGAGGCTCGGCGAGCGCATTGCGCAACACGGCAGGAGCGGCGGGCCGCGTTGGAAAAATTGTTCGAGACGGATAGTTCGAGATCACCGTCGCGGTCGAAATCGGCCGATTGAACGAAATTCTTTGCCGTCGCAAAGGCCTTGGCCGGGTGCCGAGCCATCCCGCCCCGAGCTGGGTAAGGTGCCACCGCTGAATTTCATGCATGTGCACGAGTTCTCTTATATAAGATATCAGAGGCGAGGCAGGAAGGAGAGATCCCTTTGTCCGACTCCTCCGGGGCAAGGCCCGCATTCAATAAAGACAAATCAAAGAAAGCGGCGGCGCTCTTCAATGTCGAATCCGTCAAGCCTGCGGCCCATGCCATCACTCGCTTTGTCCCTGGCGTAGCGTTGTGCGGCGTAATTACGGGCGTCGCCTTCCTCTTTCAGAAAGCGGAGGTGTCATTATTTGGGCATCCGTACATAGAAGCCCTCGTGGCAGCAATTATTCTAGGAATTGTCGTCCGTACATTTTGGAGGCCGACTCAGACTTGGGCACCGGGAATCTCGTTCAGCGGGAAGATGCTTCTCGAATTTGCCGTCGTCTTGCTCGGAGCATCCATTAGTCTTGAAGCCATTATGGCCTCAGGTCTTCCACTTTTTTTGAGCATTCTGCTTCTTGTCTCGTTAGCCCTGGTCGCGAGCTACAGCATTGGGCTTACCCTCGGTCTACCACAGCGGATCGCGATCCTTATCGCGTGTGGAAATTCTATTTGCGGCAATTCCGCGATTGTCGCCGTCGCGCCGGTGATCGGTGCCAGCAGCGAGGACATCGCTTCGTCGATAGCCTTTACCGCGGTTCTAGGGGTGATCTTGGTGTTGTTTCTGCCTTTTCTTATGCCGGTCCTCGCGCTCACAGACACTCAATATGGCGTACTTGCTGGTTTGACAGTTTATGCAGTGCCGCAGGTCCTCGCTGCGACCCTACCAGTTGGCGTCGTGAGTGCGCAGATGGGAACCCTGGTGAAGCTGTGCCGCGTCTTGATGCTCGCTCCTGTCGTTCTCTTTTTCTCAGTGTTTCATGCCAAGTTCGCTGAAACGTCTGTGAATTCGGCAGCAAAGCGACCGTCCATTTTCAGTATGATTCCGTGGTTCATCATAGGCTTTCTTCTCCTGGTCGCAGTGCGCTCGCTAGGCCTAGTTCCTCAGATTGCGTTACAGCCGATTCTCACTACCGCGACGGTGCTCACCGTTATCTCAATGGCTGCCTTGGGGCTAGGCGTAGATATCAAGGTTATTGGCAAGGTCGGCGGCCGCGTCACGGCATCGGTGCTCTTATCGTTGTGCGTACTAATCGTCATTGCGGTCGCGCTAATTTACCTTTTGCAGATTGCGTAGCGCTCGAAGATCACGTCACGCGCTCGAAGATCGTGGCTACTGATCAAGCCGTTTGGTGAGCCCGACGTCACGACCGTTACCGCTATGACCCATCAGGATTTCATTTGGCTCGCGATTGGCGTGAAGCCCACCCTGGGGACGGCCTGTGTCTCTCGCTTTTTTGCCTTGGGCGTGAGTACCCTCAGCAGACGTTGGTCATAAGCGGGAGTTGCAAGACCTTAAGGGAACACACACTTGCGTGACTATAATAATTCTAAATAGCGACCCTTCAGTTAGAGAGAGAATAGCTGCCGCGGCCCCGCGATTGACCGGCGGAGTAGTCTTTGCCAAGGGCCAGGAATACACTTGTTGACGCGGGTTAAACCCTGACAGCCGCAACAAAGATGCTTGTCCTCAGTCCTGCCAAGGGCCGCCGAAATCGATAAGGAGACGACCAATGTCTTGGGTCCAAGAGTCGGCGTTCCTCTTTTCTGCACCAAGCTTGCAAAGACTCCCGCTCGCAACGCTGGCAAGCGTCGCATTGGCCGGCTTGTCGGCGCAGCCGGCGCTGGCGCTCGAGACGCGAAGCTACGTGATGTCGAGCTTCTGGCACGCCGGCTACAATCAAGACGGCGACTGCCCCGACGGACTAAATCTTCCGATCAAGGAGCAGTACGAAAAAATCCTGGCCGATTTCGGATATGGCAAGGAAGAGATCGCCGAGCTGATCGCAGGCTTCGTCGAGGGCGAGGAGGGTGGCTGGGACCAGGATAAGGTCGGCCAGCTGATGACGATGCGCGGCCGGGTCAATGGCCGGCCGGTGAGCGCATATTCACACCCCGCCGCGGTGAAGGATTCCGAACTGATCAGTTATAACGGCAAGTTCGCCTACGGCTTTGATCTGGACGGCAAGGGCCAGAACGACAAGTCATTCGTGGATCCTGAAACCCAGCAGGTGGGTATCGATCACCAGCTGGCGCGGGTTTGGGGTTGTACGGAAGGGATGCGCGACAAGGTAAATCAAGGTTCTGCGACCTGGCTGTTTTTTTGGACCGCGGCGAAGGAGGTCGCGCCCGCGTGGACGATCACTATCAGCGGCGAAGATCTGAGCAATGATGGTCCTATCACCATCAAATTCGGCCGGGCTCTGGAACCCACCAGGTACAATGGGGATGGATCGCCGCGTTCAAGCATGACGTTCCGTGCCGATCCGGATCCGCGCGTGAACAACAACATCTATCCTGGCCAGATCAGGGAAGGTGTCATTTCAATCACCAAGCCGGGACCGTATTACAACGTGCAGGAACCTCTGCTCGCACCTCGATTTAGTTTCAAGAACTTCAATACGCGTCTGAAGATCATGCCCGATGGGACATTGGAAGGGATCATTGGGGGCTACCAACCGATCGAAGAGATTTATTGGACCTGCAGCTCGAACAACTACAACTGTGAAATCTTCTTCTTTTACGACATACCGGGTCACTATCACCTTTTGAAGAAACATGCCGATGCGGACCCGGATCCAGTGACCGGCCAGAACTGGTCGATCTCAGCCGTCTATTCATTGAAGGCGGTTCCAGCCTTCGTCGTGGAGATGCCGAAGACGGATAACCAACGCGTTTCGGCACGCTGACAAATTCAGGAGCGGTAGATCGTCGTGAAAAAAAAGCGGTCGATTCAGTTGATGTCCAAACTGGCGGGTGGGCTGATCGCCATCGGCGCCGGTGCGCTGTTGGTATCCAGCGACGGCGGGGCGGCGGCTTCGGCCCTTGAGGCGGTTCAATACGAAACTGCGCAGCAAAGCGGCAGAGCGTCGCTCCGCCGCCTCACGCCCGATCAGTACCGCAATGTGATCGACGACATATTCGGTTCATCGATCGAGTTGGGGGGGAGGTTCGAGCCCGACCAGCGCGTCGACAATTTAAACGAGATTGGGGCCAGCAGCGTCAGCGTTTCGTCCGCTGGCATGGCTCAGTACTATTCCATAGCGCGTTCGGTCGCCACGCACGTCGTGAGCGAGGAGCATCGGAACGCCTTGATCCCGTGCCAACCAAAGTCTGCTATGGACGCCGACGACGCCTGCGCCAGCCAGTTTCTGAGCAAGGCCGGAGGGATGATATTCCGGCGCCCGCTGACCGCTGCCGAACAGCGCCGGTATGTAGAAGCCGCGCGAACGGCATCGAAGACGACCAAGGATTTCTATACGGGGTTGTCCTTGTCGTTGACGGCGATGCTGTCATCGCCGCAATTCCTGTTCCGGCAGGTGGTGTTAGAACCAGATCCGGCCAGTCCCGGCAATTACAGGCTCGATGGCTACTCTAAAGCCTCCCGGGTGAGTTTCCTGCTGTGGAACTCGATGCCTGATCCGATGCTCCTGGCGGCTGCGGAACGGGGCGATCTGCATACTCAAAAGGGGCTGGCACGCGAAGCATCGCGGATGCTGGCGTCGCCGCGGCTCGAGGACGGCGTTCGCGCGTTCTTCGCCGACATGTTCCAGTTCGATGCCATGAGCAGCCTGAGCAAGGACGGAAAGCTTTATCCCAAGTTCAATTCGATGGTAGTCGCGGACGCGCAGGAGCAAACTCTAAAGACCCTGATCGATCTCTTGGTGCGGCAGCGCGAGGACTATCCAAAGGTCTTTGTCGTGCGGAAGACGTATCTGACGCCTGCGTTGGCGTCGGTTTATGACCTACCGTTGATCAATAACGTTCCCAATGGTTCGCCCGATGCGTGGCAGCCCTATGAATTTCCGGCGAATGATCCGCGCGGCGGGATTCTCACGCATTTGAGTTTCCTGGCGTTGCACTCACATCCCGGGCGCAGTTCGCCGACTCTGCGCGGCAAGGCTCTGCGCGAGATCATGTTGTGTCAGAAGGTTCCCGCGCCGCCGGGGGACGTCGACTTCACCCTGGTGAATGACGACACCGCCTATAAGACGGCTCGTGAGCGTCTGGCGGCGCATTCCCGCGAGCCGATGTGCGCTGGGTGTCACAAGATCACCGATCCGATGGGATTGGCGCTGGAGAATTTTGATGGCGCCGGCGCCTATCGGACGGAGGAAAACGGCAAGCGAATCGACACGACGGGCGAGTTCGAAGGAACCAGGTTCAATAACGGCCGTGAGCTGGGCCAGGTGTTCTACGACAAGCCGGAGCGGGCGACATCATGTCTGGTTGACCGACTCACCGCTTACGCCCTCGGTCGTACTCCGGTCCGCGGCGAAGCAACGTGGCTGGGTCAACTGAAGGAGGGATTTGCCTCCAACGGCTACAAGCTTCCGGATTTGATGCGGGACATAGCGACCAGTCCGGAATTGTATCGGGTTTCTGCGCCGGTCGTTGAAGCCTCTGATCTGAGCGCAGGGTCTCGTACCACGAGATAACTGGAGACATGCAAATGGCCAAATTCGACAGAAGGACGGTTCTTCGCGGTGTGATGAGCGGTGGGGCCGTGACCGTTGGCTTGCCGCTCCTGAATTGCTTCCTCGACAACAACGGCACCGCCCTGGCCGCAACCGGCGAGAGCCTGCCGGTGTGCTTCGGCCACTACTATCAAGCTCTGGGCTTAAATCCCGGGATGTGGATCCCGTCGAAGATCGGGGCGGGCTATGAGAACAACATCCAGCTCAAGGTGCTCGATCCGTTCAAGGAGCGGATGAATGTCTTCAGCGGCATGAGGTACTTTCTCGATGGCCGCCCGCACGAAACTCACACCTCCACCGTGCAAATCTGCACGACCGGCGCGGTGTTCGATGGCGGCCCGATCGGCCCCAGCCTCGACAGCAAGATCGCCGATGTCATCGGGAAACGGAGCCGTTTCCGCTCTCTCGAAGTTACGTTCCATGGCTCGCGCGGCAGCCGCAGCCGGCGCAGCGGGTCTTCGGTCAACCCCTCGGAAGGCTCGCCCGCAGCCCTCTACAAACGGATCTTCGGGCCCGAGTTCATCGACCCGAATGCGGCTGACTTCACGCCCGACCCGTTCGTGTTGGCGCAACGGAGCGTACTGTCGGCGGTGACTGAGCAGCGCCAGAATCTGATGAGACAGGTGGATGCAACCGACCGTGCGCGGCTTGACGAGTACTTCACATCGGTGCGCGAGATCGAGCAGCAGCTCGAACTAGAATCGCAGAAGCCCGACCCATTGCCGGCTTGCTCGGTCCCAGGGGCGATGGAAGAGGCGACGCCCGGCAGCGTGGTCGAGGACATCGTTGTCAACGGCCGGCTAATGGCGCGCCTCCTGGCCCATGCAATGGCCTGCGGCCAAACCCGAGTATTCAACGTCGATACCGGCTCCGGCAGCTGGCGCCACGCTGGAAGCGCTGTGGCCTGGCATACGGCCACCCATGAGGAATCGATCGACAAGACATTAGGCTATCAAAAGGAAGTGTTCGCCTTCCTTACCGTCGCCAACCAATTGTTCGCCGACTTCCTGCACATCCTCGACAGCGTACGCGAAGGCCCGGGGACGCTGCTCGATCGCTCGTTGGTGTTGTGGCAAACCGACCACGGCGACGCCCGCATCCACTCGAATGAGGACATTCCTGTTATGACAGCGGGCCGGGCCGGTGGCCTGATCAAGACAGGCATGCACCTGAGAGCTCCCGGCGATCCATGCTGCCGCGTCGGCCTTACCGTGATGCAGGCGTTCGGAGTGCCTCTCAGCACTTGGGGCGACCGTTCGAATCAGACCAGCAAGACTATTACCGAGATCGTGGCCTAGTGCGCATCCAACTCCGACTCTAACCCGGTGATGACGATGAAACTCCATCGAAAGCTGCTTATGGTTACCGCAGTGGCGTTGATGACCATGGCCATCGGCTATGGCGCAATGTCAGCTCAACGGGCGGTGCTTGATCCGGACTTCGCGCCGCTGGCAACGCCTGAAGGGATCACCATGCAGCCCTTGGGGCTTGCCGCCGGGTACAGGCTGAGCAAGGAAGCATCCACCAAGTTGCCGCGTGTTGACATCGCGTTCGGCACGGCCGCGGGCATGACGATGTACACCTACGACAACGATCCGCCGGGCAAGCCGACCTGCGTCGGTGAATGCTCGAAGCTGTGGCCGCCGGCCAGCGCTCCGGGCAATGCAAAACCGGTGACGCACTGGTCGGTGATCACGCGCGAGGATGGCAAGCGCCAGTGGGCTTACAAGAACAAGCCTCTGTACACCTACGTCCCTGACCGCGACATCGGCTCGGTCGCCGGCAGCAGTCAGGCGCGCTATCGCAGCGGCGCTCCAGGAATCGGTCCGCGTGGCCGCGGCAGCGCTTCGATCTCCAAGGACAAGCCGGTTCCGAAGGGGTGGCACGTGGCCATGATGTATCCGGTGAACGATGCGTTGTTGCCCGGTGGGTTCGCCATCCGTGAAGTTGAAGATGCGATGGCCTTGGCACTCATCGACGAGGTCTCGGGTAAGACGTTGTATGCGTTTGCCGGCAATCCGAGTCAGGCCAAGGAAGCCTGCTCGACGCTGGCCTGCCGTGAGCTTTGGCAGCCATATGAGGCGCCACGCATGGGCTTTGCCGTGGGCGACTTCGGGATCGGGACGCGCGACGACGGCATCACCCAGTGGACCTATAAGGGCCGGGCTTTGTTTACATATAGCGGTGATTTGACCTTCGGTTATGCCAACGGCCTGAACGTCGACCCGAAGTGGCAGGTGGCCGCAGTGGTGCGCTACTTCCTGCCGGCTGAAGTGACCTTACAGAATAATCCCAAGCTCGGCAGGTTATTGGCGACTGCGGAAGGCAAGACGCTCTATCGGCGCAACAGCTACATCTACCAGTCAGGTGGCGGGCACAGTTTACGCCGCGGCGACCCGATCCGGCCGGCCATCGGCCGCGATCTCGGCACCAACCCGCGCTGTAGGAAGGACTGCGAAATGTGGCAGCCGTTCCTCGCGCCTCCGTCAGCTCAGCCGTCGGGGGATTGGAGTGTCTTCACGCGGCCGGACGGCTCCAAGCAATGGGCTCACCGCGGCTACGCATTGTGGTCGTATGCCGGCGATCAGGCGCCGGGTGACGTAAACGGCAACGATATCTACGACATCCACGTCAATCATGACGACAAGACAGTCCTGGAAATGGGAACGCCGACGGATGGTCAGTCAGCGTTAGTTTGGATTGCGGCCTACCCGTAGGAGCGAAAGCTCGGGTCTCACCGGCTTGACTGTGGGGTGCGTTCTCTTGGAGTGCGGCGTAGCTTATGCCGTAGCCGACTTTGTGCTCCCCATAGGCGGCAAGCCATAGCTGATCATGTCTTTGTCGCCACTTCACCAAAACACAAAAAGGGAATGCGTATGAGCGTGCATAGAAGAAGTCTCCGTCGGCGCTTCATGATGCCGGTATCGGTAGTTTTCACGCTGGTTGGCGTGCTTACCGCGACAGCGCAAGATGCCGGAATAAAGCGAACGATCCTGCAACGAGCCGACGTCAATGAAAAGCAGGAAGCAGTTATGGGAGTGGCGGAGCTTGCGAAAGGGGCCTCTGCTGGCAGGCATTCTCATCATGGTGTGGAAAGCTCGTTTATCGCGGAAGGCGAAATCGAGCTCCGGATTGAAGGCGAAAGTCCAAGAAGACTGGTCGCGGGACAGTCGTTCCAAATACCGCTCGGCAAGGTCCATGACGCCACGAACGTAGGTAATTCACCAGTAAAGATCCTTGCAGTGTATGTAGTAGAGAAAGGCAAACCACTGAGCGTTGCCGTAAAATAGGCTACTCCGACAGGCCTTTGAAGATCCACTTCTGCACGCGAGCGCCGCCGGCTTCGGTGGTGTAGAGATTGCCCTTGGAGTCCGTGTTGATGATGTGGAGCTGGTTGAACTGGCCGGGATAGGGGCCTGGGTGGCCGATTTCCGATCCGGGAATTTCTTCAAGGGTTTGACGGTCTAAGACCCGAACCTTGAAATTGGCTAGGTCGGCGCTGTAGAGGTATCTCTGCGCCGGGTCCGCCGAGAACGCGGAGCTATAGGTAGTGCCTTTCGGACTCTGGGTACCCCGGTGGACGAAGGCTTCTTTGACGAATTTGCCTTCGAGGGTGAACACCTGGATGCGGTTGTTCTGCCGATCGCTGACATAGACTAGGCCGTCGTTGGAAATTCTCACCCCGTGAACCAGGTTGAACTGCTGGGGCGGGGCTCCTGCGAAGCTGCGCTCCCGGGAGACCTTGTCGTCGGGCGCCTTGCCGTAGGCGCCCCACATGCGCTTCAACTTGCCAGTGTCGGCGTCGAACACGGCTACCCTGCGATTCACATAGCCATCGGAAATAAAGACCTCGTTGGTTTTCTCCCAGACCGCAACCTGGCTGGGATGGTTGAGGTTGTCCGGATCCAGGCTGCCCTTGCTCTTGCCTGAACTACCGATCTGCAGCAGGAATTTTCCGTCCTTAGTGAACTTAAGACAGTGGTTGTCATCGAGGGCCTTTTCTTTGTCTCTGCCGTTGCCGCACACCCAGACATTGCCTTTGGAGTCGACCGTGATTCCGTGTTCGTGAATCGGCCAGTTGTACTTCGCTGCGTCTGCCGTCGGCGTATAGGGCCCCCCCCAGCCTTGGACAAAATTTCCGTCCGCATCGAACTCGATCACTGCCGGCGCATGGCGGCAGCAGGTGGATTTTTTGGCTACGAAGTATTCGGTATCGTCCAAGGTGGGCTGTCGGGTGATGACCCAGACATGGTCGTTGGCATCAATGCTGATTCCGGCGAGATCGCCCATGATGAAACCGTTGGGCAACTGCTTAGGCCACAGCGGATCTACGGTGAATTTCGGATAGGCCTTCCCGGGCGCATCGGCGGCGAAAGCGCTTCCCGAAATTCCCAAGACAATCCCCACTGCCAGGAACACCTGCCGCATGTCTGCGCCCCCCCTTGGTGATGACGGCACATAGTGCGCCCTCAAGGCATATCCGGCAAGCGGGCTCGCTTTTTTTCAGAGTCATAAAGAGGGGAGAGGGAGAGCCGGCAGCGCGCGGCATTGCAGGCGGTGTTGCAACAGCAACGCGCAGGGTTCGCCTCTTACGGCGGCGGCATTAGTTGAGGGGAGAGCCCGTCTGTGTGCTGGTGGTGGCCTTGCATTGCTGGCTCCCGTGAAACCGTCGGATCCATCGCCGCTATCGAACAGAGTCACAATAAGATATTGTTGGAAAAAGAGCTTTCTTGAGGGCTAAGCTGCTGACCGGATACTCGCTGGTGGTATAGAAATATTCCTAGTCCGAAGTGCCTCGAGACTCGGCTGAGCTTAAATCGCATAATGGATTGAGCATCCATCCTAACGGCCCCAAGGCCAGGAGGATTCCATGGTCCAAAGACGCCGTCTGCTTTTTATGTCGGTCGCTGCCATTGCCGCGACCGGTTCAAATCGGATTTTTGGTGCGTCAAGCGCGTGGGCCGATACCATCACCCTGCCGTTCAACAACGGCGAACGCCCATTGGTGCAGTACCCGGAAAAGCGACCGATGATTGGGGTGACCCAGCGTCCGCCGCAGCTCGAAACTCCATTTGCCATCTTCAATGAAGGGGTCATCACCCCAAATGACGCCTTCTTCGTACGCTATCATCTCGCCGACATTCCTCTTGAAATAGACACCAGCAAGTTTTTCGTCGAGGTTAAGGGCAAAGTAACTACACCCCTCCGGCTATCCGTGGCGGATTTAAAGAAGTTGCCGGCCACGGAAATCGTTGCGGTCAACCAATGTTCCGGAAATAGCCGCGGGTTCTTTACTCCACGTGTCGGTGGTGGGCAGCTTGGTAATGGGGCGATGGGGAACGCGCGTTGGAAAGGCGTTCCTCTCAGGGTCGTCTTGGAGAGGGCCGGCGTCCAGGCCGGAGCAAGGCAAGTGGTGTTCGGAGGCGTCGACCGGCCCGTGGCGGACGGCACGCCCGACTATGCCAAGGCGCTAGACATTGACCACGCGCGTGACGGCGAGGTCATGCTCGCCTACGGGATGAATGGTCAAGATCTGCCCATGCTCAACGGATTTCCGGTGCGCCTCGTAGTGCCCGGTTATTACGGCACCTATTGGGTAAAGCATCTTGATGAAATTACCGTGATCGATGGCGTACACGACAACTTTTGGATGAAGACCGCTTATCGAATTCCGGATAACGAATGCAACTGCGTCGTGCCAGGTGCGGCTCCCGCTCCCACCATCCCAATCAACCGTTTCACTGTCCGGTCCTTTATCACGAATTTGGCCGACGGCGCGGTCGTAAAGGCCGCGGCGGACGTGCAGATCAAAGGCATCGCCTTTGATGGCGGCAAAGGGATTAGAGACGTCGCGATCTCGATCGATTCCGGGAAAAGCTGGTCGCCCACGACGCTGGGCTTGGATATTGGCCGATATTCGTTTCGCGAGTGGCAGACGAGGATAAGACTTCCGGCCGGTACGCACGCCGTCAAGGCGAGGGCGACTAATAACGCTGGAGACGTCCAGCCGATGGAAGCGCGGTGGAATCCTTCCGGGTACCTGCGCAATGTCATCGAAACTGTCCGCGTTACGGCAGTGTGAGGTGCATCGTGGAACAATTTGGAAACTCTAAGACGTGGCTCGCGGCCGGTATCATCTTGTCACTTGCCGGAGCCGCCGGCTCTACGTATGCGGGAGTGGCAAGCTATACGCTTCCCGAAGAAACGGCGGCCTTCCGGCCGGGGCCTAATCAGGATCTAGCGCAGAGCAACTGCGCTGGTTGCCATTCGGCGGACTACATCCAGATTCAACCTCGTGGACCGAACTTCGGGAAAGACTTCTGGCAGGCTTCGGTGATCAAAATGATCAACGTTTATGGAGCGCCTATCGCCGAGGCCGACGTCGGCAAGATCGTCGAATATCTAGCGACCGCATATTCGTCGGTTGATTAAGTTGCCGTCGACGCGCCCCTGCGTGCGCGAGCATGCACACCGGCCGCTCTCGTGCCGGCAGCGGGAAAATTGCCTTCTTATTCAAAGACGTCGCCCATTATTGAGCTTTGTCATAGCTTGAGTGAGTGTGGTGTTCTTAATTAGCCTGAATGCGTCAATTATTCCTCTCGTCGGATAGGACTTCGCATGCCCACGCGTGATGTCGTCTTTATTTCGAGCCAGTTGCTGACGGCCGACCTATGGAAGCCGCAGCTCGATGCGTTCAAAGGCAAGACTAATTGCACGGTCGCGAACAATAGCGCGCACGATACGATGCCGGCGCTTGCCAAGTCGGTCCTTGCGGCGGCGCCGAACACCTTTGCGCTTGTCGCTCACGGCATGGGCGGATTTGTTGCCTTCGAAATTCTTCGCCGGGAGCCCGCACGCGTCGAAAAGCTGATTCTCATCGGCACCCTCACTCCGGCCGACACTCCGGCGCAAACCAATCGGCGCCTGGGATACTTGAAATTGGTGCAAGCCGGAAAGTTTGCGGACGTAGTCGATGAGCGCATTCCCTTGATGGTTCCCCCGGCGCGATATCACGATATGGACCTGATCGACGTCGTCCGTAAGATGGCAGCCGACACCGGCGCGGAAGGGTTCCTGCGGCAACAGAACGCGATCATGAATCGAATCGACAGCAGGCCGACGCTCGAGAAGATTACCTGCCCGACGCTGTTGATTTGGGGCCGTAGTGATGGTCTTGCCACGCTCGATCACCAAAAGGAGATGTTGGCGGGAATCGAGAATTCGCGGCTGGAGATTGTCGAAGACTGTGGGCACCTCGTGCCGCTGGAACAACCCCAGCGGGCGAATGCACTTCTAGCGCAGTGGCTGGAGCTCTAGTCTAGCCGACCTTTTCCCAAGGTCGGCGGGTTGACCGGAACTACATTGGACCAGCCGCCCAGAAGCCCGAGCCCCATCCGCCGCAGTGCGCGGACGGGGCGTGGCTGCAGCGGGCGCTATGCCGCGCGATTGAGGGGCGGCGGCGGGAGGCGACCGAGCACGCCTTCGACGGCAAGGCCGAGACCTAGAAGCCAGGAATCCTGACCCGGCAGTGCATCTAACTCAAGGCCGACCGGCAGTCCCGCTATCAACCCCGAAGGCACACTCAAGCCCGGCGAACCCATACGCGACGCCCAGCGGATCGCGGCGTAGTCGGTCGTGAGGATGAGGCGGCCCTTCTCGTCTACAAGCTTGCCAGTAGGCTCCATCACCGGCGCCCGGTAAGGCATAGTTGGAAAGGCCACGGCCAGAATATTGTTGGACTTGAAGAATTCCTCGTTGCGGGCATATGCCGCTTGTAGCGTGGCCTGACGCTCCTCCGCCGAGAGAGGTTTTTGTTGCGAGGGCGCCCCGTCCGGTAAGGGATATCCCGCGTAGACCTGTTCCATGGTGACGCCGGGAACATTTTCGGCCAGCCATTGGGCGAAGGTGCTGCCGCCTCCGCCTCCGCCCGCCGCGCGCGACACCTCTTGGCTGTCGGCGAACTGGACCATCCCTTGAATATCGGTCTCCACAAGCTGCACCCCGGCGTCGCGGAGTTTGGCGTAAGCCGCCTGGGTCACTTCGGCAACACCGGGGTCGATGACCTCCCACGTCCAGTAATCGGGGCGGGGGATGCCGATGCGCACGTCACGAAGGTTCACTGTGGGCGGCATTTCACCGGTGATGACAGTGTCGAGGAACACCAGGTCCGTCACGGAGCGCGCCATCGGCCCCATGGTCTTGAGGGCCCCTGCCGGCGGCTGCGCAAAGCCCTCGTCGCTGTAACGCTTGATGGTACGAGTCGTCGGGCGCAGGCCGGCGAGGCCGCAAAGGCCTGCAGGGATCCGCACTGAGCCGGTGGAGTCCTCGCCCAGGCCCGCAGGTACGATGCGCGCGGCAATAGCGCCGCCGTTGCCGGAGCTTGACCCGCCGCTGGCCCGCGTCGTGCCGTAAGGATTACGCACCGTGCCATAACTGCGATTGGCGCCGAAGGGTGAAGACAGGGGCACGTCGCCTCCCACGCGCGTCGGCACATTGGTTTTCGCGAAGACGATGGCGCCGGCGTCGAGCACCTTTTGCACGACCGCCGCTGTCTCCTTCGGCACATAGGGTTCGAGAGCCTTGTTGCCGAGCGTGGTGGGATAGTCGGCGACGTTGATGTTGTCCTTCACGGCGATGGGCAGGCCGGCGAGGCGGCCGAGGGTCTGGCCCTTGGCTCGCGTCCGGTCGACAGCGCGCGCTTCCTCAAGGAGGCGCGTTTCGTTGATGGTGATGACCGTGTTCAGGTCCTTGTAGGCTTTGTAGTGCCGGACCAAGCGCGCGACGTAAGTCTCGGTCGTCATGTCGCCGTTCTTGATGCGCTCCACCGCCTCGCGGGCGCCCATCTCCAGCATGTCGCCGGCGGAAGCTGTGGACGGGGTCTCGGCCTGTCCGCAGCTTTGCAGGAGTGGCGCGCCCGCGATGCACACAGGTGCGAGGGCGGCGGCTTTCAGCACGGAACGGCGAGACGGCTCGGCGGATCTATTCGATTGCGGGCGTGCGCGCTTCATGGAGTTCCTCCCCTTGATGACGGATCAATAGAAGCGTCCGAGGAAATGTTAGCCCGCCCTGAGGCGACTCGCCAGTCCGAGTTAGCCTAAGAAAGAACGCGGGACCTACGGCACCGGTACTTTCGCGGTCCCTGTTGTACGCCTTCCTCTCGTCTCTCCCGCTGGCCCGGAGCGACTTCTGGCCGAATGAATAGAATGGATCATCGGTTACATTTAATATCATGTCTGTCGGTAGCGCCTCGGGCGAAGCGAATCCAAGACTCCCCGGCGAACCTCAGGCATGTCTGGCGGAATTGGTTCGGCCTTCCATCGATGGTATCGAACAAACTCACAACTGAGTTATTGAGAAGGAAGACAAAGGTCAGAAAACGTGTGAGTATTCTCCACTGCAACTTCTTGGGGGGGATGCAATGTCATCAAAAAATAGTATCGTTCTCGACCGGCATCGTAACGGAGCGCTTTTCTTAAAGCGCCACATCCGTCGCGGGGTCAGCGCAGCTGCGTTATCGGCGATAATGCCGATCATCTTTCTTGACGATCCTGCCCAGGCCCAGACTGCCCCGGCCCCATCGGTCGAAGAAATTGTCGTCACGGGTTCGCGCATTGTGCGCGACGGCTATGAAGCGCCGACTCCGGTGTCCGTGCTTGGCACCGACGAGATCAAGGATGCTGCCGCGGCCAATATCTCAGAATACGTTAATACGCTGCCGGCCCTCGTCGGCAACCAGTCGCCCCAAACCTCGCGTACCAGCACGACCGCAGGGGGTGTCGGCTTGAATACACCTCAAGCCAGAAACCTTGGTACGTCGAGAACTCTGATTCTTCTTAACGGGCAGCGCAACGTTGGCTCCCAGCCAACGGGCCAGGTGGACGTCAACACCTTCCCCCAGCAGCTTGTTTCGCGCGTGGAAGTCGTTACCGGGGGCGCCTCGGCGGCTTACGGTTCCGACGCGCTCGCCGGCGTCATCAACTACGTCCTCGACACGGAATTTACGGGGTTCAAGGCTGAATTTCAGGGAGGTCTCACCACGTACGGCGATGGACCGACCTGGAATACGGCCATTTCAGTGGGCACGCCGTTCGCAGGCGGGCGCGGTCACTTGCTCGTGAGCGGTGAGCTCGCGAAGAATTACGGCATCTACGGCGCCGATCGCGATTGGGCCAAAGAAGGCTGGAACCTGATTAATAATCCGCTCTACGGCACGACGGCGGGACTTTCGACGAGCGTGCCGGAGCGCCTGGTCGTGGCGGGCTCGGCGCAGTCGGTCATGACCGCGGGGGGTATCATCACCAACACCGCCTTGCGGGGCATCGCCTTCGGTCCTGGCGGCGCGCCATATAATTTCCAGTACGGTTCGCTCGTCCGTGATCCCTGGATGATTGGCGGTGAATGGCGCGCGAACGACTTCACCCACAACAGCACCATGTTGGACCCGGAAGAAGGGCGCCAGAATTTCTTCACGCGCGCCAGCTATGACCTCACCGACAATATCGAGGTCTACGCGCAATATGGCTGGGCCTACGGCAATGCTTTCAGTACGGGCGCAAGGCATTTCAGCGCCGGCGATCTGGTCATTAACGCCGACAATGCCTTCATGCCCGCCTCCGTCCGGGCGCAGGCGGTGGCCCTCGGTATCACAAGATTCAATATGGGTAGCCGATGGGTCGACCTGCCATTCATGCACTCGCAGCGTGTCGATCGCTATGTCCGGCGTTGGGTCGCCGGGATGAATGGCAACTTCGAAGCAGCCGGTGCGGACTGGTCGTGGGACGCCTACTACCAACTCGGTCAGGCAAATATCAGAAAGAGTTTCTATGACCGCTGGCGCTCGGCGCAGCCGCTCGCGATCGATGCGGTCCGCCACCCGACGACGGGCGTGATCGTATGCCGGTCTTCCATCGCCAATCCGAGCAACGGCTGCGTGCCGTGGAACGTGTTCGGCGTCGGCGTGAACACGAAGGCGGCGGCGGACTACATCGCCGGATGGTCATACGCTCTTGAAAGGAATGAACAGGAAGTGATGGCCGCGTCCGCGACCGGCGAGCCGTTCGACTTGTGGGCCGGACCGGTGTCCATCGCGTTCGGTGCCGAACACCGTAAAGAAAGCGTGGGCGGCATCGAAAGCGCTCGCAATGCCGTCAACGATTCGAGCCTCGGCAATTCGCGGCCGACGCGCGGCAGCTATTCGGTGACAGAAGGTTTCCTGGAAACCGTAGTTCCTCTCGCGGTCGACACCGGCTGGGCACGCTCCCTCGAGTTCAACGGGGCCGTCCGCGCCACCGACTACTCGACGTCAGGGTATGTTACGACCTGGAAGCTGGGCGCAACCTATAGTCCGGTCGATGACTTGAGGCTCCGCGTGACCCGTTCGCGCGATATCCGTGCCCCACATAATGTCGAGCTGTTTGCTGCAGGCATTTTCGTGGGCAGTCTCGTGAACGACCCGTTCCGCGGCGGTCTTCCGACCAATATCCAATCGGAAACGTCGGGCAATCCGAACCTGAAGCCTGAAAAGGCCGATACCACCGGGATCGGCGTCGTGTTCCAGCCAACCTTTGTGCCGGGGTTCCAGGCTTCGGCCGACTACTACAACATCAATGTCAAAGACGTCATCGGCACCGTGGGACGACAGGAAGTTCCCGATCGTTGTTTCGCAGGTGAAACGACGTTCTGCAGCTCGCTCATATTCGTCAACGGCATCCTTAACACCGTGAGAATCCAGCCGACGAATTTCATCAGGCAGCTCAATCGGGGCATGGATTTCGAGGCCAGCTACTCGACGGGCCTCGACAACATCGTCTCCAGCTGGTCCGGCGACCTCAGCCTGCGCGCCATGGCCACCCGGTATATGAAACAGATCCAGGACACCGGCACCGGCGCTGGCCTGATCAATACGGTCGGCGGCAACGTCCGGAAATGGAAATACACTCTTACCGCCACTTACTCCTACGACGCCTACCGGTTCTCGCTCATGGGACGGGGTTTAAGTTCGGGTGTGTACGACGTAACGATCGTCGAATGCACGAGTGGCTGCCCGGTTTCAACGGCGCTCAAACGAACGCAAAATATCAATGCCCTCCCGGGATCGTTCTACCTGGACGTTGCACTACGATACGAGTTTATGCAGTCGGATAGCGGCACCGCAGAAGCGTTCTTAACCGTCCGCAATTTTATGAATAAGGACCCGGCGATCTACGCGATCGGTCCCGCCGGCACCGCGTCCGGCATAGCATGTAACGCGGCTTTGTCCGACTGTCTTGGTCGTGTATTCCGTGCGGGAATCCGGTTCGAGATGTAAGTAGCGATGCTTGCCGACAAGTTCACTACACGTTGGTTCGAGAGCGTTGAATAGAAGTCGATGGTGGCGCGGGCGAATCGCCCGCGCCATTGGCCCCACCCGATAACTATTGCTGCAACCCAGCGGACTAGGCGCGTGGAAATAACTCGCGATCCGGCAGACTCCGCGGTCCAAAAAGCGTTCTGGCGGATCATGCCGTGGTGCACGCTGATCTACGTCATCGCTTACATAGATCGGGTCAACGTTGGCTTCGCGGCCTTGTCCATGAACAAGGAGCTCGGCCTCACCGCCACCACCTTCGGCATCGCCAATACCGTTCTGTTTGTCCTCTACACCGTTTTCGAGGTGCCCAGCAGCCTGTTGCTGATGCGCTACGGAATCCGGCGTTGGCTACCCACCATCATGATCGGCTGGGGGATCGCCTCGGCATGCACCATGTTCGCCGTCGGTCCCTACAGCCTCTACAGCCTACGCGGTATTGTCGGGATCGCCGAAGCGGGATTGCTTCCGGGGCTTCTGTATTTTCTCAGCCGCTGGTTCCCCACGGCCCAACGCGCCAAAGCGACTTCCATGTTCTTGGCATCGTTGCCCCTGGCCCTTGTAATCGGTGGCCCGCTGTCCGGCGCTATCATGACCCTGGATGGCTGGCTGGGCTTAAGCGGATGGCGCTGGCTCTTCCTGCTGGAAGGCCTGCCGCCTATCTTGATGGGGGTCTGTGTATTTTTGTGGCTTCCAAGCCAGCCATCGGAAGCGCGTTGGCTGACGGACGAAGAGAAGGCCGCTCTGCAAAGCCGGCTCGACGACGAGCGCTTGCAACCAAAAAAATCCGGTGATCGGGCCTGGAAGGACATTCTGAACGCGCCCGTGATCGTGCTGGCCATCTCGTATTTCTGCATCATCGCCACGGTCAATACGATTGGTGTGTGGATCCCGCAAATCGTCAAGGAGTTGATCGGCGCGGACGCCTCGCAGACCTTTCTCATCGGCATGATCACCGCGGTGCCGCCGCTCTTCGCGATCGTCGGCATGCAGCTGGTAAGTTGGAATTCCGACCGCACCAAGGAGCGTGTCGGCCACCTCATCGGCGTTATGAGCCTAGCCGCGTTGGGCTGGGCGCTGTTGGTGGTGTTGTCCGTGCCAAGTGCCAAGCTGGCAGGCTTGGTGGTCTGCACCGTGGGCGGCTATTCAGCCATGGCGATCTTCTGGACGGTTGGCACCAAGTATATTCCCCATCGCACGCAGGCCGTGGGCATGGCCGCGATCCAAAGCGTGGGCAATATCGCGTCCATCACCAGCCCGACGATCATCGGCGTCCTGAGGGACTCCACGCACAACTTCTATGCTGGCGCTTGGTATACCGCGGGGCTGCTGTGCATCGGTATCGTCCTTATCCTGGGCGTGACGATGAGCGCGGGCAAGGCGGGATTGACTGCGGCGCCGAAGTAACGCTCCCACCAAGAAGGAAATGAAGTGATCGATAACCTGACCGCCGAACGGCCGACGTTCGTTACCCACTTGGAGTGCGGCCTCACTGGCGAGCGGCATGAGGCGGATCGGCTGTGGAATCTGTCGAAGGGGGCAGGCAAACCGTTATTGGTCCGGTATGACCTCGCCGGCATGAAGGCGGCACTGTGCAAGGACGATCTTTTGTCACGCGCGCCTGACCTGTGGCGCTACCGCGAATTCCTGCCAGTGCGGAAGGTGGAGAACATCGTCTCCCTCGGGGAACCGATGACACCGCTCATCACCGCGCCGCGTTCGGCCAAGGCCA